>CAZENX010000038.1:0-6112 GCA_964513865.1 uncultured Methanosarcinales archaeon | reverse complement strand
AAGCACATCCCTAATATGTGCTTTATCCAAATGTCTTTTTGTTCTGGGTCTGTCTTTTGAATATATATAAATACCACCCCTATTAAGAACATTTCTAACTGTCCCAACAGCTATCTTAACATCTTTACTAATACTATTGTATGACATATACTCCCCTTTATTCTCCTTAGCTTCATAACATTCAAAAATCTTTAAAACTCTAGGTAGCTTAACCTTACTCTTAGGATTGTTTAGAACAAAATCAACAAAGGTTTTCTCTGCCCATGTTCCTTGCTCAGCCTTTTGCTGAAGTATCTTGACCATAACAGATATTAAGTTTTTATACTCAGTAGCATAAACTGACTTTTTAGGAACCATGGGTTTTTCATCTACAATTTCTTCTATGCTAGAAACTACCTGATAATAACTTGAAGCCTTTTCATTTTCTCTCTTCCTTCTTGTATTCTCTCTTGCCTGCGCATTAAGTCCGAGCTTTTTTAAATGCTGATATATTGTAGCATCTGTAAGATGTGTTTTTTCCATAATTTCCTTTACTGTCAATCTATCATTTACAATATATGTCTTAATCTCTTCCTGTCTTTTGCTCTTCTTACGTGAAGAAATTTTAGGGGTTATTCTTACTCTTTTCTTAGGTTTTTCCTTCTTTATTACTCTTTTACCAAGAATATTCTCAACTACCCGAATGCTTCTGGCAGCAATCCTTGCTATTTGTTTAGGAGGATACCCCAGATTATAGAGAGAAATAATTGTTTCCTCTGAGAAATTAATAGGTTCCATTCATAAGGGATAAAACTCATTATTTATATTGTTAATTGAAAAATAAAAGAATTATCTCTTTTTCATCACTTTCTTAGTTACTAAACCAGATAATGCTGAAATACCTGCTCCTATTAAACCAGAAAATAAAGGACCTGTTATAAAACCTATGTATACTCCAATTTTTATAAAGTTCCTAACCATATCTGCAGAAGCACCTCTTGCAGTTGCCTGAGCAATGCTTGTTTCATAAAGCTGGGGAACAAGGTAATATGATATAAGTGCTAATATTGCTCCAATAAATCCTGCTATTACGCCTGTTATTGCACCTGCCCATGCACCCTGCTTAACAGAACCTTTATGCTCAGCAACTATGCAATAACCAATGAATCCAAACACAATTAACTGGATAAATATGCCCTGCCAGCTTCCAAATATGGAAGAATACCATTCTATGGCAAATTTTGCAACAATAACACCTATAATGCTCCATGCAACAAGAAACAATAATGGCAACTTAATAATTTTCCAGTAGTATGAAAAATCCTTTTTAGCAAATTCCATAATAACCACCCAATACAACTGAAACCTTTGATAATATAAATTTATTGGTTTTCATATACCAGTTAACTTAATGTTGCTTATGAAAATAAATAAAAATTATTTTTTTAAATCTCTTTTTTTAGGTATTTGGTTTTTAAGCTTTTTTCTGACTAAAAATCTATAGAAGGAATAATCTTTTTTGGACAATTGCCCTCTGCTCAAACCTTTATAATGCTTCTTATAATATTCCAGAGGATCATCTCCATATTTAGATTTTGCTTTTGGAATTTTGTCTATAAGACCTTTTTCCTTTAATATTTTATATAGGCTTTGATTCTTTTTGGACAATTGCCTTCTATCCAAACCTTTATAATGCTTATTATAATATCCCAAAGGATCATCATACTTAGGCTTACGACCAGGTTTTGCTCTAGGAAGTTTGTCTTTAAGGCCTCTGTTGTATAATATCATATATAAATTGGGATCCTTTCTCTCTAATTGCCCTCTGCTTAAACCTTTATAATGCTTATTATAATATCCCAAAGGATCATCACCATACTTAGACTTAGGACCAGGTTTTGCTTTAGGAAGATAGTCTTTAAGACCTCTTTTCCTTAATGTTTTATATAAACTTCGGTCTTTTTTAAATAATTGCCCCCTACTCAAACCTCTATAATACAACCAATAATATACTAAAGGGTCCTTACGTCTCATAACTTTATCTTCCAGATTATCCATTCTGATAATAGTTGTTTTTTTATTTATAAAACTTTCTATAATTCACCACTATAAAATAACTAAATCGCCATTAGAAACTTTTATATATCATTTACTAAATAATTAATAAAAATGGGGTGATTATATGGCAAAGAAAAAGATGGATAATCCAGCTGCCTTGTTTATACCTGCAGGTTTATTCCTTGGGATGGGCTTAGGGTTCCTTTATAACAACCTTGTTGCGTGGCTGTTTATCGGGCTGGGTGCAGGATTTGTAGGGTTTGCCGTAGCGAATTTTTTCAAAAAGAAGTAAAAGAGGATATGCAAAGTTTTAAATAACATAATCCTTTCCCAAAATAGATGATAAAGGCAGTAATCTTTGATTTAGACAATACATTAATAGATTTCAAGAGATTAAAGAAAACATGTTGCGAAGAGGCAATCTCTGCCATGATTAATTCTGGATTAAAAATACCCAAAGAAAAAAGTATGAAGATTCTCTATTCTTTATTCTCCGAGCATGGCATGGAGGACCATACAATATTCCAGAAATTTCTTAAAAGGACAACAGGGAAGATAGATTATAAAAAATTAGCGCATGCAATAAACGCATACAGAAGAGCAAGAATCCTTACCCCTTATGCAGGAGTTAAGGAAACCCTTAAAAAACTCAAGGAAAAAAACCTGAAATTAGCAATAGTTTCAGATGCTCCAAAGCTTAAAGCATGGTTAAGATTAACTGCAATGGAAATAGATGATTTCTTTGATGTTGTTGTAGCATTAGAAGATACAGGAAGGTTAAAGCCCTCCAAGCTCCCTTTCAGGGCAGCATTAAAACAGTTAAAAGTAAAGCCTTCTGAATGTTTAATGGTTGGAGACAGGCCTGAGAGGGACATGAAAGGAGCAAAAGCATTAGGAATGAAAACATGCTTTGCAAAATATGGCTATGAAGGTAAGATAAAAGGAAGATGGGATTTTGAAATAAATGACATTAAAGAATTGGAAACTTTTATATACTAATTATAGTAAATAATCTTTGGGTGATATAATGTATCCTTATGATGTGCCAAATATTGAACAAATTGTAGGAGGAGCAACAGTTGGAGGAATATTAGCAGCTATTGTAGCATTTGCAGTTTTAGCAGTATTGTTTTATATAGCACTGTTCTATGTCTACATGGCTTTTGTATGGATGACAATTGCTAAAAAGTCAAAATATAAATATCCATGGCTGGCTTGGGTTCCTGTTGCAAGATGGTTCTTAATTCCTATATTAGCGAAGAAAAACTGGGCATGGGGTTTCTTTATTCTTCTGCCACCGGTTTATGGAGCCTTGTTGATATGGTGGTCATGGGTTATCTTCAAGAAGATGAATTACCCAGGTCCCTTGGCATTGATAATTTTAGGAATGCTGCCGCCACTTTCAGCTGTAGGGGTGGTATTTGCTTTGTCAGCAATAGCATACATGGTTGTTCTGGGTTTAGTAGCTTGGAAAGATATGCCAAAGAAAAAATAATTTTTCTTTTAATTTTTTTATTCAACCAAAGCGCCTGTGCATCTCCAGTTTATCTCTGCTTCTTCTGTTTCTTCAGAAACAACACATGCAGGATTACATAATTCATTCTCAAACTCAGGTTTCATTATTAAATCAAACCACCATGTCTTTGTGTTTTCATTGTAAAAATAATCTTCTGTCAAGCTGCCTTTCTCAGTACATTCACTGCCCTCAGCAATATCTTTTGCTTCCTGCATACCTAATATACTAATTATTTCATCTCCATAAATTGTATCAGTTATTTCCCATTCTTCTAAGGTTACTTTTACATTGGCTTTTGTAATTCCTTCATCTGAATCAAATAAGAATTGATATTCTACCATCCAGCATCCTGAACATTCATTCTGAATAATATTTTTAACCATTAAATCTCTGCCATTGTTTTCTTTATATTTATTCATATTCAAAATCTGCGGCTTTGATATGTTTATAGCTTTCTCTTGTCCAAATGTATCTTCCTCATTTGTTGATTTTTCACATCCTAATGCAAATAGCATACTTAATACAATTAATGTAATAATTATCTTTTTCATATTTAGCACTTTTAATATGGAAATGTCTATTTATAAATATTTTTCTTAATTTTCAAATTAATTTGAAGCTATTTTACAAAGCTTTATAAATAGTCAGATTTCACCAATAAATATAAGGATTAATATACAGGAAAATTAAAAGGTTTTCTTTTATATTGTCTTAATAATGGAGGAAATTAATATGGGAGATTTTAACAAAGGTTTCCGAAGTGATTTCGGACCAAGAGAGGAGCATGATGCAGTTTGTGCTGAGTGTGGTAAGAAATGTAAAGTTCCATTCAAACCAAGTGGAGACAGGCCAGTTTATTGCCAGGAATGCTATAGAAAAAAGAAAAGATTCTAAGAAATTCTGATTCTTTTGATATATATTTTTTATTTTTTTAAATTTTTATTATTAATATTTTTATATAAAATTTTGTGAGTATACTAAATATTTATAAAACTTTTATAATTCTTGTTATTTATGATAGCAATAATTACCTCAAAACAGGATTTAGCAGGAGTAAATATAGCAGAAGAGCTGAAAAAAGAACCTTTAGAAAAATATAATGCTGAATTATATGAAGTAGAGGAAAAATCAGTTAATGCAGAAAATATTGATAAAAAGATAGAAGCAGATTTGTTTATTTTTGCAACAAAGCATGAATCTAAATCAGGAATTCCTTCTTTGTCTGTTCATTCTCCTGGTAATTGGGGAATTGCTGAATTAGGTGGAAAAGATAATGAATTATGTATCTGTCCTGCATCTTATCTAAAGGAAGCTTTAATTTTCTTAGAAAAAAACAACACTATAAATTATGATATTGTACAGGAATGCACACACCACGGTCCTTTTTTAGAAAAACCTTGTTTCTTTATTGAAATAGGCTCGACAGAAAAGGAATGGAAAAACAAGGAAGCAGGAAAGATAATAACAAAAACCATTATATATTTACTAAAAAATAAGCCAAAACAATATGAATCTGCTGTTGGGTTAGGAGGATTGCATACAACTCCTAATTTTAAAAAAATTATATTAAACAGTGATATAGCGATAGGTCACGTTTGTCCAAAATACAATCTTGAAAATTTAAACGAAAACAACTTAAAGCAGGCAATAGAGAAAACAATTCCAAAATCTGAATTAATTATTTTAGACTGGAAAGGTTTAAAAGAACATAAGGAAAAAGTAAAATTATTAACAAGTAATTTTAAAGTGAAAAGAACATCTGATTTCTAAAATAATAAAATTTAAATACCTAATTTGTATAACTCTTGAAGTTTTGGAGGTGCCAAGATGATTCCAGAATCTGATGAGGAGTGGGATGAATATGAAGATGATGATGATGAAGAATAATCTTCTTTTAAATTTTTTTGAAATTTATAAGAGTTAAAAATTTTTTCAAAATTTCAAACTATTCTTTCTTTTTCTCTTCTTTAGGCTCTTCTTTTGTTTCTTTTTCAGGAGCTTCTTCTGCTTTTTCTTCTCCTGCTTCAGCAGCTGCAGGAGCACCTTCAACAGCAGCTTCCTCTGCTGGTAATAACTCATTAATAATCTCTTCTGGTATTTCTGCTTCATGAAGTTTAGCTTTAATCTGTCCTCTTTCCTTGCCAGCCATAGAGCTAATAATCTCCTTAGCTGTCTTCTCAAATTCAGCTCTTCTTTTTTCTATTTCTTCCTGTAATTTTTTCTTCTCTTCTTCTAGTTTCTTTAGCTCTTCAGCTGAAAGTTCTGTCTTGCCAGCTTCTATTTTCTCTTTAAATTTTCCTTCATTTATCTCTTTTATAGTTTCAACACCTGGTTTTCCTTCTACAAGAATGCCCATGGAATTACATGTTCCGATAATTTCTTTAACCTTAGAAAAATTATCCTTTCCTAACAAAGAAGTATCTTTCATTTTAGCTATTTTTATAATCTGCTCTATCTTCAAATCTGCTATCTTATCTGTTAAAGGATTTGAGGATCCTTTCTCTATACCTGCTTCTTTTATTATTAAAGATGATGCAGGAGGTGTACCTACCTCAATAT
>CAZENX010000037.1:0-9195 GCA_964513865.1 uncultured Methanosarcinales archaeon | reverse complement strand
GAATGTGGCAGAATATTAATTCCAGAAGAAAAAGCTGAAAAATCACGAGCAAGAACTCAGGCAATAAAAAGAATAAAAAAGAAAAGAGCTATGATTAAAGAACTGCTCTCTGGCTTAAAAACAATAAACAAATGTCCTCATTGTAAGGCCAAGCAAAACAAAATAACTTTGGAGAAACCTACTACTTATTTTGAGGATGACAAAAGAATCTCTCCAATAGAGATAAGAGCAAGGCTTGAAAAAATACCAGACTCAGATGTTGAACTTTTCGGACTAAACCCAAGTGTAGTAAGGCCTGAATGGTTAGTGCTAACCTTGATGGGTATTCCTCCTGTTACAATGAGGCCTTCTATAACTTTAGAAAGTGGAGAAAGAAGTGAGGATGATTTGACTCATAAACTAGGAGACATTGTAAGAATAAACCAAAGGTTATTTGAAAACATTAATGCAGGAGCTCCTGAGATTATTATAGAAGATCTATGGGATTTGTTGCAGTATCATGTAACTACATTCTTTGACAATAATATTTCCCAGCTGCCGCCTGCCCGTCATAGATCTGGTCAGCCTTTGAAAACAATAACAGAAAGGATAAAGAGCAAAGAAGGAAGAATTAGGCATAATTTAGCAGGAAAAAGGACTAACTTCAGCTCCAGAACTGTCATCAGCCCGGATTCAATGTTAAAGCTAAATGAAGTCGGTGTTCCAATAGAGGTTGCTTTAATTCTAACTGTACCAGAAAGGATAACCTCTTGGAACAAAGAATATCTGAAAGAATACGTAAAAAGAGGCCCTGACATATATCCAGGAGCAAATTATGTAGTAAGACCAGATGGAAGAAAAAAGAAAATAACAGATGAAACAAAAGAGCAAATCCTAGAAGAGCTAGAAGAAGGTTTTGTGGTTGAGAGACACATCATGAATGGGGATATAGCTATATTCAACAGACAGCCTTCTTTACATAGAATGAGCATGATGTGCCACCGCGTTAGAGTTTTACCAGGATTAACATTCAGATTAAACCCTGCTGTCTGCACCCCTTATAATGCTGATTTTGATGGGGATGAAATGAATCTGCATATCCCCCAAACAGAAGAGGCAAGAGCAGAAGCTGAGATATTAATGGAAGTTCAAACCCAGATTATAAGCCCAAGATATGGTTTAAGCATTATTGGCTGTACAATGGATGCCATCTCTGGTAATTATTTATTGACAAAAGAATTAAAATTTAGCAAAGAAGAGGCTATTAGATTGTTATCATCTATAGGAGAGTATGATTTCTCAAGTTTGCCAAATAAAGATGTTGTTACAGGAAAAGATGTATTTGGTGTTTTATTACCTAAAGATTTTAATTTTATAGGTAATTCAAAAGCTTGTAAGAAATGTGAAAAATGTAAAAAAGAAAAATGTGAAAATGATTGTTACGTGCTTATAAAAAAAGGCATATTAAAATGTGGAATAATGGATAAATCTAATCTGGGGGCTGAGTCTGGTTTATTGTTAAGAAACTTAAGAGCAAAATATGGTTCTGATAAAACTCTGGAGATATTAGGAAAACTGTATAGGTTAGGAATAAAAGTCTTATTAGACTATGGTTTTACCACAAGTATCTCGGATATGGATCTAAAAGATCTTGAGAAATTTAAGATTCAAGAAGTTTTGAAACAAGCAGAGCAACAAGTATATAATTTAATTGAAAGCTATACAAAGAATGAACTAGAGGCCTTGCCTGGTGGGACTATTGAGGAAACCTTGGAACTAAAGATCCTGGAAATACTGAATAAGGCAAGAAATGAAGCTGGTAAAATAGTTGCAGATCAGATTGGTAAAGATGTCCATACATCTATTATGGTTGAATCAGGAGCAAGAGGAAACATAATTAATCTAGCCCAAATGATTGCTTGCGTTGGTCAGCAGGCTTTAAGAGGAAGAAGAATAGAGAAAGGATATGGAAATAGGCCATTATCCTGCTTCAAGAAGAATGATTTGGGTCCAGCAGCAAGAGGTTTTATAAAAAATAGTTTTAGAAATGGATTATTGCCACATGAATTTTTCTTTATGGGTATGACTGGTAGAGATTCTTTAATGGATACAGCCTTAAGAACACCTAAATCTGGCTACCTATATAGAAGATTAGCTAACGCGATGCAGGACTTAAAGGTAGAATATGATGACACTGTAAGAGATGCTTCAAAAAGAATCATCCAATATAATTATGGCGAAGATGGTATAGATGTTTCAAAATCAGAAGGAGGAAAAATAAATATAAAAAGAATAGTTGAATCAATAATAAAATAATAAATGGAAATGAATCCAACAATAAAAAGATACCAAGGAGCCTTGCCTGAGGGCATATTAAAAGAAGTAGAAGGCAATCTTCCGGAAAAGATTAGAAAAGAAAAAGTAGAGAAGATCATGGAAGAGGTATATAAAGAATATAAGAATACTTTGATAGAGCCAGGAGAATGCATAGGACTGGTGTCTGCTGAAAGTATTGGAGAGCCAGGTACCCAGATGACTCTAAATACATTCCATTTTGCTGGTGTAGCAGAGATGAATGTTACAGTAGGATTGCCAAGAATTATTGAGATATTGGATGGCAGAAAGGATATCTCAACTCCAACAATGGAGATTTACCTAAAAGACCCATACAATAAAGGAAAGGACATTAAACAGATAGCTCATTCAATAAAAGAAACCACATTCAGAGAAATCATAACAGAGGTTTCAATGAACATTGCGAATTCATCTATTGATATCTCTTTAGACAAAGAAAAGGTAGACAGCCTTAATCTGAAAATAAAAAATCTAATTAGTATACTGCAAAAGTCATTAAAAGGATGCAATATTAAGGAGAAAGATAATGTAATAATAGTAAAAACCAAAGGCAAAGAAGAGGAATTAAACGAGCTCTTTAGATTAAAAGAAAAGATAAAGGATGTTTATATAAGCGGAATAAAAGGTATAACCCAGGTACTACCATTAAAAAGAGGTACAGAATTTATTATTGTGACAGCCGGCACAAATCTTAAAGAGATACTAAAGCTAAAATATGTAGATGAAAAAAGAACCATTACAAATGATGTATTTGAGATACAGGAAGTTTTAGGAATAGAAGCAGCAAGACAGGCAATAATAAATGAGGTATATAAAGTTATAGAAAGCCAGGGTTTGAATGTTGATATAAGGCATATAATGCTTGTAGCAGATATAATGACAGTGACAGGAGAAACCCAAGGAATTACCCGTTATGGAGTAGTTTCAGAGAAATCCAGTGCTTTAGCTAGAGCTTCTTTTGAAACTCCAATAAGACACATAATTAATGCTAGCTTAATCGGAGAGGTTGATATGCTAAACAGTGTTGTAGAGAATGTAATGCTTAACCAACCTGTTCCTCTGGGTACTGGTTTGCCTGGTTTAATAACAAAGATAAAGAAAAAGGAGTAAAAATGGCAAAAGCAAAAATTGATACAACTTTAGATGAAATCAAGAAATTGCTGAAAAGCAAAAGCTTGGTAATAGGAACAGACAGAACAATAAAAGAGTTAAGATCAGGAAAGCTGGCAAAGGTTTTCATTAGTAAAAATACACCTGAAAATATTAGAGCTGACCTAAATCATTATGGAAAATTAGCAAATGTAAAGATTGTAAATCTAAAATATTCAAATGAAGAGATAGGTGAAATCTGCAAAAAACCTTTTTCTATCTCTGTTCTTGGCCAAATAAAATGAATCTAGGAAAATACGACAATCAGACTTTAAAAACAATGTCTTTGTTTGAGAATATAACTAGGACCAGACTCAAAGATTGTTTTATAGATGATAATGATTTATTAACATTTATTGTAGAACAAGGGCAGCTGGGAAAAGCAGTAGGAAAAAAAGCTGCTAATGTAAAAAAGCTGGAGAAGCTGTTAAATAGAAAGATTAAAATATTAGAATTTAATCCTGACGTCATAAGGTTTGTGAAAAACCTTATTTATCCTCTAAAAGCTAAGGATATAGCAAAAGAAGAGGATGAAATCATAATTACAGGTCCTGATACAAAAACAAAAGGCCTGCTTATAGGAAAGAACGCGAAAAATTTAAGAAATACTGAGAAGATAGTCAAAAAATACTTTGATATAAAAGAAATAAAGGTTGTATAGAATGTCAAAGAAATCATCTGGAACAAATGCTGGGAAAAAGCTCAAGAAAAGAAGAGCTAAATTTAGATGGAACAAGCTAAAATATGCCAGAAGAGTCCTTGGTTTGAAGAAGAAATCAGACCCTTTGGCAGGAGCATCTCAGGCTTCTGGTATTGTTTTAGAGAAGGTACAATTAGAGGCAAAGCAGCCAAACTCAGCTATGAGAAAATGTGTTCGTGTCCAGTTAATTAAAAATGGTAAACAAGTTACAGCATTCTTGCCAGGAGATGGAGCAACCAAGCTAGTAGATGAGCATGATGAAGTTGTCATTGAATGTATTGGGGGCAACAAGGGCAGAAGCAAAGGTGATATGCCTGGTGTTAGGTGGCAGGTTATAAAGGTAAATGATCAAAGCTTAAACGCATTATTAAAAGGCAGGATAGAGAAAGCTAGAAAATGATGAAAATCAAGGCATTCAACAGATGGGATACTTCTCAAATAAAGGTTATGGATGAAGGCTTAAAGAATTACATAACCTTAGAGCCGAAGTTTGTTCCAAAAACAGGGGCTCGGTACGCGGGTTCTAAGTTTCATAAATCAAAGATATTCATTGTTGAACGTTTTATTAATAAACTAATGGTTCCTGGACATAAAGGAAAAAAACATTTTAAGAGCTCTGGTCATAACACAGGCAAAGCCCATGCTACCTTTCAGCTTGTAGAAGAAGCTTTTAAAATAATTGAGAAAAGAACCAATAAAAATCCAATCGAGGTGTTTGTGAAAGCTATAGAAAATTCAGCACCAAGAGAAGAGATTGTTTCAGTAGAATATGGAGGTGCCAGATATCCAAAAGCTGTTGAGATGGCTCCTCAAAGAAGGATTGATACTGCCATTAAAAACATGGTTCAAGGAATATATCTAAAATCCTTTAACAAAAAGAAGGATGCAGTTGAAGCAATAACAGAAGAGATAATTGCTGCCTTTAAGCTTTCCCAGCAAAGCAATGCAATTGCCAAGAAAGTAGAACTGGAAAGACAAGCTGATGCTTCCAGATGATTCTATTTGTATATATTATCATGATGTTCGTAATCTTCCAGAATTATGATTTTATTTTTTTCATCTATGGAAAAAGTCAAAACAAAATGATTGTTAATATGAATTCTTTTCCATTTATCTAATGGAGCTCTTAGATTTTTGTATCTATAAGGGTTTTTTATTATTTCGTTTAATTTCTTATGTATTATTAGAATTTGTTTTGGATTCTTTTTTTCTAATTTTGAGAAAATTTTATCTACTTTTGGTCTAACATAAATAGAATACATCTTATTTTATACCATATCTTTTTCTAAAATCTTCTATAGTTCCTACTTTAATTGGTTTCTCTTTCATTATTCTCTTAGCTTTTTCTATATACTCTGGTCTTAATTCAGGCTCAAGAACTTCTTCCTTATACTGCTCTGCCATCACCTCTATTGCCTGGCTTTTATCCTTTAGACCATACTTAGCTTTGATAATATTCAATATCCTGTTGGTACCATCATCAATTTTTATTATTGCTTGCACCATAATATCACCTTAATATTGTGTTAATATGGTATTAATATATAAATTTTTTGTTTTTAATGAATCCATTATAGCAATTATTGAAGAAAACTATTCACAGGGAAACAAACAACCAGAAATATCTGCATTTGTTTCCAGTTTCATAGATAAGGTAAAGGACTTCTTCGAAATAAGACCATTAGAGGTATCAAGCTTAACAACTTTGTCAGAAGGAAGCAATGCTGTAACAGAAATGATAGTAAAGAATAATTTAGACTCTAGCCAGCAATTTGATTGGATCTTCAACACAGGCACAGAAAACATAACCTCAGACAATATAACAACCATTTCAACTGATGACATCTTCATTTACATTGAGTCAGATTATGCCAATGAAGGTGTACATAAGACAATAGCAACTATTAACTCATCCTCCTATAAGGATAATCAAAGTGGAGTAGTGATATCATGAAAAAAGCCATCATCATCTCAGCAATCTGCATGGCAATCCTAGTGATATCACTGCCTATTTGCTTTGCTAGTGAAATAAGTTTAGTTTACGATGCTAATGGTAATCTGATAAGTGGTGATGGTTATAATAGAACTTATAATTCCCTTAATCAACTAAACAAAGTCTATAATGAAACAGGCACATTATTACAAGAATACAAATACCACCCAGTAGAAGAAAGAGTGCATGTAAAGGTAACATATAATGAAGATGGTACAAATGAAACTGTTATCTATATTAGCAATACATTTGTAAGAATTATCAATTCTAGCGGTTCTTATGACTATACTTACATATATCAAGATGGTGTCCTAGTAGGACAAATCAACCCAGACGGCTCTAAGATCTACATCCACCCAGACCATCTAGGCTCTTCAACTGTTATTACGAACCAACAAGGTGAAGTAGTTGAGAATACTAGCTACAGCCCTTTCGGAGAGGTCTTGAGTGGTGGTACTGAGACAAGGTATGGTTATGAAGGTAAGGAGTATGACACAGTATTGGGAGATATAGACTTCAATGCAAGAAGATATGACCCAAGCAGAGGTCAATTTTTACAGCCAGACACAATAATCCAAAACTTATACGACCCGCAGACCCTTAATAGGTATGCGTTTGAAAGAAATAATCCCTACAAATATGTTGATGAGGATGGACATTGGGCACAAGTAATTGTTGGAGGGGCAATAGTGGTAGGTTTATTTGCATTACGTGCTGGGATAAGTGAATATAGTATACAAAGGATGTATGCTGGTGAAGTATATTCTTGGGGTAAGATTTTCAAATCTGCTGCCAAAAGTGCTGGGGCAGGTACAGCAATTGTCAGTTCTCTTATGGTTCCAGTAGCAGGACCTTATTTATCTGCTGCTTTATTCTATGGATATTCTGTTTATTCAGACACAGAGACTATTAAATCTATAGAAGAAGCCCAACAATATAAAATTGAAGCTGAAAAGGCTCAAGAAGAAACTATAGCTCCAATAATTCCTTCTTCACAAATGAATACACTTAATCAAGCAAATGCCCAAAGTGAAATAACTACTTATAAAACTGGACAAAACACACCACCAAAAGGTTGGAGTTTAAGTAGCAGATTGGAGTGGTATAAAAAACATAAAATGGGGACTAGTAAAAGCGTAGATCCTGAAGCATTCTATGAGAGGTTAAGACAAGCCAGAGAAAGAGCAAGTAAATCGTAATCCAATATAAAAAAATAATAATATTTAAATATCATGTCTTATATTTATTAGATAATTAAAAGAAAATGAAGAAAAATAAAAAGCTTATCATTTTGTTATATATCTTGATTAATATAATAATTTTTTTTGGTTCATTTTTTTATATGTTAAATTTGGCTAAAGGTAACGGTATCCCGATTGATAATAGGCTTTTAATGTTACAATCTTTTAGAAGTCTGATGAATGTTATTATATTTAATTCTTTAGTTTGGCTTTATATCAAATTTAAAAAAATCAATATAAAAGAATATCTAAGATAAAGAAGCACTTCAAAGCTAAAAGGAGATAATAAGAAGGAATGAGATACAAAAAGATTAAGAAGTATCTGTATATTCACTTATGTATTGTATTTATACTGTTCCTTCTTGCATACTTTGAGGTTCTTATAGGTATGTATTTCATTATAATTAGTCTTTCATATTGTGCTCCCGTGATTGCTTTTTCTGTTTTTAAAGTATTACAAAAAGAAGGATATTTAAAAGAAGATTTTAGAAAAGAATTTGTTGAGATTCTTGTTGTTTCATACTTATTTTTGCTATTTTTTGGCTTATCTTCTCTTGCTGGATTATATGCAAATAATATAAATACAAATCTTGATTTTAAGAGTTATGAATTTGAAGTTTCTACACAACCAGAAGAAAATGTTGTTTTTAATGATTTAAGATTTTTTTATGATTTTGGACTAAGGGAAGGAAGTATATCATTTCAAATTACTGAGGTGGATAATTCAATCCAAACAGAAAGAATATCAATAGATTTCCCATCAGAGCTTGGGATTAGTGATTATAAATTGCACTTAAATACTCTTGAGTTAAAAGAGAATGAAAAATATGAAGCGGGAAAGGGTCAAAAAATACAAAGTAATAAGAATTATATTGTTTTTGATAATTTCAAAATTTCTTTGGAAGATGTTTATTTCAATATTACATTAGAAGGCTCAAGATATTTTGAACCCAATGGAGTATTTAGATTTTACTTTAATTCCAAAAGAACTTATAATTCTGAATCAGATATCACTTTATTATTTAAGCTTGGAAAATATGAGTGTAAAAATATTTGTTTTGGTAGAATGTTTAATGCAGAACCTGAGATTAACAATGATATTATAAAAATTAGGTATCCTGATGATTATTATGATAATATCTCAGATGATACATCAAAATTACTTCAACAGGTAGTTACTCTTAATACATATTATTCTCCTAAAGAAAAAAGTAAGAATAATTATGAAGCTTTACGGATTGCTCTAGTAATTGCTTCTCTTGCATTGCTTGGTGAATCGATAAGAAGGATAATTTTAATAATTAGGTATTAAATGGAAAAAGATAATAAGTTAAAAGAAGTTATGAATGTGGTTTATGCTAATATGAAATCATTAAAGGATACATTTTCAAAAGTTAATTTCCTCAAAACTCCAATTGTATCACCACAACATATTTCTGAAAGGAATAAGTGGAAAAGACATAAAGATATTATGAAATATCAGCAAGATATTCTCAAAATTCAAGAAAATATGCTTGAGCAACAAAGGTCTACATCAAGAATGACTTTGTGGATATTAGTTCTGACAATTTGCTCAATATTAATTACTATTATGCTAACTTTATTAAGAGAGTAATTCTAGGCTCAAGCACTGTAGTCACTGATGAAAGTGGAGATGTTATAGAGAATACAACTTATAGTCCATTCGGAGAAATAATATCGGGAGGAGAGGAGACTAGGTATGGTTATGAGGGTAAGGAGCATGATACAGTATTGGGAGATATAGACTTTAATGCTAG
>CAZENX010000036.1:0-9276 GCA_964513865.1 uncultured Methanosarcinales archaeon | reverse complement strand
TAATTATATCTAATTCTTTGAATTTATTAAAACTTTCTTTTTTGTGGGCTTTGTATCATAACTAGCAATTTACACTTTAACTCTTAATTTGGTACGTTTTACAATTTTTATTAAAATCAATAATAAGCTGCATTTCTATCATCTCCTGTATTAGAACACAAATATTATGGGCTAAACATTTACAGAGTATTTCATTAATTTGTGCTCTTTCTTTTTTACAATATAGACTCATACCCATCTTTCTTTTAATTGAATTATTCAGAGATTCTGAGTTGCTACGTAAGTGATATTTTTCTAGATATTTTTGTTTATGTTTTTGATAGAAAAATGCCATCCTATTCCATATATCACATCCTCGAGATTTTCTAGTATAATTCTTTGGGAATCTAAAATAAGGAACACCTCCTAATTCGCTTACTATCTTCATATTTTTCCTAGAACAATAGGCACCATCTCCTGATATCTCTTTAAAATTAAAATTCTTTGCTGTAATCTTTACTAATTTTTCAAGATAAAGAGAATCATGATAATATCCAGGACTAATATCTATAGCACAAATAATATTGGTTTTAACTCCAGAAACAATGTGAGCTTTTTTCCACAGTCTTTTTTTGGTTTTCTTTTGAAGCCTAACATTAAACCATCTCTCAAACAAAGAAGTAGAAAAGCCAGAAGAATCAATTGTAAATGCAGTTTCTACATCTAAATCAGTTTCTATCTCTTTTAAGGTTCTTCCTGATTGTTCTATAAGATGTTTTAAAGAAGAAGGTAATATTTCATTATTATAATATCTAGCTACAGTATTGTAATGAGGTACTTTACCAATATAACCATTTCTTTGAGCAACATAAAGATAACCAATATTTCTTCTAAGACTTTTATTTAGATAAACCCTCATTACACAGCAGAAGATCATATCTTTAAGGTCCATAAAAGGTCTCCCTTCTTTTCCTAAAAAAGGGATAAAATGGATTAAGGAATCTATTATTTCTGCTAGAATTTCTTGAAATAGAATAAATTCTTTAGTTTGAGCTAGATCATAAGAATTCCAATCTTGTGAGCTTTTTGCTCTTGATTTATACTTGAATTGTTGCTTTAAGACTGGGGTGTATCTCTTACATAAAGGATTTTTAGCTTTAGGTTGTTTTAAAGCGTCCTTCATAGATTTTTCAAAATCTTCTGGTAGTTTTAGGTTTTTCATTTCTGATAATGTAGTTCATGCCACTCTACTTGTCCTTTCTGTATTTGCTTTTTGATTTTTTCTTGTTTTTCTGATAATTTTGAGTTTTGAGTTTTAACTTCTACGAATTTTATTGCTTTTTTATCAAAAATAATAAAGTCTATTGGCATACCTAAGAAAACAGTTTTTTCTCTATCTCCTGGAAAACTCTTGATAAAAGGGATAAAATGCTCAAAGGTCTTTCCAAATCTAACTCTTAGAGATCTTAGCTTATGACCTACTTCTTTGAGCTTCTCATCCTTATCTACAAACCTAAGCCATAGGTATAGTAAGGCTACGATTCCGATTACGTATATTTGTATCATTTTATAATATAAGACCTTCCTGCCTCATTTGGTGAGCTTAATTGGGAAGGTCTTTCCCTATCAAGGGTTACATTAAAGATTATAGTCTATTTTGTTTTATAGCTCATATATAAACCTTTCTATGAATTATTTTATATAGACTATATTATAGAAATTCTTATATACTATAGTCTATTTATTACAAATATGCCTAAAATCAAGAGGGAAACTTTAGATAAAGTAAAAAAAATTGTTGCAGGGAAAGAGCACTTTAAAAAAGATATGGTTGTAATTTATGATAAAAATAGGAAACAATTTGGGGTAAAGATACCTAAAAAAGTAGTAGATATAAAAAAGATTAAAAAAAGGGATATTTTCAGGTTTCACTTGTATCCTAAAGGAGAAAATAAATTTGGTCTTGAAATTGAATATATTAAAAAATGAAAAAAGTAAAATTAAGTAAGAAAAATAAAAAAAATGAATCTTTTACTATCTTTGAAAAAAGGATTATGAGGATTTTGTATCAACAGAAGATACCATTAACTTATTATGAACTTGCTAAGGAAATAGATGCTAGTTATATCACCACTAAAAAATATGTAAATAAGTTAGTTAAAGAAGGTTTTTTAAAAGAGGTTTAAATGGCAAAGAGAAGAAAACCAAAACTATTCAAATTTAATTTTAATATATTTGTTAAACCTAAAAAGAGTAGAAAAAAATGTAAATTTGGTGTTGCTAAGAAAGGTAAAAGAAAAGGTCAATGTTTAAAACAACCTAGAATGTAAGATTATCTATACCCAATCAACTGACATACAAAGCCCCACCAGATAAGGAACCATGCAATTAAAAGTCTCCATCCTCTCTTAGTTAAGAAGTATTTTGGACGTTCTAACCAACCTTCTTTTGTATATTGATACCATTCAGGATTTTTGCCATTAGGGTCTTTGAGATAACATTCACCAATACCATACTTTCTAACTATAAAAAGATCCATTATTAGGATAGATGCTCCAATAATTTCTAGGGATAATCCAATAGTAGACCAAGAAGAAAATAAAAATAAAATAAAGGTTTCTATCCTCTCCATAACATATCTACTATACCCTTGTAAGACTATTGTTTGTGGGTCCATCATTCTTTAATGAGTTGTAATACTTTCTTAAATTTTCTCCATTTACCAAAATTTTTAAGCTCTTCTATTATCTTATCAATTTCTTCTTTGTTTAGATCCTCAAACCCAGTAGTTCCATCTCTATTCTTTCTATAAAAGTGAACAAAAAGTTGTTCATATTTTTTATAATGGTTTGGTTTTGGTATTTGGACTTTTATTTGCCAATCTTCAACATCTACTATTTCTTCTTTTTCTATTTGTACCATCGTAATTCCTCCATAATTTTATACATATTTTAAGAAATTTAGCCTTTATAAAGAGTTACTCTAATTAAGAAATAAACAACTTCCTAGTATTCTCTAATTTTTCTATTTTAATAACACCCCAATGTTCTAAGATCCTACAATGTTCATTTAGAGAAGAAGGATTAGTTTTAATTTTTCTTTCTAATCTAGACATAGTAATTCCTGGATTTTCTTTAATTACTCTGTAAATTTCTTTTTGTAAATCTAGAATTCGTCTCTTGTTCATAACTACAATATTGTCGTAATATTTATATAGAAGTATGCTACGATATTGTAGCATTAGGGGTGATAGGACCTAAAAATTGAATAAAAAATTAAAATTCCTATTATTTTCAATAATAATCTTTAGTATAATTCTAAGGATATATGGTTTGAATACACAACTCCTTAATACTGATGAACCTTTGTTGGTAGTTTCATATGCAAAATTTGCTAAGACTTCTTTTGAGGATTTTGTATCTTTTATTCCAGTAGTTCCTCCTTTTTGCAGAATAGTGCTTGGAGTAGCTAGTTTCTTTATAGAGGCAGATTATTCAATACTAGAACACTTAGAACCTATGTCCTATACTTCTTTATTCTATGCCTCTGATTTAATCAGTAAGAATTTTATTCCTATGAGGTATATAATTGCTTTTGCAGGTATACTTTCTTTATTATTTATCTATCTGGCAACAAAAGAGTTATTCAATAAAAATATAGCTCTATGGAGTACTGCTTTATCTGCAATATCTGTAGATCTAATATTCTATAGCAGAATCTTATTTCAATCCAGCCTTATATTGCTTTTCTCTCTGGGAACTATATTCTTTTTTATTAAATATGTTAAAAAGCAAAAATATCTTTATCTTGGATTAGTTTATTTATTTTTATTTTTTGCTTTAGGGTCTCATACTATACAGCCTCTTCCATTAATTCCTCTTCTCATTATTAGCCAGTTTATGTATAATAAAGGATTTCTTAAGAATCTGCTTATTTCAGTAGGGTATGTTTCTACTTATTTCTTAATGTTATTAATTTATTTATCTAATTTAAATGTGTCCATCTCGTCTGCATTTGGCTTTATTTATGCAGGTTCTTCTAATATCAAGGATGTATTTTTATCCAAATTAAGTCAGGTTAGCTTTCATAAGATTATATTTGGATTCTTACTAAGAAACAACTATGTTTTAGGTTTAGTTTCTCTAATCTGTATTTTTTTAGCTTTTAAATATAGATTTAAGATATTTTCTAAAGATCTAAAATTAATCCTTATAATTTTGTTCATAATCTCTTTCTTATGATTAGGATTAACTGATTTAGGCTATGATATGAGGCAGTTAATATTCTCATTTATTCCTCTTTATATTTATTCTGGAGCTGTAATAGAGAAAATAACAAAGACCAAGTTAGTTTTGATTTTTGTGATTTTACTTATGTGTTTTAGTGTAGTTCAGGCAATACCTAACTTTCCCCAAGGTCTTTCAGATTATAGTAATTTTGGAATTTCTAAATATAAAACATTTGATTATGATTCTTCATTAGATAAAGAAGTTATTGCTTATTTAGATGGATTAGGAAAACCTGTAATGACCAACCACATTAATACTTTGGTTTTTTACAAAGGAATTAAGACTAGTTTAGTGCCTGAAGGAGAATACTGTAATCTTAATACATTTGAAGAATTAAAAAGAGAGGGTTATTTAATTCTATATAGTTCTCAGTTTGATTGGTTTAGAAATGATGATACAGGAGAAAATTTTAAGTTTGAACTTTTAGATAATCAGATAAGGGTTGTTGTAGATCCAAAAACAGATAAACCTTTCTTTTGTAAGGTTTTAGGCAGGATTAAATTAGAGAAAATAAAAGAGTTTAATAAAGATTTGATATTGTATGGGTTTGCTAAGGTTTAATTATCAGTTCCTTAAGATCTTTTAAATCTTTAATATTTGAAGAAGATACAAGAAAAGCAAAGGCTATTGCAAAATAACCCATTGCAGAAACATCTTTATCAAACCAAATAAAGATAAAACAAACTATGGTTATAGTTATCAAACCAATTATACCAATATAAAATCTACCTTTCTCAAGATCATTCATTTTCCACTAAATTGTTTTAATACCCCTAGGATTGCTATGACCCATCCAATAGGATATCCTCTTGTTACAATATAGAAACCTAACAAAATTAATCCCGCAGAAATTAAATCTAGATCTCCCCATTGGTATCTAACTTTACTTATTTTAACAATACCCATATTACTAGGAATAGATTTTTCTTCTTTAAAAGAGTTTTGTTGTATTTTTATCACCACAATATATTTATACTTTATGAATATATTTCTATCTAAGAAGTCTTTTGTTGTATTTATTAAGAGTCTAAAATATTTAAGAATTTCTCTATTGTAGTTTTAAAATCATTATTATCTTTTCCTTTTATTTCATAGAAGACTAGATCTCCTTTAAATTCTATGGTGATTTTTTCCATTACAATAAAAAGTATCAAAAGATATTTAATTCTTTCTTAGAAATCTGTATAAGCCAATTTAAAGTACAAAATGCTAGTTAAAGTGTGGAATTGATTTTTCTATTAGTTATGTTACAAGTCTCATTTTCTTCTATAAAGGGTTGTAATAAATTTGGATATTTCTTTTAAACATCCATTAGTAAAACCCATACCTTCATATTGAAATAATTGCCAATGCATCCATTGACCCATTCTTTCTCTTCTTATCTCTCCTACATATTTTTCATAAACTGTATTCCAGATTTTGTAAATCTCTCCTTCTTTCCTAATTTCAATATATTTGTAGGTCATTCTAACCTCTCATTAGCAATCTTCACATATTCAGGATTTAATTCAAAACCTATAAAATTTCTTTTAAGATTCTTACAGGCTACAGCAGTAGTTCCAGAACCCATAAAGGGATCTAATACTAACATGTCTTTATTACTAGATAAGCCTATTAATAATTCTATAAGTTTTACTGGAATTTGGTTAGGAAATCCTTTTACTTTTTCTTTTGAAACATTTTTTACTAAATTAAAGTGTAGAAAATCTGGTATCACTTCTCCTTCTTCTAGATTAAAGATAAACTTATTCCCTTTAGTATAAAATAAAATTGTTCTTTGACTTCTTGTAAAATTCTTTTTTGAATGTCCTATATTTGAAGGATAATGCCAAGTTATCCAGTTTTGAAGGAAGAGTTTTGTATTAAACTTTGTTAGTATCCTAGAAGCCTGTTCTGGATAATGGATTAGATACAAACTACCATTTTCTTTTAAAACTCTTTCACATTCCTTTAGAATTTTATTTAACCATTTGTAATAATCTTCTCTTTTATCTTTATATTTTTTATAATCCACCCCTATATTATATGGGGGGTCTGTGACTATTAGATTTACTGAATTATCTTCTAGTTGTTTTAATCCATTGAGACAAGCCACACAATGAATTTTATTTATTTCTAACATCTTGATTATATTCTTCCCATGTTGTAGTTTTGTATATTTCTTTCCTATTAACATATCTTGCAAGGTCTTTGTATCTTTTTTTATTTCCTATAGGCATTCTTGTTTTATTCATCCTATCTAATTGGGAAGTATCTCCTATTATTCGATTCCCATCCCCATAAACCATACAAAAAGAATCAAAACCATAATCTTTGATAATCTCAAATCTTCTCATGTCCTCTTCAATAGTACTATCAAAACCAACTAAAACATAGATCATAACCTTATGCTTCAATCCTTTATTTACTAGCATTTCTGCTCCTCTTCTAAATTCTTTTTCATATTTGAGATTATCAAATGCAAATCTCCAGAACTTCAAAGGTTTTAATTTTTGTAATATTTCAGCAAATTCTTCTGTTAATAATCTTATATCTAATCCTTGATTAAAATCTACTTTCAAATCTTCTTTTATCAATTGATGAGAAATTTTTCTAAATTGTTCTGGAATTGCTAGAAGATTATTATCTAAAATAATTATCTCTTTATGTCTTCTATCCCAAAATTCATATATACCACAATTCTTTTTAATCAATCCTTCATGTTTTGGAACTTTACAGAATTCACAATTCCTTATACACCCTCTTGTTATAAAACCCATAGAATAATCCACACCATATAGGTCATAATCAGGCATTAGATGTTCTACTTCTTCTGGTAATTTAATATGATTATCAACTCCTATCCCTCCAACTTCTGCATTTTTAAATTGTTTTTGTAAGGCTATTGCTTTTTTCTTATTTTTATCAAATATACAAGAAATATATACTTTATCAAAATCTATTAATCTTCGTGAAACAATTGAATCTCTCATTAGATAAACTTCATCACCTTTGCTTTTATGATAAGTTGATAATTTCATTAAAGCTAGATTAGGTAACTTTCCATCAATCTGTATTAACCCTATTTTCATTTTTCAAAACCCATTTTCATTCTATTCCAAATATCCAACAGATTAAACAAATTAATTTTGTCATAAATATATCAAATATTTCTTTAGCTTTCATCTTCTATTTCCTGCCTTCTTTCTCTATTGGTTTGATTACCCTCTCCAATTCTTTTTTTCTTTTAAACCAAGATAATAATTCTAATATCTTAGGTTTAATTCTTCCAGAAAAAATTCCTGTCTTGTCTTTCCTATTGCCTTTAAATCTCTTATTTAATGATTTTAATTCTGCTTGTGTAAATATTTTAGATTTCATTTTGGATACCTTTCTGAGATAATTTTATTATTCTATTTATTTGTAGAGAGTGTATATTTCCTCCAAAGTTAGATTCCACAATGTCTGTAACCTTATGTCTTAGATTGTATGTATTAGCTTGTTTTGCATATGCTATCCATCCTTCTAAATAATTACATATAATTTCATAATCATCCTGTGCAATCTTCTTTCTCATAGTTAATATATTGGCTTTTCTTAATAATCTATGATATTGAAAATGTCTAAATCCCAAAAAAGGAATTCCTCTTTTAAGCATTAATATCTTTGATTTGTTTTTATGAAGTTCAAGTTTTAATTCTTCTTTTAGGAAAGTGTTGATTTTCTCTTTATAATTTTCTAAAATATATTTGTTATTATGTAAAATAACAAAATCATCTACATAGCGAATATAATATTTTGCCTTTAAATCCTTCTTTATGAATTGGTCTAATTCATTTAGGTAGACATTAGCAAAGAATTGAGAAGTCATATTTCCCAAAGGCATTCCAATCTCTTCTGAATGATTCTTTAAAACTTTTAGTATTAAGGATATTAATTGTTCATCCCTTATTTTATTTCTTAAGATATTAATTAAAATAGTATGATTTACTTCATTAAAATAATGTTTGATATCAGCTTTAAGAACATAACAATTGATTATATTATTTTTTGAAACTTTATTTTTAAATTTATCAAACCTTTTTATAGCATTTAATGTTCCTTTTCCTTTTCTATTAGCAAAGGAATCGTAAATAAACCACTTATCAAATATTGGTTCTAGTATATTGCATATAGCATGATGAACAACTCTATCCCTAAAATAGGATTTTCTTATCTTTCTTGTTTTTGGTTCTCTTACAATAAAAGTTCTGAGTGGTTTTGGTTGGTAACTTTCATCCAATAATTCTGATCTTAGAAGTTCTAGGTTTTCTTTTAAGTTTCCTTCAAATTCTATAACATAAGGTTTTTTTGATTTTCTTTTTCTTGCTTTTTTGAAAGCTAAAGCTATATTTTCCTCTGAACAAAGTTCTTGGTATAAATTTTTGTAGGTTTTCATAGTCTTTTCTTTGAACAAATTCCAAAGTCATTTCACGAGACAAGCCATTGTTGTTGTCAAACCAATTGTTGCCATTGACATTGAACCTGTCAAAGTCGTTGAAGTTAAGCTCAACAGAGCGACATCCCTTATAGCCAGTTTATTTTGCATATCACTACTGCTTTACATTTTCGTTTCCTACTATGTATTGCAATTGTATTTTATGACTATTAAGCCTTAATAGACTGACGTGTGGCTTTGGAATTTGCCAAAGCTGGTTAGTTTAATTTAACTTTCAACTCCCACTTTATTTTTATCTTCTTTTTGTTTGAGGTTTTCTTTTGTATTTCTTTCAGTAATTTCTTCTTCATTGGCATGGTAATGGTTTCATTCTCAATATCAAATATTGCTTTGTTACTGAAAATTTTGCTCTGCTTCGCAGAATCTACTAGCACCTCACGAGACAAGCCACCGCTGTCGCCAAACCAACCGTCGCCACTGACACCGAACCCGCCAAAGCCGCTGAAGTCACGCTCCACAGAGCGAACCTGTTTAGATTCTCTGGAACTTTGAGATGGTGTCCAAAGATATAATTTTCTATCTTTTCCAAAC
>CAZENX010000035.1:0-9469 GCA_964513865.1 uncultured Methanosarcinales archaeon | reverse complement strand
CATAGAAAGAGAAAAAGGGCTTTACTGGGAAAAGATTAGTAACATAAACTATGATAATTTAAAAACAAGATGGAACTATCCATCTACAAGGGAGTTTAAGATAACTATATGGAACCTTACTTCAGCAGATTTAATTAACAGGACTAACCTAACTATAAAAGAGATTGGACCTAGCCCAAGTGTGGAGGATATATCTGCAAAAGAATGGGATGATTTTATTATTACAAAGGAAGCAGTTTTATACCCTACCCTGGTGAATATAAAAACATGGTAAAAAAAGCATATATGAAAACTATGGAGGCTTTGCTGGCTATAATTATAACTGCAATATTTGTTATTCTGCTTATTCCAAGACTCAGGGTAGCAGAAGTAAAAGAAGATAAACCAGAGGTTCTTGAGCAGCTGGAAAAAGACCCTGATTTTAGGCTTAATGTTATTACAACAAGCGAAGGATGTTATAACAAAAGCAGCAAGAATACCTTAACCCAAAAGGTAGAAAGCTATCTTTTAGATGAATATGAATACAGAATATGTCTGAATGAAAAGGCATTAAATCTTACTGAAAAAAAGGTTTATGTTGATTCGGTTTTTATATTAGGAAATATGACTAATTTCAGCCATAGAGAAGTAAGATTATACTACTGGTTACCATAATATTTTTATATGTGGATTAAATAATAAATAAAGAGATTTTAAAATGGAAATAAAAATAGATACAAAAAAGGACTCAAAGGAAGATATTAAACAGATAATTGCATTTCTGCAGAAGTTTATTGAAGAAGGAAGTGCTGCAGGGTTTGACACTAATGTTTCAGAAGGGGCTTTTAATATGTTTAGTGATGACAAAGAGAAAAAAGAAGAAACAGAAGAAAAGAAAGACGATAAAATAAGGATAGTTGAGTATTAAAATGAAGAGAGACAAGATAGAAAAAAAGATAGATATAGAAATGAAGGATTTGGATAAGATAGAAGCCTGTGTAAATAAATTAAAAGAAAGAATAGTAGATAAAACACCCAGCCATTTCTCTATGAGGGTAATATTCAATGCTTTATTCGGCTCATTGCTTTTTGGACTTACTTTTATTTTAAAAGGCGCTTTAATAAATACTGCATTAAAATTAGACAAGATACATATTCTCTTGATTATATTAAGTTCTATTGCTATTATTTTAGGAGAAATCTATCTCCTAGGTTACACAAGAATAAAAGACAGAAGAGAAAGAAGACCTGGTCAATTTATAATAAAAAGATTCTTAACCTTGTTTTTAGTCTCTATTGGGGTAGCTTTCTTTTTGGTTTATATATTTGGGATAAACAGACAAGTAGAGAGTCTTTATAATGTTTTGAGGGTAGTTATTATGACAATGATGCCATGCGCAGTAGGAGCTGGGTTCTCTAGTTTATTCAAAGAATAAAATGAAGTACAAGATTATTGATAGAATAACAAGTGATGTAATGTTTGAAGCCTTTGGAAAAAACAAGAAAGAGCTGTTTAGCAATGCTGCTGAAGCTATATTTAGTGTAATATGTGAAATAAAAAAGGTGAAGCCTGAGAAAAAATTAAGGATTAAAGTAAAAGGCAAGAATTTAAAGGACTTGTTGTATAACTGGCTCCAGAAATTGATTGCAGAAGTTGATATTGAAGAGATGTTCTTTTCAAAGTTCGAAATAAAGAAGATTTCTGATAAGGAATTAGAGGCAGAAGTATATGGGGAACCTCTCAGCAAGGAAAAATCAGGAACAGTTGTTAAGGCTGTAACTTATTACAATTTTAAATTAGAGAAAATAGACAAAGGTTATAAAGCAAGTATTAGTGTTGATATATAAATATAAAAAAGATAAATATAAGAAAGTTTTTTAAAGCAAAACTTATTCTTGGATAATATGAAAGAAAAACTAGAAAAGATAAATGATTATGAATGGCTTATCCCGAAAAAAGCAAGGAAAGGGATGAATGTAGATGCAAAAATAATTGCCTCAAAGAAAGTAATAGATGCTTTAGAAGATGAAGCCCTCTCGCAATTAACAAATGTAGCAATGCTTCCGGGTGTGATAAATCCTGTGCTTGGAATGCCTGACATGCACATAGGTTATGGGCTGCCAATGGGAGCAGTAGGAGTATTTGATTCTGAAAATGGTATTATTTCCTCAGGTTGTACTGGTTTTGATATTAATTGCGGAATAAATATGATTAGAACTAATTTAAGCTATGAAGAGGTTAAGGAAAAATTAAATTTGCTTGTCCAAGGTTTATTCAGGAATATACCTTGTGGTGTGGGAAGTAAAGGAAAGCTAAGAGTAGATGACTCTCAGCTTAATGATGTTCTCATTAATGGAGTAAACTGGGCAGTAGAAAATGGTTATGGAACAAAAGATGACATAAAAAATATGGAAGAGAATGGCTGTATGAAAGGAGCTGACCCTAAAAAGGTTTCTGAATTAGCAAAGAAGAGGGGAAAGCCACAATTAGGAACATTAGGAGCTGGAAACCATTTCCTGGAAATACAAAAGGTAAGCAATATATTTGATGAATCTGCTGCAAAAAAATATGGTTTAGTAAAGAATAATGTTGTTGTAATGCTTCATTGCGGTTCCCGTGGCTTCGGACATCAGGTAGCTTCTGATTATCTAAAGATACATGGGGAAGCAGCTAAAAAATATAATATTAAACTGCCTGATCCTCAACTAGTATGTGCTCCTACAAATAGTAAAGAAGGACAGGATTACTATAAGGCAATGATATGTGCTGTTAATTATGCTTTCTGCAATAGATTAATAATGACACACTGGGTAAGAGAAACCTTCCAGGAAGTTTTCAAAAAAGATTATGAAAAGATGGACATGAAAACAATCTATGGGATTGCACATAATATATGCAAAATAGAAGAGCATCTTGTGGAAGGGAAAAAGAAGAAGGTTTATGTTCATAGAAAAGGAGCAACAAGAAGCTTCCCAGATACACCTGTTTTAATAGCAGGAAGTATGGGAACTGCTTCCTATATCTTAAAAGGAACAGAAGAAGCTATGAAGAAATCTTTTGGAAGCACCTGCCATGGAGCAGGAAGGGCTTTATCAAGACATGCTGCAATAAAAAAATTCTGGGGAGAGAATATTAAAAAAGAATTGGCAGAAAAAGGGATTATCTCACAATCAACTACTCCTAAGGTATTGGCAGAAGAGGCTCCTCTTGCTTATAAGGATGTAGAAAGCGTTGTTGAAGCTGTACATAAAGCAGGCATTTCTCTAAAAGTGGCAAGGATGGTTCCTATTGGTGTGATAAAGGGGTAGAATGTTTCCGTTAAGGTTCTCAACATTAGAGGAAAGAAAGGAATTCTATGAAAAAGAGTTTGATATTAAGAAAACATTTGCATGGCTTCCTCTAAAACCACAAATACTGGCAGTAGATATGGGCTCTGATACTAAGATAATAAAAAATAAAGCAAAGCTAAAAACAATGATAAATATAAGAAATAAAAATGTGAAGCAAAAATTAATCAACTATGAACCTGAAGATGTCTATTATGACAGGAACATTTACAAAGACCCAGAACTTTGCATGAAAAAGTTATGCTTTAGAAACTGCTTTAATTGTGATAATTTTCTAGGGCAGGAATTGGCTTTTGATATTGACCCTGAAAATATTCCTTGTGACTGTAAATCAAAATATCCAAACTTCTGCAATAAGTGTTTGCCGAAAGCAATAGAGAGTGCATTTGCTTTAGCTGATTATCTTAAAAAATATTTTAGGAATATAAAGGTTGTTTACAGCGGAAGAGGAGCTCATGTTCATATATTTGATAAAAAAGCATATAAATTAACCATAAAAGAAAGAGAAGAAATAAATAAAGAGCTAAAGCAATTTCATATTGATCCATGGGTTTCTCGTGGCTATATAAGATTAATAAGATTGCCTTACTCGTTAAATGCTTTAGTCTCTAGAATAGTTATACCATTAAAAGAAAAGAAATTTAACCCATTAACTAGTATAGAAATTGTACCTGCTTTTTTAAAAAAGTAATTTATTCGGTTTTTTCTTCTTCAGGAGGAGTTTCCTCTTCAGGTGCTTTCTCAGCAGGTTCTGCTTCTTCTTTCTTTTTGTAATATTCTTCTTTCTTTTTTTCGTCTGGTTCTTCTCCACCAGTTTCTCCTTCCTGTTCTTTGCTATAATCTTTCTGTTCTTCTTCACCTTCTGTAGGTGCTTGTTCTTCTTCAGCCATTATATCACCTAGGATAGTAAAAAAACTAGACATATAAATAATTTTTGGTATTATTCCTTATAACTCAATTATCTTCCCTTTCTTTCCGACATTTATGACTCTTGTCTTACCTATCTTTTCCTCAATGCCTTCAGCTTCATGAACATGACTGCAAAGCAGAATATCAGGTTTAAATTTTTCAACAGCTTTTCTTATACCTTTGCTTCCTGGAAAGAACTGTGTAAATTTCTCTATCTTAGTTCCAGAAGGATGAACATGGGTTACCATTATTTTCTTTTTTAAGTTCTTGATTTTTTCATTCCCTTTTTTCAACAAACTATAGAACTCTTTTTCATTTATCTTATTTAAACCAATGTTTGCCCCACCTGCTCCAAACAAACCAACATCTCCTACTTTTATAGAATAACCATGCAGATTGGTTGCACCATAAAGCTCTGCAAGAAAATCAGCTGTTGCAACTGATTCATGATTTCCTGGTATTAAAATAACTTTCTTGTGTTTCTTAACAAAAGGCCCTATCAGATTCTTTGTGCTCATCTCTGCAAAAGTCAAATCTCCAGAAAGTATTACAAGATCTACATTTTCCTTTTCAGCTTTTTCTGCTAATTTCTTTACTAGACCAGTATCTCCATGGATATCCCCACTTGCTAAAATCCTTAATTTTTTCTTCATCTTCTCCTCTTCCTGATTATTTTTAATTTGGTTAAATCAATTATATCTGAAGGATGACCTCTTTTCTCTCCTTCATATATAATAAAATCAGTTTTTATTTTTATTTCTTCCTCTAAATCATCTAATGATGTCATAAAATTTCCTCCTGTAATATTAGCAGATGTTGTAACAATAGGGATATTTAGTTCTGCAACAATATCAGAGAACCAATGCTTAGGAACTCTGATACCTAAAGTCGGCAGATTATTGTTTACATTCTCTGCAATAGCATTTTTATTCTTTAACATTAATACCAAGGTAAAGGGGCTAGGTAGCTTGTTTATCCATTTTATAGCTTGCCTAGGAACATTACAGTTTTCATAGATCCATTTCTTTGAAGGAGCAATAACAGAAAAAGGTTGTTTAGGTCTTTTCTTTATCTTTCTTATTTTTTCAACCAAATCCTCCCTTAAAGCATTACATCCTAAACCATAGATTGTATCTGTTGGATGAATAAAGACAGAGTTTTCCAGAAAGTCTAGGATTCTTTCTTTATTTAAGTCTACCTCTTCTTTTATGAACAATCTCATAGAAAAAAGTAATTCAGAAGATTATAAAAAGATTATGTTTTAAAGAGTAAAGGTTTCTATTGCCTTTATGTTGTTTTTTCTAATATCCTGTTGCCAGAGAAAAGTATCTAAAAAATCAATCCTTGCCTTAAAATCTCTCCAATTCATATAGCCTTTTCTGAATAATCTTAACATAAGAGCACCTCTTTTGTTACTTTCCTTATCTGATTGAAAAATAAGGTTTCAATGGTTTCTTTGCTTATGTCCATTTTCTAATCACCATAAGTATGAAAAGGCAGGAGGAGGATGAGAGAATTTACCTGCCTTAAGCCCAAAAAAACATCATCGGGGGAAATGTTTATTATTATAATGTAAGAATCCCTTTAAATACCTCACGTGACAATGTCCAGTGCTCTAATTAGTTTTTATAGAGGATAAAAAGGTGTCCAGTGCTAATAATCAGTTATTTTCTTTTCCTGATAAGAAACTATTGTGGTTGTTCCTTCTTTTCCTCCTATAACCTTAGATGTAGAGATAAACTTATTTTCCTCTAATCTTTTTATTTTCCTCTGGAATGTCTTATAAACCCCCTCTCCTCCATGTTGTTGATAACTTTTGTAGAGGTCTCCAATCTTTTTACTGGAGTTTTCCTTTATTATTTTTAATATCAGGCGCTCTTCATCATCTAATTCTTCTTTGTTTTTTATCTTGAAATCATCCAACTTGGCGATTGCCTTTAATACATCATCTTTTGTTATCTTTTTTGATGATCTGTCTTCAGCTATATTTCCTGCCTCTTTTAACAAATACAAGCCAGAACGTATATCCTCAATTTCTGCTGTTTTTTTAGCAACTAAATCAAAAGCATCTTCTTGCCATACATCTTCAATAAAAGCGTAATTTAACCTATCCTTCAAAATACCTTTTATCTCTTCAGCATTATATTTCTTAAATTCCAGAAATTCTAATGCAAGCCTTGACCTTATCCTTTCATCCAAATCCACAACCCAATCCTTATAGTTTGTTATAAGCAAGATTGTTTTCCTGTATATATTCTCAAGCAGAAAATAAAGGAAATCAAAATCCTCTACTTTATCTACTTCATCAAAACAGAAAACAGCACTTTTTTTGTTTAATATCTGCTTCAATACAACAAGAAGCTCGTTTGTTTTTTTATTTTGGGTAAATCTGTAATCTAACTGCTCACAGATATCTAAAATTATTTTATAAGTTGTTTTTTTCTGCCAGCAGTTAATGTAAATAGGAACAACATCATCTGTCTCTTCCTCTAATTCTTTAAATAAATGTCTTACTGCAACAGTCTTTCCAACTCCTGGAGAACCATGTATAAGCAGATTCTTTCCATTTCTTTCCTGAAATAAAGGTTTGATAGAAGAAGCTATATATCTCTGCTCATTCTCCCTGTAAGGTATTAACTTAGGGATGAAATCATAATCTAATGCAACTGTATCCTTGAATAATGACTCAGAATCCCCGAGCATATCCTTGAATAATGACATAAAAAAAAGTAATGGAAAATTGTTTATATAGTTTTTCTTATTTCAGCTTTGTCCCGCATTGCTGGCAATAATTTGCATTACTGTAATGTTTTAATCCGCATTTAGGACAAGATATGGTATTTACAGACAACTCGTTTTTTGCTTTAGGCCCAATTATTTTAGGTTCAGGACCCAACAGCTTCCTTGAAAGGACATTCCTTACTATCTTATATACCCCATATAATACAAAACCTCCTGCTGCAATATAAAAGAATTCCATGTTTGGAATAAAATGCGAAGCAATACCAATAGCTATTCCTACTATAACAAAGACCAAGCCATGTATATTCATTTTACCTCTTTTTTGGTTTTATTACTTTTTTATTAATATATTTTTGCAGTACAGCAGGTATCTTAATTGAGCCATCCTTTTGCTGATAGTTTTCAATAATAGCTGCTAAAGCTCTTCCTGTTGCTATCTCTGTACTATTCAAAGTATGAACTACCTTTCTTTCATTATCATCATATCTTATATTTAATCTTCTTGCCTGATAATCAGTGCAGTTACTGCATGAGACGACTTCTCTGTATTTTTTCTGAACAGGAAACCATGCTTCAATATCATATTTTTTAGCAGCAACTGTTCCAATCTCTTCTGTGCAGATATTTACCACTCGATAAGCTAGCTTTAGTTTTTTAAATAATTCCTCAGCATTCTTTAATAAATCCTCAAATAATTTCCATGAGTCCTCTTCTTTACAGAAAACAAACTGCTCTATTTTATTAAACTGATGAACCCTGAAGATTCCTTTTGTGTCTTTTCCATGGGCTCCTGCCTCCTTTCTAAAGCATGAAGAGATACCTGCATATTTCAAAGGCAGCTTATCTTTATCTATTAATTCGTTCATGTGCATTGCTGCAATAGGATGTTCACTTGTTGCGATAAGATATAAATCCTCTCCTTCTATTTTATACAAAACATCCTCAAAATCCCCTAAATCAGTTACGCCTTCATAAGGCTCTCTTCTTATCATGAATGGTGGCTCTAGAGGTGTAAAGCCTTTTTTTATTAATAAGTCAAGGGCTAATTTTTTTAATGCCAGGTCCAGCATAACTAATTCATTTTTTGCATAATAGAATCTTGCTCCAGAAACTTTTGCAGCCCTTTCAATATCAGCCAAATCTAAATCTTCTATTAAATCAACATGACTCTTTAATTTAAATTTAAACTTAGGTTTTTTCCCAGCCTTTTTTATTACCTTATTATCTTCTTCAGATTCTCCATATGGAACAGACTTATGAATCAGGTTGGGTATTCTCAACAATAAACCATTTATTTCTTCTTTCAGTCTGTTTGTATCTTCTTCTAATTTAGCAATCCTTTTAGGGAAGATTTTTGCTAACTTTAGTTTCTGGGAAGCACTCTTTCCTTTTTTCTTTAATTCAGCTATTTCTCTTGTCAAAGTATTTCTTTGAGCTTTTAATTTCTCTAAATCCTGCAACGAGCATCTCCATTTTTCATCCTGTTTAACCAGAAGGTCAAACTGCTCTAGTATATGAGCCTGATTTCTTCTTGCAAGATTCTCTCTTATGTCCTTTGTTTTTTTCCTGATTAGTTTTATATCTAACATGTTTAATATTGAGATATAGAGATTATTTAAAGGTTTCTAATTTAAACTAAAATAGGATTAACTTTAAAAATAAATCTAAATTTCTCCATTTATGGCAGTTAAAGTTTTGGAATTAAAACAAGAATCATCTGAATCTAAAGAATATATAGCTAGATTTATTCATTTAATTAAAAAGAAAGTATATAAGCCAAAAGTTATAACAGAAGAAGAATTATTAGCAATGTATCAGGGTATTTATGAAGAAACAAATGTTTTAATTGCTTCTGATGGTTTTTTTCCTGTTGGAATCGCAATCTATGATATAATTCCTGCTTCAAAGCTAAGAAATTTTGATGAAACATTAAATGAGTTATTTGGTACATTTAGATATGATAATAAATTTTTTAGGGAGATTATTTTTTCTGAAAAGAATGGTTTTAAAGATTATAGCGGAAAAGGTTCTATGATTGAACTTGAAAAGATTGAAACATTCCCAAGAAAAAAAGGCGTTGGTACATTATTCATAGAAAGATTAAAGAACATTCCAGATTCTGAAGGAATTATTGGCAGAAGTAGAGATGATTCAAGGGAATTTTATATAAAAAAAGATTTTCAGGGTTCCAAAATTTATCAAAGTTGTTCTGGTTTAGAACTCATGTTGTGGATAAATCCAGATTTTAAATCAAATCCTTAATTCTATCTTCTCTCCTTTGTTGATTGCATCAACCAATATTTTTCCAACCTTATTATTTTTATTTACCTTAAGATTATTCTTCTTTCCTACTTTAGCAGACATTAAGTATTGTTCATTTAAGTAAATATCAACCTCTTCCTTTACAAGATTATCAACAGGCATGAACTGGACATATTTCTTTGTTATCTGGGAGCTGAAATTGATATTTTGCTTTTCAACTCTTTCAACC
>CAZENX010000034.1:0-9527 GCA_964513865.1 uncultured Methanosarcinales archaeon | reverse complement strand
ATATTAAATTAAATTACGTAGATTTGGCAATTCAGACTTATTATCCAATTGTTTATGTTGAGTTCTTTTCAGGAACAAGAAAATTTGATGGAAGAAAATATGGAAGAAAGATAGAGGAAAACTGTGGGGAAGAAGTGTTAAGAAGAATCTTAGGAGGAAGGGAGATATCTAAAGCAGAATATGAAGGAACTTATTATAGAAAAGCTTTAATGGTTAAAGAATTAGTAAGAAAAGAATTTGAAAAAGCCTTCAAGGAGGTTGATATACTAATATTACCAACAACTCCTGTTCTGCCTCATAAATTAGGTACGAAAATAGAAGATCCTAGAGTATTATATGCATATGACGCCTTTACAACTCTAGCAAATCTCGCAGGAATTTGTGCAGGTCTAATAAATGCAGGAGAGATTAATGGGATTCCAATTGGTTTACAAGTATATGCCCCTGCTTTTAAAGAAGATGTCTTGTTTAATGTTCTGAAAGCAATTGAGGATTTATAATAAAAATGAGTCCAAAGGAAATTAACAATAAACTTATTGAAATTTCAAAACATCTTGATGAAGCTAGTGTTAATCCCATAAATAGTCACGCTGAAAAAAGAAAATTCATTTCTGCTTACAATAAAGGAGAAGTCTATAACCCCCAATTTAAATATAATGCCAACAATATAAATTTTAAAGGATTGTATAAAGAGTTGAAAGCTATAAAAACAGACCATGTGATTTTTGGAGCAATTAGAAAGGACCTTCTAAAAAAGATAAGGTTCTTAAATAAGATAGGAACAGATGAGTTTTATGATACTAGCTTATACGGGAAACCAAAAAAAAGAATGGTTGAGAAAGCAAAAGCCATTATTTCTAAAGAAAAGGCAAAAAAGGTAGATAGACCTTTTTCTGCAAAAGCTGCTAAAGAAGAACTAAAAGCTTGTTTGAATAAATATGAAATAAAAGATTGGGATGTTTCAGTCTCTAATAGTATGGTTGCAAAAGCAGACACAAATGAAGCAAAAAAATTATTGAAAATAAAAAATAAAAAATATTCTCTGGATGAAATAAAAAGATTTGAAGTTCATGAAGTAGAAACCCATATTTTAAGAGCAATAAATGGTTCTCAGCAGAAGTATAGTTTACTTGGGAGTACAGGAATGCCTAGTTATCTTTCAACAGAGGAGGGCTTGGCAACAATAATGGAGGAAATGAACAACATTCTTTCTGAACAGACATTAAGATTTTATTGTGCAAGAATTATAGCAGTAAATATGGCTCTAAAAAAATCCTTTTATGATATCTTTAAGGTGCTGCATGGAAGATATAATCTCTCTAAAAACAATACATATGTTATTACAAAAAGAGCAAAACGTGGCTTAGCAGATACTTCTTTGCCTGGCGGTTTTATCAAAGACCACATATATTTTGAAGGAAGAGAGGAGCTAAAAAAATTTATTAAAAAAGGAGGCAATATTAAATTATTGTTTGCAGGCAAGATAGGAATAAAAGATTTACCTTTAATCAAGCAAGGAATAATCAAAAAACCAAAACTCTTGCCTTTTATTCTAAGAGAAAATGACACTAAGAAAAGCAGCTGAAAAGATTTTAAAAGAAATTATGGGTTTAAAAAATGATGAATCTTTGCTTATTGTTATAGATAAGAATAAGAGAAAAATTGCAGAAGTCTTTCTTGAAGAAGGAAAAAAGATAACAGACAAAGCTAAACTAATTGAAACCTCTATCGGAAAAACGCATGGAGAAGAGCCTTTAGAAAATGTAGCAAAAGAAATGCTTAATTATGATGTTGAATTATTGATAACCTCTAAATCCTTAACACATACCAAAGCAACAAAGGAAGCAGCTGAAAAAGGAGCCAGAATTGTTACAATGCCCAACGTAACAAAGGGTATCTTGATTAGATTCTCAAATGCAGATATTGAAAAAATGTATAATCTTGGAGAAAAATTGAAAGATTTAGTTAAAAATACAGATAATATAAAGGTATTAACAGATAAAGGAACAGACATTAGCTTTTCTATAAAAAAAGATAGATTTCTATATAATCTGGGCTCTTTTTTGAATAAGAAAGGTGCAGTTGGGAATATTCCTCTTGGTGAGGTATGTTGCAGAATCCCAGATGAAAATGCTAACGGGAATTTAGTGATAGATATTTCTGTTTTAGATGAGATAGTTGATAAGCCAATAGAAATAGTTATCAAAGACAATTATGCTGTAAGCATTAAAGGAGGAAAGACAGCTGAGAAATTAAAAAATACTCTGGATAAATTTGGAAAAAAGGCTTACTTTGTTGCAGAGTTTGGGATAGGAACCAATGATACAGCTAAAATTACTGGAAATATCTTGGAGGATGAGAAAGTTTTGGGAACCTGTCATATAGCACTTGGAAATGATACAAGTTCTCTCGGTGGAAAGAACGATGTTCCTATCCATTTGGATTGCATAATAGATAAACCAACTATCTTCTTTGATAACAAAAAGATAATGGAAAAGGGCAAATTCTTAATAAATTGAAATTAGAAAAATATTAATAGTACTGTTCATTCCCCCGTTTATAGCAATTTAGGGATGCAAAAAACAGGGTGATACAATGGGTTCTTTTACTATGCAAGATGTAGAAATAAAATGGTTAGGACAATCTGGTTTTGAATTGAAGAATGAAAAAACAATATTTATAGATCCATTTCAAATAGAAACAGAAGACAAGGCTGATGTTATTCTAATTACTCATAGTCATTATGATCATTGTAGTATAAATGATATAAAAAAGATTGCTAAGCCAGATACTATAATAATAACTATTGCAGATTGCCAGAGTAAGCTTGCGCCGATAGCAGATAGCATAAAAACCATTACTTTAATAAAACCAGGAGATAAATTAAAAATAAGTGCTTTAGATTTAGAAGTTGTTCCTGCATATAATATAGGAAAGATGTTTCATCCTAAGGAGCAGGAATGGGTTGGATTTGTTGTAACCTTGAATAATCTAAGAATATATCATGCAGGGGACACAGATTTAATACCTGAGATGGACAACATAAAAGCAGATGTCGCTTTATTGCCAATCGGAGGAACTTATACTATGAATGTTGAAGAAGCTGTTAAAGCCTGCTCAAAGATAAATCCAAGAATTGCTGTGCCAATGCATTATGGCTCTGTAGTTGGTAATAAAGAGGATGCAGAGAGATTTAAAGATTTATGTTCTGCTGAAGTAAAAATTCTGTAGTTATTTTTTATTTAAAAACAAAACTTTTATATACACATTTTCCACAAATAGGTCATATGCAAAATAAAAAGGGGCAGCTGGCTGTTTTTATTATTGTAGGCATAGTTGTTTTGATGATATTTGGATTAATCTCTTATCTTACATTTAGGACAAAGACAGCTGTAAAGGGGGTTGGCATATCAACAGACGATTCTGCTCAATTAAAAAATTTTGTTTCTACATGTTTAAAAGATGTGACAAACAATAATTTTCACAAATATGGAGCTAAAGAAAATGTACTTGCGAATGCCATTACTCTAAACATGAAAGATTGTGTAAATGAGTTTAATGTTTTTAAAAAACAAGGATATGAAGTAAAATATCTAAATCCAGAAGTTGATGTTGATATTACGGACACTTCTATAATGACTTCTCTTAAATATCCAATAGAATTAGAAAAAGATAACCTTGTTTTGAAAGAGGAGAATTTTAATTATATAATAGACAGAACTTTCACTACAAAGATTAGAACTGATGATGAAGGAAGAACCCTGAACACAATAACAGTAACCTCTGAAGATGGAAAAGCTGAATTAATTATCCCAAAAGGTACAAAGGTAAACAATTATGATATCTCTGTTAAGATAAAGGACAACACATATAATAAAGAGAGATATGGATTAATGTCTTCTCTAGTTTATGAATTTGAGCCAACAGGTATAACCTTTAATCCAAAAGCAATATTGATAATTAGGTATGAAGATTCATGGTTCCCACCAACTTTTGATGAAACAAAACTAAAAATAGTTTACTTTGACTCAGAAGAAGAAAAATTTATTAGCTTGGCTAGTGAGGTAGACACAAAGCACAATAAGATAACAGCTGAGGTATCTCATTTTACAGATTATACAATTGCCCAATGTGAATGTTTTGATTTGGAAAAGGCAAGAGCCGAGCTTGGTAATAATGCTGAAATTATTAAAAATCTGGTTACAGAAGTAAACCAAACAAATGAAGAAGGCAAAATAGTTTATGAATTTACTCTTGATGAAGGTGAATATGTTTTAGCAGCATTAAGTTCTCAGACAGAATATAAAGATTTTATCATTGTAGATTCATTGCAAATAAATGGAGTTGAACAAGAGGGTTGGAAAGGTGTAAATGATTCTGATAGGTTTTTCTTTAGAAAACCTTTTGCTTGTTCAGTAGGCGAAGTAGTAGATGAAGAACAAGGAGAGGAAACAGAAGAAGAACAAGAAGATGAAGAAGAACCAGAATGTACAATAGATGCTTCTGAATGTAATAACTTTTTACCTTGTGAAGAAGGAGAACCAATTGCTAAATGTGAAGATGGAAAATGTATATATGGATGTGGAATATATGAGTGTATGGAAAACGAGGAATGTGATGAAGATAAGGTATGTGATGATTTTACAAAAGGATGTGTTGAACTAGAATGTGAGGAAAATGATGTTTGTACTGTTCATGAAAATTATATCTGTGATATGGAGAATAATAAGTGTGTAAGAGTAACATGTGAAAATAATGAAGATTGTAATTCTTATGGAGAAAGTTATATCTGCGACACAGAGAATAACAAATGCATTGAAGTAATATGCGAAGGTAATCCTGAAATTTGTGATTCTTATGAAGGTTATATTTGTAGTTCGATAGATAATAAATGCATTAAATTTATAGAAAATTGTGAAGAAAATGAAGATTGCAATAAAAATTATATTTGTGATGAAAACAACAAATGTGTTTTAGAACAACAAGAAGAGGAAACAGAAGAGGAAGAAGAAACAGAGGAAGAACAACAAGAAACAACCCAATGTAAAGTTAGATTAGCTTTAGATTTTACAACAGATAATGAGGAAATCTATATTCTGAAAAATGATTTTTCTGTTCCAAGGGCTTGCTCTTATCCATCTAGTGAATGCAATATGGATTATCTGGAACAAAATGCCTATGATATTGTTGTTGGACCACTTTATGTAGCAGAATTGACTGAAGAAGTTGAATGTAATACTGGTTATCAAACTAATCATGAATGTGATATTTATGTACATTGTACACATAGCTTTACCTTACCAGGTATAGAGGTGCCAGAGGCAGGTGATTATTGTTTAATACTTAGTGGAGGAGTTGCTACAGAACAACCAAATGAAAATGGTATATTTAAAATATCCGGAGATACATCTGGTGAGGTTCATGCTTGGGTAGATGATGGGACTTATACAGACAGAGAAGAGATAGTAATACCTAATGCATTTTCTTTAGAAGCAGGTGTTTATGATTTAGAAGCAGTAGGCACTCCTGATGGAGAGACTGAAGGCTGTCCATATGAAGGAACCGGAAGCCTTCGTATAGAAGAGGTTAGTCTAGGTGTTTTAAATGGGGGAGGTTCAGGAACAAGTGAAGGAACAGAACAAACTGAATCAACATATGAAGGAGATTCAGAAGGAATAACTAGTGAGAAAGTATTACCAATTCCTGATTGCAGATTAAAGAAACCAATGATAAAGGTATGTGGTTGCTTAGGAGATTTCTATGAAAACTGCGAAATGGAAGAAAACTGTGTGTGTCTTGAAAGTGGGGCAGAATGTGGATATACTATTACTGAAGATGGGGATGTTATTGATGAAGAAGGAAATGTTTTGGATGGAGATAAATCTCCTGAATATGATATTGGAGTACATTATTATCCATGGTGGAATAATGAGCATTGGTCTTTAGGTTACTTTAGAGAGCCAAAGTTAGGGCAATATAGTAGCTCTGATAAAACAATAGCAGAACAACATATCCAAGATGCTGTCGATTATGGAATAGATATATTTGCTGTTGAATATATCCCTAATCTAGACCAAAACATCCAAAATGGATTGTTAAAGGCAGACAATATAGATAGGATTAAGTTTGCAATCTTCTATGATACTAATATAATATTTGATGTTTATAAAGGAGAGTCATTAAACTTTGATGAACCCAATATTTACAATACCTTTGTTTCTGATATAATAGATATAGCTAATAAGTATTTTGAAAATGAGAATTACTATAAAATAGATGGAAAACCCGTATTATGGATATACCTAACAAGAGAATTTACAGGACCTTATGATGAAGCAATACAGGATGTAAGAGATTTGTTAGAAGGTAATATTTATATAATAGCTGATCATGTGTGGTGGGATAATAATTTTGATGGTATAGATTTATTTGATGCAGTTTCTTCCTATAACCTGTTATATCTTTCAAAGAGCCAAGAAGAAGCATGTGATACTACAGCAGAATTTGCAGAGTGTCTAAGACCAGTATACGAGGCATGGAGAGCTGAAGCTTATTTAAGAGATAAAGATTTCCATCCTGCTATAATCCCTGCTTATGATGATAGTCATCATAGTTGTTTTGAGCATGATGCTATATCTATATCAGCAGAAAGCAAACAAGACTTTAAGACTATGGCAGAAATGGCAAAACAAACAGCATCTGCTTCAAAGATAATATGGATTACTTCATGGAATGAGTGGCATGAAGGAACCACAATAGAGCCAACAAAAGATCCAGAGTTTACTGAACCAAGTGAGGATTGTCCTGGAATAGAGCAGGATACATGCCCTCTTTACCCAAACGGATATTATTTCTATGATTATCTAAATGTTATTAAAGAAGTATTTGGATAGCAACATTTATAAACAATTTCTATCTTCTTAAAAGCTATGTTAAGAACTAACACTTGCGGAGAACTTACTAAGAAAAATCTGAATAAAAAGGTTTCTTTAGCTGGTTGGGTTCTTACAAGAAGAGACCATGGTGGTGTTATATTTATAGATTTAAGAGACAGATATGGATTAACTCAAGTAGTTTTTGACCCTTCTCATAATAAAAAATCACATAAAGAAGCTGAAAAGCTAAGAAGAGAGGATGTTATTCAGGTAAAAGGCAAGGTAAGAAACAGAAAAAAAGGTATGATCAATAAGAAACTAAAGACAGGCGAAATAGAAGTAATTGTTGACTCTCTTGGCATATTAAATAAAAGTGCTGTTCCTCCTATTGAGATTGATGACAGAAAGGTTGTAGAGAATGAAGATTTAAGATTAAAATATAGGTATCTTGATTTAAGAAGACCTCAGATGCAGCTTCATTTAGAAACAAGACACAAAATAGCTCAGGCAGCAAGGGAATTTCTAAGCAGCAAAAATTTTTTAGAAATAGAGACACCAACTTTAGTAAGAAATACTCCTGAAGGAGCTCGTGATTATATTGTTCCAAGCAGAGTAAATATTGGCAAATTCTATAGTTTGCCTCAATCTCCTCAATTGTATAAGCAGATTTTAATGGTTGCTGGCTGCGATAAGTATTTCCAAATTGCTAAATGCCTGAGGGATGAAGATTTACGTGCTGATAGACAGCCAGAACATACACAAATAGATTTAGAGATGAGCTTTATTGATGAAGAAGATATCTATGAATTAGTTGATGGTTTATTCAAGCATATATTCAAGAAAGCAAGAAATGTCAGCTTAAAAACACCATTTCCAAGATTAACATATAAAGAGGCAATGGAAAAGTATGGTACTGATAAGCCAGATTTAAGATATTCTTTAGAACTGACAGATGTAACAGATGTTGTTAATAAATCAAACTTTTCTGTATTTAAGGATGTAATAAAGCAGGGCGGAATTGTAAAGTGCATAAATCCTAAAAAAGATATTGCAAGAAAAGAAATAGATGATTTGATTGATTTTTCAATTAAGAATGGAGCAAAAGGAATGGCATGGATGAGAATAAACAAAGGAAAATTAGAGAGCAATATTGTAAAATTTTTCTCAGGAAAAATACAAAAAGATTTATTGAAGAAGACAAAAGCAAATTCTGGTATATTGATGTTTATTGCAGATGAGGAAAAGAAATGCAATGAAATAATGGATAAATTAAGAAGGGAGCTGGCAGTAAGATTGAATCTGATAAAGGAGAAAGAGTTTAAATTTGTCTGGGTAACAGACTTTCCGTTATTTGAATGGGATGATGATTCAGATTCCTGGATGCCTGCACACCATATGTTTACAATGCCAAAAGAGGAATTTATAGGAAAACTGGAAAAAGAACCTGCTAAAGTAAGAGCAAAATGCTATGACCTTACTCTGAACGGGATTGAGCTTGGCTCTGGTAGCATTAGGATACATAAACCAGAGATACAGCAGGAAGTAATGAAGGTTATTGGAATAGATAAAAAGGAAGCAGAAAGAAGGTTTGGTTTCCTTTTAGAAGCCTTTAAGTATGGTGCCCCTCCTCATGGTGGAATTGGAATTGGCTTAGACAGGGTTGTTGCTTTATCTCTTGGCTTTAACGATATCAGAGAAGTGATAGCTTTTCCAAAAAATAAAGCTGCCCAGAACCCAATGGATGGTTCCCCTAGCGAAGTAGATGAGAATCTCTTAAAAGAGCTTAATATTAAAGTGGATAAGAAAAAATAAATAATTTTAAAAAGTTCTGTTTTTTATTGTCTTTCTATGAAAGTATCATTTATAGGCACTAGTGAAGATAAGATAATAAAGAATTCAAATATTTCTGAGAAAGAACTAAATGAGTTACTGGAAAATTTAGGAGAGTTTTTTGCTGAGAATGGAGATGAATTAATAGTAATACCTGTTCACGGCATAATACAAAAGATTGCTAAAATATACAAAAAATATGATGGGAAAAAGGTAATTGGCTTAGTTCCGCTAAAAGATAAAAGATATGGTGTTGAGCATGAAAAGGAAAACTTTTCAGTAGCTGATGAAATAAAGGAAATGAATTCTTGGTATGATGCAAATGGTGAGATTGTTACTATGGGAGATATTTGTGTTTGTATTGGTCTTTCTGGCGGTGTATTAACTGAAATTGGTTTTTTAAAGTATCATAAGAAATTTTTTAATAACAAAACAAAGCTGATAATATTTGAGAATACAGTTTCAAAAAGACTGCATAAAGAGATTGAAGAAGAACTAAAGAAAGATTTATATTATGTAAAATCATTTGAAGAGTTTAAGAGGTTATATAATGCCGGAGATTAAATGTGGATTAGAGATTCATGGTTATTTGAAGATAGATAATGGAAAAAAATTATTCTGTAATTGCAAATTAGAGCATGAGGCAGAACCTAATACAAATATTTGCCCTATATGTACTGCTCAACCTGGTTGCAAGCCAATGAATCCTAATGAAGAGGCTTTGAAAAAGATAATGATGATTTCTGCAATGCTTGATTGCAAGCTAAACAAAAGATTATTATTCCAGAGAAAGCATTATTCTTGGCCTGATTTGCCATCTGG
>CAZENX010000033.1:0-9648 GCA_964513865.1 uncultured Methanosarcinales archaeon | reverse complement strand
CCGTTTGGCCACTCCGGCATCCCCGCAGATTTTTGCCAAAAATCTGGTAAAAAGCATTTAAGTACTACTCAACAAGTTGAGTAGTACGAACTAAAACAAATTTAGTATCACGAATTAAGAAAAAACACTATTTTAAAAAGTTTATGAATTTATTTCAATTCAGAAAGTCTTGCTTCGATTGATGCCAAATCAGTTTCTAATTTCTCCAAATCCTTTTTTGCTTCTTCCTTTTTCTCTTTCTTTACTTTACTTTGCCTTGGTTCTTTTTTTAAGCTTTTCTTAGCTTCTTTCTCAGCTTCAATAATTCTTGTCTGAACAGAAGGTAATGCCCTGCTTAATTTAGAACCTAACAGCTTCAATTCCTCCAGAACTGTCTTTAGCTGCTTAATCCTTCTTAACTTCTCTTCCCTTATCTCCTTAACCTTTTCATAAGACTGCAGAATATGAACCATCTCCCTGGAACTTTCCAAAATATTTCTTCTTAAATCTTTTGTGCTTTCAATACCTACAAAAAAATCTTCTTTATTTTCTTTTGCCATTTTTAATATTTTGGTTCGAACAATGAGCGATCAACAAAATTAAGCTTTTTTTCTACATCATCTATACTTTCATTCCAGTTGTCAAGCTCCGCTTCTTCTTCTGCCTTTAATTCATTAATCTTTTCAAGCAAAGCTCTTGCCTCTTTTACCTTTTCCTGGGTAAGCTCAATTACATCTAAAATATCTTTGTACTCATCAACTTTAATAAAAACAGGCATTCCTTCTACCATATTAATCACCTTTTTCAAATATTGTTTTATCTATATAGATAAGTTTTCTTTGAATATCCTCAATCTTTTTATGAAATAATTCAAATTGAGAATCCTGATCTTCTTTAAGATTATCCATTCTGTATGAGATTTCATCTGCTTCATTCAGTTTATTTCTCATAGAACTAACAGAGCTTTTTGCATCTCTATATTGATTTGTCTTGATAAATAAAGGTTTTCTTACCTCTTCATGTAAATCAAAACGAGCAGGTTTATCCATGCTCTTTATTTCCCTCCTGAACATTGGTTTGGTTTCAAAAGGCTTTTCTTCAAAACTTGGCAAAGGTTCGAACTCTCTAGGCAACTTATGTATAAAAGGTTTGCTTGGTTGAGAGCTTATAAAATCCTTTACAGTTGAGTCTTTTTCAAATCTTGGTAATTCCTGTTCAGATTCTTTTATCCTTTCAGTATCTATTGGAAAACTAGGTAGCTCAGCAGGAATTTCTGGTTTGGCAATTTGGGGTTTTGATGTAGGAGTCAAATCTAATGGTTTTGGTTTTGGCATATTATATTTTGGCATTTGAGGTTTAAAGCTCTGAGTAGGTGGAATTGGCTTGATAGAAGGTGCTGGTTTAGCTTGTACCTCTTTTTTTTGTCTGAATAAATCCAAAAAACCCATATATTCACCTCTTAACTATGTAAAGAATAGACTCATTATTAAAAGTTTCTATTTTCATAGGAATAGAGGAAAGAATATCAGAAAGAACATTCTTCCATAGGTTCAGGGATTATTACATTGATTTTGCTTTTTGAAGCAAATTCTTTTATTTTTTCAATCTCTTTTCTTCTTACAAACCTCTCTATATGTGTTAATGCTAAACATTTTATATTATTTCTTTCAGCCATTTCTATCAACTTTGGTATTGGAGGGTGTCCTTCTTCTTTTTGAATTATAAAATAAGAGTCATGTATAAGTAAATCAGTATTTTTGTATAATTTCTCTGTTTTTTTAGTGAACATCCCATCACCACTATAGCAAATAGTATTTTTCCCATCAGATATTTTTATTGCCAAATTATTTACAGCATGAATTGTCGAAGCAAACTCCAATTCTAATTCATTAAGCTTTATTTTTTGCCCATCTTTAACCTCTATGTATTTGATTTCATACTCGATTGTTTTATAGAAACTCTTGTAAGCGAACTCCATCAATTCCTTGAATCTTTTTTCAAAACCTTTCTGACATATAATCTTTAAAGGCTTTTTTCTTTTTTCCTCCTGCATTCTTGCCAATAAAGCAGGCAATCCAAAGTAATGATCTGCATGTGCATGGCTAATATATATTGCATCTAGGAATTCCTGATTATCATTATATTTCCATAATTGAAAAGGTATGCTAAAACCACAATCTAATAGAAGTTTTGTTTCAGAAAGTATTAAATGAGAATTGTTTGGATAGTTCTCATCAAATGCTTCTCCTGAACCCAAAAATAGCAATTTCATAGATATTAGATAAAAATAAAATGATATAAAAAATTAACTATATAAATAAAATTAATATACTATCTTTCTTAAATCATGTAAAGTATTTATTGTTAAGGAAGGACTTACATGCGGAAAAGTATGTTCTCCTCTATCAATAAAAATATCAAATACTTTTGCATTTTTAGCAGACTCTATATCTTCATCTGAGTTACCAATAAAGATTGCTTCTTCTGGCTTAGTATTCAATTTTTTAAGGCATTCCTGAATACCATGAGGCTCTGGTTTTGGCTTTATACCTTCAGAATGTCTTGCCCTTACAACAGCATCAAACTTCTCTTTTCCTATTAAATCAATCTCAAAATCAGTAAGGTGTTTTGGAGAGCCAGTAACTATAGCAATCTTAAAGCCTTTTTCTTTTAATTCATCTATAAAACCAATGTCTTCAAAGACAAAGGTATGTTTTTTACTTAGTTTTGGTATGTTATATTTTTCAAAATTTTTCCAGAAATCCTTTGGTTTTATTTTAAACTCCTCTTTAATAATCTTGTCTCTTTTTGCTTCAAACCAAATCCTGTTTATTATCTTATCTGTAGTTGTTTTATTGAAATCCTTTAATGTCTTTCTGACCACATCATACCTGAACTCTGGTTCTGTATAAACCAATGTTCCATCCAAATCAAATATTACTGCTTTATATTTCATAATAATAAGAATTTGGGTTAATTATAAAAATCTATTGCTAACTAACTATTTTGACATAACATAAACAAACCTATCAGCAAAAGAGAACATTCCTCCTGTGATGGGTTTTCTATATAACTCACTAAGCCTAGTACCTCTATATAATTTACTTATTTCCTCTAATGAAAAAACCCTTACCTTTTCTAAGTCTAACCAGTATTTTTCTTTATATTTTTTATAAAGTTTTTTATTCTTTTTTAATATATTAGTTAAAGTTTTTATATGTATAACTCCTCCTTCAATAAAATCATCTCTTTTTAAACCAACCTTTTCTCCTAGTTCAGCAAATTTTTTATCTAAAGAATTTTCACGATCTGCTAAATAAACAGTAAAAATAAAATGCCCATTATCTGTTAAATGCTTATAAGATTTTTTAAAAATATCCTTTATTTCATCATCATCCAAATGTAAAAATAATTCTGATGCTAATTCCCGATTAAAAAAATCCTTTATATTTTTAGAGAAATCTTTTTTCAAACAAAATTTGTATTTATTATAAGGTGGGTTTAGATATTTTTCTATTATTCTTTTAGTAAAATCCTTATTTCTTAAATATTTATACTCAATATTAAATGGTTTTTTATTTTTGTAATCTTTCCAATTTTCTAAAAATTTTTTTGCTCTATTAATAGAACCCTGATTTACATCAACACCATAAATATGATGTGAAAGAGCTGAACATATGATTAATAATCTTGAACCAAGACCATCAATCAATAATTTTCTGCAATGGTTTAGTTCATGATATAACAAATCTAGAAATTCCTCAGAAGTTTTGTATCTTTTTGCTTCTTCCAACAATTCAACATTATTATAAAATTTATTTTCTGCCATATTATTACTTTGATTTGGAATTTAAGGTTATATAAAAAGATATCTCAATTATTCGGTTTATAGTTAAAACCTATTATAAAAATAAGAAAAAGTTCATATTTTCTAAATAAAATACAACTTTAGTAGTTAACTTCTTAAATGAGTGCTTTAGCCAGTAATCTATGAAAAAAATATTTTTACTAATTTTATTTTTTATATTAATTAATATTGTAAATGCTGAAAATGAGAGCATTAATTCCACAAATACAAATATAACTCTAAATATTACAAATATAACCAGATTTCATGATTTAAAGTTACAAACAAATATTGATGATGAAATTAATATAGAAACTAATTACAACAAATTCTTTAAGATTACCTATCTGAACCATACAAAGGGTGAAAAAGAAGAGGTTTTGGTTTTTGTTTATTATAACATAACAAAAGAAAATATGACACTAAAAGAAAATGTCTTTAACGTAACAGTAAATTCTTACACAACCTCAAAAACAGGAGAGTATTATTTTAATGAAACCGGCAATTTTACTGTGTGCGGGGAAATCATCTCTTCTGCAGTAAATGAATCAAATTTTGCAAATAACAAAGCCTGCAAAAACTTTACAGTTATCTCTACATTTAATGTCTCCTGTAATATTTCTTTAACAATTGAAACAGAAAAATTAATCTATGAAAGTGGAGAAAAAATAAGTTTCAAAAACAAATTAAATAATGATTCATTTAATTACAGGATAGAATACTGGGTTGAAGATTTATTTGGCAAGATATTCAAGAAAAGATATGAAACTTCTAATTTAAATAAAAAAAGCTATACACCAAAAATAAAAACAAAGGTAGAGGTTTTAAAAATCATAGCAAACATAAGTTATCTTGCATGCAATGATTCTAATAAATCAGATAATTATTTTGAAACTCTAATTATAGTTAAGGGAGAGCCCAATAAAAAAGAAGAATGCGAGATTTGTGAATGTGAAGATGAAGAAGAAACTGAAAAGAAAAAAACAGGAAAAACAGAAATTGAATTTGTTGAAATCCCAAAAGAGGTTATTGTCGGTGAAGAGTTTAATCTAAAAATTCTTATCAAAAATAACGATGATGAAAAACATGAATATGATGTTTATAGCTATATTTATAGGGGCAGCAAATGTTACTCACAAAGCAGGGAAAATAATAAGATATCTGTAAAAATAAAAGCCTTTGATGAAGAGACAGTTGAATTAAAAGACAGGATTGAAGAAGCAGGTGATGGTGAATATAATATAAAGGTTAAGGTAAAACAGGACAACCTTAAAACAGAGAAGGAATTAAAGGAGAGTACAGAAATAAAGAATATTGAACAAGAAAAAGAAAGCAAAACAGAGGAATCAGAAATTTTAGAAACAGTGGATTCCGAAACTAATATAAATGAATTCGAAATTGAAGAGAATATAGAAACATTCAAAGATGAAATTATATTGGAAGAGATAAACTTCGATTATGAGTCTAGCTCAGAGAAATCAAAAAAACTTATAAAGTACTTTATTTTAACAACATTAACCTTAATTGTTATAATTATTATTTTAAAAAATGGACCAGAAAGAGATAAATGAAAAAATTGAGAAAGGATTTATACATTTTACTTCAATAATAGAGGTTTTGGGAAAACCAAAGAAGCATGTTGAGCAGACTATAAAAACCTATGTAAAGAAGATAAAAGAGAATAAAAAGATTAGGATATTAAAAGAGGATTATTCTGAGGCCAAAAAGGTAGAGGGACTTTTTAGTATATTTGTAGAGTTGGAAGCTTTAGTAAAAGATACTGCTGAATTGGTCTTTTTCTGCTTTGATTACATGCCCTCTAGCATTGAAATAATAGAACCAGAAGAATTAAGCTATAGAAAAAATGATTTCTCAGCTTTCTTAAATGATTTGCAGGCAAGACTTCATAATATAGACATGGCTTTAAAGCAATATAAGGCAAGGAACACAATGCTGATAAAGAATTCTGCTATCCTACTGAGAAACATAATTATTGTATTTCTTGAGCAAGGTCCGAGAACAAGGAAAGAGATTTCTAAAAGAGTAGGCTTGCCAGAGGACAAAATAGAAAACATTTTAAAGATAATGATAAAAGAGAATAGAATAAAGAAGAAAGGAAAAAACTATGAATTAAGATGATAGAGGACCTAACAAACAAGATTGAGACATTACTATTTTCTGCAGCTAGATTAATTACAATAGAAGAGATTGAAGAGGTTGTAGGCATTAGAGATAAAGAAAGCATAAAGAATGCAGTTAAAGAACTTCAGGAAAGGCATAAAGATACAAGCTTAACCATTCTGGAAGAAAAAGGAGGGTATAGATTAACCATAAAAGAAAAATATATGAATATTGTCAGCAAAGTTGTGGAAGAAACAGAGTTGAATAAAGCGGTTATGGAAACTCTAGCAGTTATTGCATGGAAAGCCCCTGTTATTCAATCTGAAATTATTAAGATAAGATCAAACAAAGCCTATGATCATGTTGCTGAGCTGAAGGATGCTGAGTTTATAACCAAGGAAAAAGCAGGAAGATCATATAAAATAAAACTAGCACCAAAATTCTTTGAATATTTTGACATTAGAAATAAAGAAGATATAAAAGAGAAATTTAAAGAAGTAGAAAAGAAAGCAGAAGAGGAGCAGGTAAAAAAATTAGAAGAAGCTGCAAAAAAAGAGGAAGAAAAAACAGATATTGAAGAGGAAAAAAAGGAAGTAGAATCTGAAGAAGAAACAATAGAAAAAAATAAAAAGGGAGAAGAAGCAGATAGTATAAAAGAAAACATTGAAGAAAAAAAGGGTGAAGAACAAGATGTGCAAGAAACTACTCAAGAAAATAAAGAAGATGTTCAAAAAGAAGTAAATGAGTGAAAGTTTAATAATGGAGCAGGGTATTTTATTGATAAATAGAAACTATTAAATATCTGATATTTCTATATTTTATAAAAAGAGGTACTAAATTGTTTACTAAAGAGGATGTTTTGGAAGAGTATATCAAAAAAGAAGAGAGCAGAGGACATCCTTACTGGGCAATAAAGCGGGCTTTAAGAAGAGAAGGCATAGATTCTGAAGAGCTAAGAAAGGTAATGGGTAGAAGGCTCTTTAGGAGAAAAGCATATAAAAACCTTGTTTTTTTCTTTGAAATCCTTATATGGCTTTTCCTAATAATATTTGTTTCTATCTCAAGTAAAGAAGGCATCTTGTTAATAATAGCAAGCTTTTCCCCGATATTGCTAAATTATCTTGCCTCTTTCTATATTGTTAAGAACCTGAAAGAGAAATTTCTTTTATTTATTATGCCCTTCATAACAACTGCAATAGTTTATATTATCTTTGTTTTTGTGGCTAATGACATATTAACAGAGATGGATGTGGCTACATTAACTATTTTGAATATAGCAATAGGTTTAATCTTCAACATATTTATATATTTTGTGAATGACTACAGGAACATAAATGTAAGGCCTCCTAAAGATGATGAAAGAGCTGAAAAGGTTGTAACTAAGGTTTTAATGGACAGCCATAAAGATATTGAGGCTCTAAGGGAAGAGTTCAGCAAAGCAAGAGTTCCCCAAAAAGAGATAATTCATGATTTAGCTGAGATAAAGGCAGAAGAAACTCCTGAAATAGCAAAACAGAAGATGGTTATAGCTACAATACACGGAGCAAAATTCCATAAGCCAGGATGCATGGTAATAAATGATACTAATTCTAAAGAGATAGTTCATTTTAAAGACAAAGAGGATGCAATAAGAAGAGGTTATAGACCTTGTAAAGTTTGTTTGCCAGAAGAATAAAATGCTAGTTAAATGCCCTAAATGCAAGCACACAATGAAATATATGCCAACTTCTAAAGACTTGTCAAAGAAGGTAAAAAGGTGCGTTTATTGTGGAAGAAGTTTCAAAGTAAAAGAGAATATAAAAAGATAAAAAGTTAGTTAAAAATAGCCCAAAAACCAAAGCTTTTTAAATACCAAAAATCTTAGATTTATAGACGAGAAATGGCTGTTTCTCTATGATAAAAATGGCAGGAAAAAACAACAACAAAATAGAGAAAATTATCCCCCAGATAATTGAAGATGAGATGAAGAAATCTTATATAGATTATGCTATGTCTGTTATTGTTGGAAGAGCCCTACCTGATGTCAGAGACGGCTTAAAACCAGTGCATAGAAGGATATTATATGCGATGAATGAACTTAGCTTAACCTTTAACAAACCTTTTAAAAAGTGTGCGAGAATTGTTGGAGAAACTCTTGGTAAGTATCATCCTCATGGAGATACTGCTGTATATGACGCATTAGTAAGAATGGGGCAGAATTTCTCTTTAAGATACCCTTTAATCCAAGGGCAGGGAAATTTTGGAAGCATAGATGGTGACTCGCCTGCTGCAATGAGATATACAGAAGCCAGATTAGCTAAAATCAGCCAAGAAATGCTGCAGGATATTGAAAAAGAAACTGTTCCATTTGTGGATAATTTTGACGGCAGCTTAAAAGAACCAGTTATTTTACCTGCTAAGATTCCAAATCTATTGGTTAACGGAAGCTCTGGTATAGCTGTAGGCATGGCAACCAATATACCTCCCCATAATTTAAGAGAAATATGTGATGCTGTTATTGCTATAATAGACAATCCTGAAATAACAACAGAAGAGCTGATGCAGATTGTGGAAGGACCTGATTTTCCTACAGCAGGAATTATCTGCGGCAAAAGGGGAGTTATGCAGATATACAAGACAGGAAGAGGAAAGATAAAAGTCAGGGCAAAAATAAGAACAGAGGAAAACAATGGTAGAGAGGTTCTTATAGTTGAGGAAATACCATATCAGATAAATAAAGCCCAGCTGATAGAAGAGATAGCAGCATTAGTAAGAGAAAAGAGAGTAAAAGGAATAAGTGATATAAGAGATGAATCTGATAGGGAAGGCATGAGGGTAGTTATAGAATTAAAAAAGGATGCTGATTCGAAAATTGTAATAAACCAACTCTATAAGCACAGCAGATTGCAGAATACTATGGGAATAATAATGCTTGCCTTGGTTGATAATGAGCCAAAAGTTTTAAACCTGAAACAGATGCTTGGTTTCTTTATATTACATAGAGCGAATATAATAAAGAACAGAATAAAATTTGAATTAAAGAGAGCTAAAGAAAGAGCTCATGTCTTGGAAGGTTTAATAATAGCTTTAAAAGATATAGAAAATATTATAAAAAGGATTAAAGCCAGCAAAACAGTTGAAGATGCTGCAAAAACCTTAATCAAAAATTATAAACTAACAAAGATACAGTCCAAGGCAATCCTTGATATGAGACTGCAAAAATTAGCTTCTTTAGAGCAGAAAAACATCAGAAAAGAACATACTGAACTTTTAGAAACAATAAAAAGATTAAAACAGATCTTAGCAAGCAATAAAGAGATTCTAAGGATAATCAAAGAAGAAACAGAGGAAATTAAAAAATATGGTGATGAAAGAAAAACCAACTTTATAGAATATGAAGAGGAATTGGATATTGAAAAATTAATCAAGCCCCATGATGTTGTTGTTACAATAACCCATTCAAACTATATTAAAAGATTGCCGGTTGATACATATAAGCAGCAAAGAAGAGGAGGCAAAGGTATTATTGCTACTGGAACAAAAGAAGAGGATTTTGTTGAGGACTTATTTATTGCAAACACCCATTCCTTTATTCTGTTCTTTACTAACAAAGGTAAAGTTTATTGGCTTAAGGTTTATAATATCCCTGAAGCAAGCAGACAGGCAACAGGCAAGGCAATAGTTAATCTGATAAGAACAGAAAAGGATGAAAAGATTAATGC
>CAZENX010000032.1:8113-9795 GCA_964513865.1 uncultured Methanosarcinales archaeon | reverse complement strand
GGACTTAAGAGGACACTTACCAGTAAGTAAGACATCCTGTCCCATAGTGGGTCCGTGCGTTCGAATCCCATCCCTCGCATATTCTAATTTTAGTTAAATTTATAAACTAAAACCTTAGGTTAAATGATATGGAAGTCCGTCCGAAAAGAAACAAGCCTTTTGAATGCGACCAGTGCGGCAAGGAGATAGATACAAAAAATGATGATTATAATAAAATTATTCTTGTTACTTTCAATGACAATAGGAAATTCCGTAACAAGTTCTGCTCTCTTGAATGTCTTGAAAAGTGGAAACTGCTTAATAAAAAACCCGGTATGAATCAGGAGCCATTAGAAGAAGAACTGAAGAATAGTCCTGTTTATGAAAAGGAAGCATATCTTGAGGAGGAGGAACCACTGGATATACCAACAATACCCACAAAAAAAGATAAAAAAGGAAAAAATGAAAAAGTTAGTTATAAAAAAGAAACCAAAAAAGAGATTTATGAAGACAATAAAAAAAAGACAAAAAGACCTTTTAGGGTTGAACCATTGAATATCCTTTCTAAGGAGGGAATAGACAAGATTGATTATGGTCGCAGATATGATGTGCGCGGCTCTCTACAGAAAAAACCAAAATACGCCCCAAAGCATAAATTAAAGGCATTCTTGGATATATTCAATGTCCTGAAACTTAAATATAACAAAGATGAATATAAATAAAAATTACTTCTTCAAAACTGCCTGTGCAGCTGCCAACCTTGCAATAGGAACTCTGAATGGTGAGCAGGAAACATAATCTAATCCTACTTTGTGACAGAATTCGATTGAGCTAGGGTCTCCACCATGTTCTCCACATATACCTATCTTTAAATCCTTTCTTGTTGCTCTTCCCTTTTTTACACCCATATCAACAAGCTGTCCTACTCCGTTTTGATCTAAACTTTGGAACGGGTCTTTTTCAAGTATTTCCTTTTTGGTATATTCTGGTAAAAACTTTCCTGCATCATCCCTACTGAAACCAAATGTCATTTGTGTTAAATCATTTGTTCCGAAGCTGAAGAATTCAGCATCTTTTGCTATCTCATCTGCTACTAAACAAGCTCTTGGAATCTCTATCATTGTTCCAACTGAGTAAGGTATCTTTATTTTGTATCTCTTATTAACTTCTTCTGCTGTCTTTACAACAAAATTCTTTATATATATCAGCTCTTTTACTTCTCCAACAAGAGGAATCATTATTTCAGGTTTTACTTTCATTCCTTTTTTTGTTAATTCTGCAGCAGCTTCCATTATTGCTCTTGTCTGCATCTCTGCTATTTCTGGATAAGTTACTGCTAGCCTACAACCTCTATGTCCTAACATTGGATTTAATTCTTTTAATGATTCTATCTTTTCCTTTAATGTTTCAGGTCTTAATTTTAACTCTTTTGCCAGCTCATTTATCTCCTTATCTTCATGAGGTAAAAATTCGTGCAATGGAGGGTCCAGTAATCTAATAGTTACTGGCAGGCCTTTCATTGCTTTAAATATCCCAATAAAGTCAGATTTTTGTATTGGCAATAATTTAGCCAAAGCTTTTTTTCTTTCTTCTTCATTACCTGCTACAATCATCTCCCTCATTGCTTTAATCCTGTCTCCCTCAAAGAACATATGCTCTGTTCTGCATAAGCCAATACCTTCTGCTCCAAATTCTCTAGCTTT
>CAZENX010000032.1:0-8103 GCA_964513865.1 uncultured Methanosarcinales archaeon | reverse complement strand
CCAGCTTTTGCTGCATCATTCGGAGTATCTGCATTTGTCCTTACATTTAATCTTCTGACTTCATCAGCCCATTTCATTAATTTAGCAAAATTACCTGTTAATCTTGGGTCAACTACAGGTATCTTGCCCAAGAAAACCTCTCCTGTACTTCCTTCTAAAGTTATATAATCCCCTTCTTTTAGAATATTATCATTTATTTTTAAGATTTTATTCTTTTCATTTATTGATGCCTCTGAGCATCCAGCTACACAGCACTTTCCCATTCCTCTTGCTACAACAGCTGCATGAGAAGTCATACCACCTCTGCTTGTTAATATTCCTTGAGCAGCGTGCATTCCTTCAATATCCTCAGGACTTGTCTCAGTTCTTGCTAATATGACCTTTTTACCTTCCTGAGCCCATTGATGAGCAGTCTCAGCATCAAAAACTACTTGACCGACTGCAGCTCCTGGTGAAGCTGGCAATCCTTTTGCTATTGCCTCTGCTTTTTCTTTTGCAGCTTCATCTAATTGCTTATGCAATAACTGATTTAATTGATTAGGCTCTACTCTTAATAAGGCAGTTTTTTTGTCTATTAAGCTTTCTTCTTCCATCTCTACTGCAATCCTTACTGCAGCTGTAGCAGTTCTTTTACCAGTTCTTGTTTGTAATAAATATAAAGTGCCTTCTTGAATTGTAAATTCCATATCCTGCATATCTTTATAATGCTTTTCTGCCTTTTGATATATCTTTACTAATTGAGCATATATCTTTGGCATTACCTTCTTTAAATGAGAGATTGGCTGAGGTGTTCTTATGCCTGCTACAACGTCCTCTCCCTGGGCATTCATTAAGTATTCTCCATTAAATTTGTTTTCTCGTGTGCTTGGGTCTCTTGTATAACTAACACCTGTTCCAGAGGTGTCTCCCATATTTCCATATACCATTTCCTGAACATTAACTGCTGTTCCCAATAAACCTTTAATGTCATGTATTTCCCTGTATTTTATAGCTCTTGGGTTATTCCAAGAACCAAAAACAGCGTCAATTGACATCTGAAGTTGCTTTTTTGATTCACTAGGAAAATCTTTTCCAGTTTCTTTTTTAACTACTGCTTTGTATTTTTTAACAATCTTTTTTAAATCCTCAGTGTCTAGCTCTGTATCAAACTTAACTCCTTTTGTTTTTTTGGCATTGTCTAAAATATTTTCAAATTTAGCATGCTCTACACCCATGACAACATCTCCAAACATCTGTATGAATCTTCTATAAGCATCCCATGCAAATCTCTCATTCTTTGTTTTCTTTATTAATCCTTGAATTGTATCATCATTTAAACCCAAGTTAAGGACAGTGTCCATCATGCCAGGCATTGAAACAGCTGCTCCGCTTCTTACAGAAACTAATAAGGGATTTTCTTTATTTCCGAACTTCATATCCATTTTCTTTTCTAATTTTTTTAGATTTTCATCTATCTGCTTTTTCAGCTCAGCAGGATATTTTTTATTCTTAGAAAAATAATTGCAAACCTCAGTAGTGATAGTGAAACCAGGTGGAACCGGAATGTTTAAGTTGGTCATCTCATTAAGATTAGCTCCTTTTCCTCCTAAAATTTCTTTCATGTCCTTGTTTCCTTCACCAAAAAAATAAACCAATTTCTTCATTTTGTTACCTCCATTTTGATTAGTTATTTTGATAGTGAAAAGAAAATAGCACCTATTTATATATATTACTATATAAAAACTAAAAATTTAAATAATTATACTAAATTCAGAACATTATGCCCCGGTGGCTTAGTGGTAGAGCGATACCTTGGTATTTCAGCAAAAAGGTATAGGTCGCGAGTTCAATTCTCGCCCGGGGCTTTCTAAAAGAATTAGATTTATATATAAATTAATAATTAATTAGTAGTAACAAAATAGAAAGATTTATATATTAGTATAAAGATATTTAATGAACAGAATAATTAAGGTGATAAAAAATGGAGAAAAAAATGGTTGAAGTTAATCTTGCTGAAGTTGGTTTATGTCTAGAAAAACTTGCAAAAGATACAAGAAAAATAAATGAGTTAAAAGCAACATGTAATATTGTTGGTCAATTGTACGGAATTCCAGAAGAATGGACTACTGTAAACTTTAAAAAGGTAGCTAAAAAATCTGTTGAATACTTTAATGGTTTACCTAAAGATCATCCTGCCAGAGAAAAGATAGATGTAGGCTTAGTTGTAGAAGGCTACAATATATTAGAATCAGGAAAGGTCGCTATTATGGGAATGCCAGCAAAGAAATAATTCTTTTTTCTTTTATTCTTCCCTTTTCAGAACAAGATTCCCCAAACATCATACTTTTCTACTCAACCCGTCCAGAGCTTTTAATCATTATTTTCAAAAAATATATAAACTATTCTTGTCATAGAATATTGTATGGAAACCTTTATCTGCAAAGAATGCCAATTTAGTTTTGCTAAAGAGAAAAAGCCAGAGAGATGTCCATACTGCGGAAAAGCAAATACTATGGTAATAAAACCTTCTGCACAGGACATATTAAATGAAACCACTAATGAGTTTGGCAATGCAGATGATGAGGATTAATAAACTTTTTATATTTCTCTTAAATTCTTAATCTTGAGGGCCTGTGGTCTAGTGGTTATGACACTGCCTCGACATGTGCGAATGTAATAAGCACTCGCTGCTCAAAATGGCAGGGGTCCCGTGTTCGAAAGCAGATTTTTACGAAATGCTGAAAAATCTTGAAAAAGATTTTTGGCACCCTAGAAATCCATAGGATTTCTATGGAATCTGGTAAAAAGTAGTCAAGTGCTATTCAAGCAAGTTGAATAGCACGAACTTACCAAAACGTAGAATCTGATGAAAGTCACGGCAGGCCCATTCTTTATTTTATAGTCGTAAAAGAATTTCAAAAACTTTATATACCTTCTTGCTATCAAAAAGCAATATGGAAGAAGAGAAAAAATTACACATGAAATATCTTTCTATAATTTTGATTATAATCCTCCTAGTTGTAACCTTTCTCTTATTAAAACCATTCTTAATTACAATTATCTCGGCAGTAGTCTTAACCTATATATTCTCTCCTGCCTATAGAAAGTTTCAGAGGGTTATAAAGAACAAGAATGTTGCATCTTTTTTAATGTGTATTTTTATAGTTTTATTATTCTTAGTTCCTATAGGGTTAATAGTTAATTCTTTAGTAAGAGATGTTATAGGGGCATACGGAGATATCTTGGGTTTTCTTTCCAATACACAACTCAATGTTGATGCCTTAAATACCTATGTCTTTGAAAAATTCGGCCTTGAATTGAATATAAGATCTTTTGTAATAAACACCTCTACATTCCTAATAGAAAAGATGCGTGGTTTCTTGGTTTCTCTTCCCCAGAAAATACTCAACTTCTTTATTTTATTTGTTTTGATGTACTATCTATTTAAAGAAGGTGAAGGCCTAACAAAAAGAGTAAAAAGGTTCTTGCCTTTAAAGAGAATCTATAAAGAGGAGCTTATAAAAGAGATGCAAGATGTAACCCATGCAGTTGTTTATGGTCATGTAATAACAGCATTAGCGCAGGGAGCAATCGGAGCTTTGGGATTATTTATCTTTGGAGTGAAAGGAGCTCTAATCTGGGGTTTAGTTATGTTCTTCTTTTCGTTAATGCCTTTTATTGGACCTCCTTTAGTCTGGGTCCCTGCTTCTTTGTATCTTCTGGCAAATGGAATCATCTCTCACTCCCCTAACTTGATAGGAAGAGGTATTGGTCTGTTTATTTATGGAACTTTGATTATTAGTACTATTGATAATATAATCAGACCAAAAGTAATCGGAACAAGAGCAAAGATTAACCCTGCTATTATTTTGTTAGGAGTAATAGGCGGACTTTATCTATTTGGAGTAATAGGTCTGATAGTAGGTCCTCTTGTACTGTCTTTATTCTTCACAACCTTGAAGATTTATGAGGAAAGAAAGTGAGATTTAAGGTAAAGAAGCTTCATGTAAGCACAGGAGACCTTAATGTAGCTGTATTAAATTATCTGGATGCCAGAGAGCTGACTTTCCATAGAGGAGACAGGATAAGGCTGAAAAAGGGAAGAAAAGAAGCCATTGCCATTATCGATACTACAAATTCTGAAAAGGTAGTACCAAGAGGTTCAATTGGTTTAATGGATGAATTATTAAGTTATTTGAAGATATATAAAGGCATTGTAGAGGTACTACCAGAACCAGTGCCTGGCTCAATAGAATTGATAAAAAAGAAATTGGATGGAAAAAGATTATGTTATAATGAATATGTGGAGATAATACACGATATTCTTTACAATAAACTAACTCCTTTGGAGACAGCATATTTTATTTCTGGTATTTATACACATAAAATGAGTTTAGATGAAATAGCTTTTTTGACAAAAGCCATAGTAAATACAGGAGACATCTTTTCTTTAAATCATAAGAAGGTTATGGACAAACATTGTGTAGGAGGTGTACCTGGAAACAGGACAACAATGATAGTAGTTCCGATTATAGCTGCAGCTAACTTGTATATTCCTAAAACCAGCTCAAGGGCTGTTACAAGCCCTGCAGGAACAGCAGATACTATGGAAGTGTTATGTAAGGTTTCATTTTCATTAAAAGAGATGAAAAATATTGTGAAAAAAACCTATGGATGTTTGATATGGGGAGGTTCCCTTAACTTAGCGCCTGCAGATGACAAGATAATAGGTGTTGAAAAACCTCTTTCATTAGATGCAGAATCCCAATTATTGGCAAGTATAATGTCAAAAAAGAAATCTGTTTCTGCAACTAATGTTGTAATTGATATACCTTTTGGAAAAGGTGCAAAGGTTGAAACTAGAAAAAAGGCATTGCACTTGAAAAACATGTTTCAACTTCTTGGAAGAAAGCTCAATATAAAAACAGAAGTTATGCTGACAGATGGTTCTCAACCTATAGGAAATGGTGTTGGACCTTTATTAGAGGCAAGGGATGTTTTGTATGTTTTGTCAAGAAATAAGAAAAGACCATTGGATTTAGAAAAAAAATCTTTGATTATCGCAGGAAAATTATTGGAATTAGGAAGAAAGGCAAAAAGGTTCAGAGGAATAAAACTGGCTAGGAAAATTCTTGAATCAGGCAGGGCATACGAAAAGTTTCACGAAATAGTAAGAGCTCAGCATGGTATAATGCTTGAGCCTGACAAGATAATATTGGCAAGATATAAATTTGATGTAAAAGCCCCTTGCTCTGGGAAGATAACTAATATAGATAATAAATTTATTTCAAAAATAGCAGTTATGGCCGGAGCTCCAAAAGACAAGAAAGCAGGCATTTACCTGTATAAGCATAAAAATGATAAGGTAAGATATGATGATTTGCTTTATACAATCTATTCTGAATCAAAGGAAGAGCTGAATTTTGCCTTGAGACAACTAAAGGGTTATAATGGTTTTATGATAAGTTAAAACTTATATATCACCAGCCCAGAAAGTAATTTAGGAAAAAAGTATGTTGCTTTGTTACCAAAAGTTTTGCCTTTACTGGCTATTTTTATAATGTCATTTATAGTGATATTATTGAAAGGAAATATTTTACCTGGATTATTTGATATTTTATTATGATCTAAAATTAATAAACTTTCTTTGTTAGAGGTAATATAAACCATTACCTTATCTATCTTATCTTTAAATCTTCTAGAAGCCTCATATCTATGATGACCATCCAAAATATAGATTTTTTTATTTTTTAAAATATTCTTTATATTATTTATTACATCTTCTTCATCTATCTTCCAAACTTTATGTACAACTTCAGAATTATCCTCAAAATCATAAATCGGATTATCTAATTTAACATTATCTAAAATTGAAGATATGTTATTGTTGCAATAAGTAAAGATTAAACCAATATTTGCTCTTGTTTCTTTTAATAGATTTAATCTGTCTTTAATAGTTTCTTCTTTAGTATTCTCATGAGCTAGTATTTCTTTATAATCATCAACTTTAGCTAATAAAATTATTCCTGTTCTTTTGTAAGTTTTATTATCATAAGAAAATGTTTGCTCATAGACATAGATACAAGGTTTACTTTCTCTAATTAAAATATTCTCTTTTATCCATTCATTTAGTATTTTTCCAGCTTCTTTATGCTTTTTGTTTTTTATAATATAAGCTATATTATACTTAAAGTTCTTCAATTCCTTTTCATCTTTATCAGAAACAATATCATATGGTTGAGATACTGCTTTTTTTATATCTTTGTCAAATCTATAACCTTGGAATGGAAAGATGTCAACCATTACATATCCTCTAATCTCTTAATCCTTTCCTTAATAGGAGGATGTGTTGAGAACAAATTGCTGAAGAATTCTTTCTTTTTGAAAGGATTTGAGATATACAAATGAGCCATTGCATTATTTGCAGTTTTTAATTGATGATGGTCCTTTTCTATCTTCTTTAATGCAGATGCTAAGCCAGGAGGGTATCTTGTTAATATTGCACCAGATGCATCTGCCATATACTCCCTTCTTCTGCTTATTGCTAATTTTATTAACTGAGCTATAATTGGGGTAAGGATTGCTAAAACTAAACCGATAGCAACCAATATTATTGTTAGCTGTCCAGAATCACGAGACCTTCTTCTTCCACCAAATAAAAAACTTCTTAAGAAAAAATGGCTGAGCAAAGCTATAATTCCAACTAAAACAACAGCAAGCATCATAACCCTTATATCATAATTTTTAATATGGGACATCTCATGAGCTATAACACCTTCTAATTCCTGTCTGTTCATCTTTTCTAGCAAACCAGTTGTTACAACTATTGCAGAATTTTTCGGGTCTCTTCCAGTTGCAAAGGCGTTCATTGCTTTATCTTCAATAACATAAGCTTTTGGTTTTGATATTCCAGCTGCTAACGCAAGACCTTCTATTGTATGGAACAGATAAGGATATTCTTTTTTTGTAACAGGTCTTGCCCCTGATAATGTTAAAATCATCTTGTCCCCTGAGAAGAAAACTATCAATGTATAGATTATGGCAAAAATTACTGCAAGACCCAAACCAAAATAGATGCTTCCATAGAAATATCCTATTACAGTGCCAAGAGCAGCAATAAGAATAATGAATATAAACATAAGTAGGTAAGACCTTATCTTATTATTCCTTACCTCATTAAACATTATTCTTTTCATAGTAAAAAGAAAAAAATTAGAATTTTACCTTTACTGGCTTACGTTCTGCTTCTGCTGTCTCAAACAATGCTTCTTTCTTGAAGTTCAGCATTCTTGCAAACATATTGTTTGGAAAGGTCTGTATCTTTGTGTTAAAGATCATAACAATATCATTGTAATGCTGTCTTGAATAAGCAATCTTATTTTCTGTTCCTGTTATCTCCTCCTGTAATTGTAAGAAGTTTTCATTTGCTCTTAGCTTTGGATAATTCTCTGCAACTGCAAACAATGACTTAAGAGTTTCTGTTAATTTGTTGGAAGCTTTTGATTTTTCTGTCACTGTTTTTGCTTTCAATATTGCTGAACGTGCCTTAGTAACATTCTCCAGAATTGATTTCTCATGCTTCATATATCCTTTTACAGCTTCTACTAAGTTAGGAATTAAGTCATTCCTTCTTTTAAGCTGAACATCTATCTGGGCAAAAGAGTTCCTTACCTGATTTCTTAACCTGATTAAGCTGTTGTATAGCAATATTATGAATAGGGCTACTACACCAACAACAATCAAAACAATTACCCACCATAACATATTTTCACCCCCTGGTTTATCATAAGATAGACTGGAAGTATTTATAGTTTTCTATTAAAAATTGAAAAGATTTATATATAATTGTTTTTAGTTTTTTTCAGATTAAAATGTTCAAACCATTCTATAAAGCAGTTGATTTTTTGTATCATGAGACTATGAAATATTTACCGGAAGTTATGAGGAATGCAGATTCCAGAATATCTGCTTTTGTATTAGGTTATACAGGTATAACTTTGATTGTAAAAGGGCTTCAATGGACTTCAAAAAAGATAGCAAACAGGATAATTCCCAATTTTGATAAAGACTGGTTGCCGAGGTTAGAGGAATTGTGTTTTGTAGGGATGGCTACATCTCCTCTAT
>CAZENX010000031.1:0-9806 GCA_964513865.1 uncultured Methanosarcinales archaeon | reverse complement strand
GAATACATCTCACATAATCTTTCTGCTATCCTTTTTGTTGCTCCATAAGGACTTATCTGCTCCTCGCAGAAATCATCCTCAGAAAAAGGAATCTTATCTTTACCATAGATGCTGGAACTGGAGCCAAATATCAGCTTAACTTTAAATTCCTTGCAAAGCTCTAAAATATTCAAAGTTCCTAAAACATTAGTATTAAAATACAATTCCGGATTTTCAAATGAAGCTCTTACTCCTGCTCTTGCTGCCAGATGTATAACTATATCCAACTTATTATTTTCAAATATCTTTTTTAAACTTTCTTTATCCTCAACATCTATCTTAAAAAATCTAAAATTTTTGTTATTTAGGCAATGTTTAATGTTTTCTTTCTTTTTACTAGGAGAATAGTAGTCATTCAAATTATCGATACAGATTATATTATGCCCTAATTTCAATAAGCGTTCAGATAGATTGCTTCCAATAAATCCAGCACCCCCTGTTACTAAGATTTGCATATTCTTTTAGAATAATGTTTTGTATATAAAATTAACTATCATTTACCTTCCCAATCAACTTTCCAGACAATTATTCTTGCGCCTGTAACATCTTTAATGTCAGAGAACATATCAAAATGTTTTAATCCTGCCCCATCATAATAGAATAATCTTGTAAACATGCTTTCTGCTAACTGGGGACTCAAAAGTAAAATATTATAGTTACCATCAGAATCTATAATTAAATCTACAGATAAATCTACTAAAGTATTGTTTTCAAATTTCTTTAAAATAAATTTATCATTTTCCATATAACCTAGTGAGTAAGGATTCATTGTTCCTTGATTTGTGGATATGGAAACCTCTTTTTTATTCAGATTAATACTTATGCCATTGTCACATTTTATTATTGTTTCATTATCTACATCATCTTCCTCTTTTATGCAGGAACTGAATCCAGCATATCCTGGCCATGGAGAAATCCAATTGTTTGCTTCTGTTTCATCTGTTATTGATTTAAGCTCATAATAAATTTCAACTGCTTCATCTTCTTTGTAATTAAATTCATTTTCCATAAACTCAACAAATCTTCCTTGATTCAAAGTCTTAGAATTGTTCCACATCTTTGCTCTTCTGAAATCCCAGCCACCAAAATGAGACCAAACTCCTGATTTGGAAACCATATCTTGGCTTGTTATAAAGAAATCCTCTGGAGGACTACAATGTGTTAAGTCCAAAATCTCATTAGCTTTTTTATCTGAAACATATCTTTTCAATATAATTTTAGCTTGTGATTTAGATTTTGGCAGAATCTCATATAAGATATCAATGGTTTTTACAGTGTCTTTTATCTCATTATTCAAAACATCAAATGCATTATTCGCTCCGCAATCAAGCATCCTCAAGATTCCAATTGCTACATCTTCATCATCTGTCAGCAAGACATTACCAATCCAATGGGCTTGGGGATTGTTCTGGGAAGCACCATCAAAGGTAACTGCTCTGTTCCCAATAGCTTTAAACCAATGACCAAAGTCCCACCATGAATTTATAATAGCATCCTTGCTGGCATTATTATCTATTCCTTTTAAGCTTTCATACCAGCCATCATTCATGCTTGGTATCTCATTCTTTGCTGAGTTTGCAGCATCTTTTGTTGGGGCAATTAACAATAATAAGAGCAATACGATAATAATACTCCTTACTAATATCTTGTTTATATTTAGAGCTTTCGTGCCCCATTCACTTACCATGTCATAAATCTTTCCTATGCCTATTCCAAAAGCTACGCTAAAGCCAGGAACAAGCAGTAAAATAAACCTTACTCCTTTTGTTGAAGCATAGATTGTTCCCAAAAACCATAAAGTAAGGAAGAAAGCATATTTCATATCAATATCTTCATATTTTTTGTACAAGGAGTATAATATTGATATAGCAACAGGAATAATTAATAACCCTAAAAACACATATAGGTTTGTAATGGTTTTATACATCATAACCAAAAATACAAACCAACCAACTGAAGCTAATACAATTCCAAGATTCCTTCTTTTTTCACTTGTTAAAGTAAGAATTATGCCTATTAATGAGATAATGAAGAATATGCTTCCTCCTATTGTTCCTATTATTTGTGAAACATTTGCTGGATTAAGCTCTGCCACAGTTGTATATACATTAGGCCATAGGTTTTCATGTGCAGCTCTTTTAATAGTAGCAAACTCAATTGGATTAAGAAAAGCAGATAAGAAATAAATTACTTTCCCTCTAATTAGTGTTACAAATAATGCTGAGGAAGCAAAGAAGGTTACTAATAATAAGAAGGGTTTTTTAATCTGTTCCTTGGTTAGATATTTCTTTAGGTTTTTTATTCCACTTCTATGTAAGATTAAATAATATCCAATATATGCAATAACTACAACAAGAATAAAATCAAAGATATACCACCAGCCAGCATCCCAGGCAGAGCTGAATACTCCTATAAATAAACCTGTTAATGTTCCTAGAATTAATTTTTTCTTTAAATCCTTTGCTTCAAATGCCTCTAAGAAAACCCATGCAATAAGTAATGGAAAGAATACATTATAAGCATCAGTATCTGCAAACCCTCCAGCTGTCCTATTTATGAAAGCAGAATGTACTGCTACAATAAAAGCTGCAAAAAACCCTCCAACATTTCCTCCTACTTTTTTAGCTATAAAGAAAGCAGGTATTACAGATAGCATAGAGATTATTATAGGAACATAGAACATAGCTCCCATCAATGAAATATCTCTGTTGAAGAAATGCATTACCTTATATGTATATAAAATAAAATAATGGTGGAAATATGCTTTTATCTCCTTACCTATTGGAGCAAACATATAGGTATTCCAGGGAACACCATCTCTTATCTCATCCCCCACAGTTCCTGTTTCCAACAGATTTTTGGTCTGCCTGTAATAGAAGTAGGGATCTATAGCTAAAAGATAAGTACGTCCGTCATCATCTTTAAATTGTTGCTTGAAGTTATTGGAAGTTGCCCTTACCTGCTCATTAATCGTTGCACTATTCTGCTTTAAATATTCCTGAAATTGAGTCTCGACCAAGACATCTTTGTTAGTATCTGGCAGATTAGGATATTGTTTATTTACCTGTTCTCTTATTGAATCTTTGTAGAAATTATATACTGCATTTTGAGCCCAATCATCTGTTATAGGCAGAGAACTCGAGTAATTTCTATAATGGAAACTTAAAAACATACAGAATACTATTAGAACAACAGGGACAATTATGTGCTTGTATCTTTTAAAAAAAGAGCCAATGGATTTAAAATCCAAACTAATTTCTTTCTCTTCCTTTTCTTCTTTTTCCTTCACTTCTTTTTTTTGCTTCTTAAAGAAATTTTTTACTTTGCCAAAGTCAAATGAAAGTTCATCTTTCTCTTTTTTTTCTTCCATATTTACTAACCACCCACTTACGAATTCTGAAATTTTATTACTTTATAAATATTGCGTTAACATATTTAAAAAATTTTAAAAATCTTGGCTCATTAAATAGCAAAGCAAAAGACATCTTTATTGGAGATTCTCTGTCTATATACAAGATTCTTTTTATTTTCCTTTGATTACATAGTCTAATTAGTTCATTCCAATCCTTTTTGGAAAACCTATTCAGCATTCTTCTCATCCAGAGATTTATTAATAATTCTAATCTTATGCTTTTACACAAATTTTCATAGCTTCTTTTTTGTATTAGAGCTTTTGAAAGCTTTTCAGCAGCTCTTAATCCTGGAATAATGCCTCCTCCTGTTGTTGCCTTTACCTGAGAAGCAGCATCTCCTACCAAGAAAACATTCCCTTTATGAAATCCTGTAGAATTATAAATTGGGATTAACCCAGCTTGTTTTTCAATAACCTTTCCTTTAAATCTTTTTATGAATTTGTCAAAACTCTTTTTTACATTCTTTCTAGAAGCAACACCCACTCTTATTATTTCATTATTCTCAGGAACAACCCATGCAAAATCTTTTATATAAGGATGAAACTCAAATATATTATCATTCTTTAGCTTAATTCTTGCCTGTACCGCAAAATAAAAATCCCTCTTCCTGTAAAGTCTAAATGCCTTTGCTGTTTTTGATAAAGGACCATCTGCCCCTATAATATAATCTGTTTTTAATTTTTTTATATCTTTTTCATCCAAGCTTTTTCCTAAATGATATCTTGCTCCTCTTCTAAGAGCTTTTTTATACAAATAGTAATCAAGTTTAGCTCTGTCTAATATATAATTGGGCTTTATTTTTATTTCCAGAAAAGTTCCATTTGGAGCAAATATCCTTACTTTGTTTATTTTGTTTATTACAAATCTTTTATCTGGTTTTATTATCTTTGTAAATTCATTTGTTACTATTCCTGCACACTGCACAGGCTTTCCTATTTCTTTGTGTTCTTCATAAACCTCTACATTAAACTTTTCAGATAAAAGAAATGCTAAATAATTCCCAACAGGACCTGCCCCAATAATAGAAACTGTTTTCATAGCAGGTAAGAAATTGTTTTTATTTATATTGTTTTAGTTCATCAAAAGAAACAGTAATATATTCAGGATTTTTTATATTTAGTTTTTCTGTAATAATATCTTCGGTTAAGTTATCACCTTCTACAATAAGAAACTCCCCAACATCCTCAATCAAATTAATATTAATTGAGTAATCTTCAAAATCAAAAAATCTTCTTTTCTTTTTTAAAACACATTTTATTCCAAATTTTTCTTTTAGGTTTTTCTTCATTTCTTCAACATTATCAATTTTATCATATTTTACAATCTGGAACTTTCCTTTTTCTGATTTTAGATTAACAAGAAAGTCGCCTTTATCATCCTCTGTAATTTTTAGAACTTCTCCTTTCGGCGGATTAAAGTAGGTATCAACAACATTTATCTCTTCTCTAAATTTGGCTCCTAACCTTTTTAATTCTTCTTCAACTTTTCTATAATTCTTAATCCTTATCTTTAATTCTTCCGGCATATTCCATTTACATCTATTCTTATTTATATTTCTTATTATTTTAGAAAATTAATCCTTCAGCGTAAACCTTTTTTCAAGGTCATTTAATATCTCTGTTATTCCTCCGTACTCCAGCTCGTTCATTCCTAACATTGCATTTCCAAAGAATCCCTGTTTTCTGATTTCAATTGCCTTATCCGAGCACTTTCTTCTGATGTTATCCCATACAGGATGATCAAATAAATCAACAGGGCCTGTTAATTTTCCGTCACGAACACAAAAGCCCAATGCAGAAACAATTGGCGGACCATCAAAGAACGAAATTGTTGAATCTTTCTTTACAGGCATTAAAGGTCCATTATGAGAACCCCTCATAAATCCAGCTACATAAGGACACATTGCAAATGGTGAAAGTATTTCCCCTGTTGCAGGAAAACTTTTTTGAACCCTGACTAATGCTACAGGATCATCTTTTCCAGTATATTTTCCAGCAATATTATGAAGTCTTGTTGTGCTGACAACTGCACATACATCTCCATCAGAATTTGCTCTGACAGATTCAATAACATATTTTTCAAGATCTCTAAGCAATGCAGCAATCTTATACATGTCCTCAGGTGCATGCAGTTCTATAATTTTATCTTTTTCACTGTTTCCAACATCCATTATTGTAAAGGTAAAACCTTTGCTTAGCTCAGGCCCCAAGATTAATCCTGAATTATGCATTGGGTCAGCAAATGCTAAATAGAAAGGCAGGTTATATGCACCAGGGTCTGTTTTGTCAGCAGCAAATGCAATGAATGGTTCAGCTGGTCTTTCCTCAAACTCCATTTCTGCCACTGCAGGCCCCAGACCTTTTACATTTCCAGAAAAAGAATCTTTAAGTAAGTCTTGTCCAGCCCCATACAATCCCTGCTTTTTCGCTATCTTAGTTGCTTCAACAAAAGCATCCCATGCTAATTTATGAATCTTTTCATTGTTCTTTCCATGATGATGCGACATTAAAATAGAGATATCATCACCAGTGCTAAAAACACGAAAATCTGAGATTAGATTTGATTTTTTTATATGGTTAATAACAGAAACCATCATTTTGTTACTGGGCCTTATATGCCCGGCAATACTACCAACATCAGCTTTTATTAAACTTAAGGTTGTTTTCATCTTATCATCCTCCTTTCATTAGACTATCATACTTTATATGATACTTATATATAAATTTATCTATTTATCATACTTTATCATACCTTTTAGAAGTCTTATAAAGCCAACAAAACCAAACCAGCTATGATAGCAATAATTCCTATCTTTTGATTTATCTCCAAAGTTTCTTTAAAAAAGATTCTTGCCAGAATTACAGTAACTGCTGGAAAAGCTACACTGATAGGAGCAACTATTGCAGTATATTCTGAATTAACTCCCAAGCCATAAGATGAGAATGCAATAAACTCTAAAACACCGATTAGGACTATGAGCCATACAACATTTTTTGGAAAAGAAATCTTTTTCTTAGTTGTTCCGGTATATAATAGCAAATATAGAACTCCTACTATCTTTATGAAAAATATAGGCAAAAACCATTTTAATTCAGCCACTAAGATATCAATAAGAACATAACTTATACCCCAACCAAAAACAGCAATTACAGTGTATTTTACTCCCTTTGCAGCATTCTTTAATTTAAGTTTCAATAAATCATTTAATTTAAAGGAAGCCAAGATTGCTCCCAAGATAGCTAAAGTAACACCAACACCCTGAATAGCAGTTAATCTCTCATTTAAGAAAATCAAACTCAAAATTACAGTAACAATCGCCCAGCATGCAGTAAGAGGACTGATAATAGAAACCTTCCCAACCTGCAGACCTTTGTAAAAAAGCAGATACGAGATTGTAGAAAGAAAGGAGGCAATTAAAATCACGCCAATTGTTGCAAACGATAAAATTGGGAATTTAAAGAATAGAGAAAATATGATTATGAAAAACGCAACACCTATCATCTGGCTCCAGAAAAATGTTTTGAATATGGTAGTTTTTCTGACAGCTCTTGCAACAAAGAAATCAGCTGTTCCCCATCCAATTGCTGCAATAATCCCAAATATAATTCCTAATGAGATGTCCATGAATTTATTGTTTTTATAATTCTATTTAAATCCTTCGAAAAAATTTATGTTTCATATCCTATTTCAGAAAGCATCTCAATTACTGCTTCAAGAGGAATCCCTCTTGTCAGGTTATTGTAGCTACCTTCAACCTTCTCAACAAATGTAGAACTATAATGTATACAAGGGTCAAAACCTAGTGCACATGTAGTAAATTTATTATCTTCCTCTAAATATTTATTTATTTCTTTATCAGTTAATCCTCTCATAAAAACAACTGTTTTTACAATTCTTAAATTTGTTTTTCCTGTTGTTGTGTTAATCATATAAATGCCTGTTAAAAATTCAAATTTGTTTCCTGACAATTTTTTTAGTCTTTCAAAAGCTTCTTCTTTTGATTTGGGTTTTTCCAATATTTTACCTTCAAAAAAACCAACAGAATCAAAACCTATAACAATCCCTTTAGGGTGGTTCTTTGCAACTACTTCTGCTTTTAATTTTGATAGGTGCTTAACCAATTCTTCCGGACCATTAGGTCTGTCTTCAGCATATTCATCAACCTTGCTGTCTTCAGCAATAAAATCCAAACCAAGAAACCCAAATGCCTCTTTCCTATAAGGTGAGTTAGTAGCTAAAATTATCTTTGTCATGATTTACAGAATAAGGTGATATTATATAAACTTTTTGTCACTTAACCTTAGAAATAATCTTCTTTATTCTCTCTTTTAACTCTCCCTCTTTGTCAGTTTCATAGTATCCTTCTATCTTTCCTATCAGTTTCCCATCTTTAAAAAACAATAAGCAGGGAAGCTCTTTTACATCATATTTCTTAACTAAAGAATTATCTTTCGCTTCCATCTTCCTGTATTTTATGTCAATGCCGTCAAACAAATCTTTGATTACAATGGAACGAAGCAGACATCTTATTGAACTGTTATTGAATAACTCTAAGCCGACAAGCTTTGTTGATTTCAATACTTGAATTCCAAATTTATTCTGTGGAATCAGGAAAGCCGGATGTATTGGCTGGGCTCCATATTTATCTATGAACAAGTCAGAAACCTTTCTAGGGTCTTCATCAATCTCTTTTTTGATTTTTTTGTATTCTTCTTTGGTTCTGGCAACCCTTATTGCATCAACAGGACATGCTTTTTCACACATTCCACACAAAGTACATTTAGATTCATCAACTACTATTGTTTTTTTCTTTTCATCCCAATGGAATGCTTTAGTTGAACATACATCTATACCACTGCAATCCTCAGAATTATCGCAAATCTTGAAATTTATTAAGACAGGCATTCTGATATTAAATCTAATATTTTTTATAAAATTTTTCTTTTCCAAGGAAGATATAACCTTTTTTCAAAAGTGGTTGAAATAAAAATTTCTAGCACTCTTGGAATTTTTAAAATTCCAAAAGTTTTATTAAGTAATTATTCTAAAACATATCTATATGAATAAAACCAAGGTGTTTTTGTTGCTTATATTTTTATTATCCATTTCATTAGTTTCTGCAGCCCAGACCTTCAAAGCAACTGAAACAAAATACAGGGGAGCCTTTTACGGAAAGGAAGGGCAATTTCCATGCGGAGATAACTGCTGGGTTCATGATTGCGCATGGGTTTCTGTGAGGATAAATGTAGCAGAAGCAGGAACATATGATATAAGGATGAAACTAATCAGGGAGGGAAATGAGCAGTTTAATGAAAACATCAGGTTAGAGGTTAACAACAAAGCATATTTTCATTTAGATGATGGCTCTTATGAAGTATATCATGATTTCGGACCTTTCTATTTTAATAAAGGTTATAACGAAATCAAATTTTCAAGCACAAGATATGGAGACTTTTTCTACAAAACAAGAAAAGAGGATTGCTACATGGGAAGTGTTCACTTCAATGAATTTTCTCTGATAAAGTGCCCTGACACAGATGATGATAATGTTTGTGATTATTATGATTATTGTATTGGAGAAAATTACAATAACCTTCCGGATGATACTTTATGTAGAAACTGGTTCATAAATGAGATTGGCTGCCATGATTATACAGACAAAGAATATGGTTATACTATAGAAGAAATTGATTGTGATTACTTGGACACAAAATGCAGAGATTATCATGATTCAGCAGATATCTGTAATGGGCATGGAGGTATTATCTATGGAAGCTGTGATGATTATGATGATGAACCTTTTGGCACTTCCTGCAGAGATTCTTATTTTGAATATGGTTGTTACATGGGAACTTTCTTAGGAAGCGATGTGTTCAGAAGATTCCATGAATTTTATTGCAATGGAAATGGTAAATGTATTGAAGAAACAAGTGAGTGGGAGCTTTATGAAGACTGTCCAGAAGATGAATTCTGCTATGTAGACCAAGATGATAATGTGGCTTGCAGAAGTCCAGAAGAAGAAAACTTCTGCCCAGAGTTAGAAGAGATTGAAGATATTATAGCAAAGGAAGGTGACTTAGTTGAATTAGATATAAATGCTACTGATTTAAACGAAGATGATTTAATATTTTATTATTCTGCTCCTTTTGATTCAGAGGGAAAATGGCTCACTACTTATAAAGATTCTGGAAATTACACGATAGAGGTAAATGTTTCTGACGGCATATGCCAAGATTCACAAATCTTTAACCTTGAGATTCTTAACAATAAAGCTCTTGACTTATACTGCTTTCCTGAATTTAATAAGTCTGATTCAGATATAGAAATTAAATCAGTAGAAATAATTGATATTGA
>CAZENX010000030.1:0-9928 GCA_964513865.1 uncultured Methanosarcinales archaeon | reverse complement strand
CCTTTAGCTTTTATCGGTACATATATATTATTCTTTATACACCAGTCTACAATTTTTTTACTATAGGACTTATATTTTTCAATATTATCCTCTGTTTTGTTTTCTCTATTAGTCAATAAAATTGCCATTTCAGTCATATAATCTCTAAATTTTCTTCTCATATCTTTTTCAAGATTTTTAATTTTTATATGATCTTTACCATCTTCTAATAAATCATGAATAATAGCTAAGATTGTGGTATCATTGTCAAAATTAAATATCCTTGCAAGATTCCCTGCTCTTATACTATGGATACCTTTCCATTTTCCACACTCTCTTTTGCTTTTTATATAACCATATATCCCTAAAATATAATTGATAGCCTTAATCTGCGGTTTTTCAAAATTTTTTTCTAAATCTAGATTCAATAATGAACATTCTGATTTGACATACTTTAATAAATATCCATTTGTTGACAAGAATTTTCTATTGATCTTCTTTTTACCAGATTCTATTATTTTTTTAATCCTTCCAGCAACTTTTTCTATTTCACCTTCATATTCTTCAACAAAGCTATTATAATTTGATAAAACATATTTTAGACATTCCTTATTGGGTTTTAATATTAAATCATCTAAAGTATTATTATTATTCAACTTTGGAGAATTAACTATTCCACGACCTATATACTCATTTTCTTTTTGTGCTAGAACCATCTTTCCTTTTGGAATCCCCATATATGCAAGAATGAATACATATTTATAAAGTTAACTATTACTCAAAAATCAGAACAAAAATTTTAAAAATTATTTTAGGATATCTTCTATTGGCTTTTTCTTTTTAGCTTCTTTTTCAGCTTTTTTAAGCTCTTTAGTCAGATCAACACCTAATTCCTGCAATGATTTAACATGCATCTGCATTAACTGCTCTACTATACTAAGAAGTTTAGCTAATTCTTGTCTTTCTTTAGCTAATGTACTAAGAGAACCTTTATGAAATCCAATCTGCTCATCTTTGCTCATCTCTTCTTCTTTAACCATAATATCACCTTTTGAAAATTTACTTTGTAAATTTTTAATAGGTGCTAAAAATCTTTTTGATTTTCATCACCTTAAGCTTGAGAGATTTTTTGTTATTTATATTCTTTTCTCTTTTAGAAAGCTTAATAAATACTACAAAATTTAATTTATTTATGAGTTGGTTTATTAACAAAAGATTAATATCTGAAATGGAATGGAAAAAAGAGATAGATAAACTAAAATCTGGAAGATTAATGAAAGATAAGAAAGAGATAAAAGAGTTATTGAAAAGGGAACTAATACATTCAATAGAAAAATCCTTGCCTAAAGAAAGATTTGGAATATTGTTCTCAGGAGGAGTAGATTCCACTTCAATAGCTTTTATCTGTAAAAAACTAAAAAAGGATTTTATTTGCTATTCAGTAGGCTTGGAAAATTCTCAAGATTTAGAAGCTGCAAAAATAGTTGCAAAGACTTTGAATCTTAAACTAAAATATAAACAATTAACATTAAAGGAGGCAGAAGCTATAATTAAAAAAACTGCTAGAATATTAGGCAAAAAACTAGCTAATGTTGTCAATGTTGGTGTTGGCTCTGTATTAGTAGCAAGTTTTGAATTAGCAAAAAGAGATAAAATTAAATTTATGTTTTCAGGTTTAGGTTCTGAAGAGATATTTGCAGGCTACCAGAGACATGAATTATCAGAGGATATAAATAAGGAATGCCTTAGAGGATTAAGAAATATGTGGAAAAGGGATTTATTAAGAGATATGACAATAGCTAAAAAATATAAAATAAATCTGGTTACTCCTTTTTTGGATAAAGAGTTAATAAAATTAGCTTTACAGATACCATCTGAATATAAAATAAAAGATAATATTAAAAAATATATCTTAAGAGAAACAGCAGTTGATTTAGGAGTAAAGAAGGAGTTCGCTTTCAGAAAAAAGCTGGCTGCACAGTACGGAAGCAATTTTGACAAAGCAATACAAAAACTAACAAAGAAATATAATTTTAGCTATAAAAAAGACTTTCTAGCTTCCTTATCATAATATTTATAAACTATTCCTGACTTTTTAGTGCTATGGCAGGATTACTTGAAGAGTTGCCTTACTTTGAGAATATATCAAATATACTAATTGCAAGGTTCTTAATAGCTTTGATTATCTTATTAATAGGTTTTATTATAGCTAAGATACTGGGAAGATTATTGCAAAGGGTTCTGCATGAGATTGAACTGAATAATATCATCAAAAAGATAACCAAGCTAAAAGTAAATGTAGAACAGATAGCGGGGATATCCTTAACGTATTTTATTTATTTCTTAACTATAATAATGGCTCTAAATCAAATAGGGCTAACAACTACAGTGCTGAATATGTTGTCAGCAGCTATCCTGATTATAATAGTTATTTCAATATTCTTAAGTATAAAAGATTCAGTACCTAATGCTATTGTTGGTTTCTCAATTTTAAGAAAGGGGAACATAAAAGAAGGGGATTATATTAAAACAAAAGATGTTGCTGGAAGAGTTGAAAAGATAACTTTAACAGAGGTTCAGCTGAAAACAAGAAAAGGTGATATAATCCATATTCCCAATTCTATGCTGGCAAAATCTGAATATACTATCAGAAGAAAATCTAAATAGACTCTAATATACTAACAATATTCCATATCTGTGTTCTTATATATGGCTGAATATTATTCTCAGAAGAAATCTCATCCAGGATATCTAATGCCTTGTTTATCTTTATTGTATCCTCATCATTGCCTTTCAATATCTCAATAATCTCATCTATCCTGTCCTTCAAACCCTTAGGGGTCATTGTATCTTCTTTTAATTCATTTAGTTTAATAACAGCATTTTCGATGCTCATTTTTTATTCATTTCTTTCATTACTTCTTTTTGCAGATTAGATGCCTTCTCTTTTAATTTTTCTTCCTGTTTTTCTATGTTCTTTATCCTTAATTCAAACATCTCCTTTTTCTGCTTAAGTTCTTTTTCTATATCCTTTTTCTCTGCTTTGACCATTATATTTCCTATGATTCTGTAAGCATCCTTGGTTTTTCCTGTCTCTTTTATTGCAGATTCTATCTCTGCTAACTGAGCCTGAAAATTCTGTCTTTGTATAAGGAAAGACTGAAGATTCTGCTCTAGAAGTTGCAGCTCTGCTATCTTCTCCTGTGTTTCTTTGCTTATCTTCATTTTATTTTGTTTACCTTATAATTGACCTCTAACAGTTTTGTTATTGAATTCAACATTGCCCTTAAAGCAACAAAGTCTTGAGCTTTTATGTTGAAAATAATCTTTTTATCTTTTTTCTGTATTTTATAAAATGCCCTTTCTGTCTTGCTTTTTTTCAGCTCTGGTTCAAATATCTTTTTTATCTGTTTGTTATCTTTTACTATAATTTTAGCATTAATCATCTTGCTTTAACTTTTGTAACAGTAGTTCTTGGCTTAAATAAAAGCTTTGAACCACAGTATGGGCATCTTACCTTTTTTCTTGTGTAAGTGTCTGATACAGTTTTATTACAATTAAAACATTTGTATACTACCATTTTATCCCTCTTCCTCTTTTTTTATAATTTTTTTGATTAAATAAGCTTTACCTGTGAATTTTGCACCACATTTTTTACATTGCCATATTCCTGCTGCTATTCTTTTTGTTTTAGGAGCATTGCAATAAGGACATTTATGCTTTTCCTTTTGTAAAGCCTCTATCTTGCCAAATTTATGCTTTACCTTGCTTCCATACCTTGCTCCAAACCTTTTAATTAATTTTTCTGCTGTTGCCATTTTTAAAATGGGGCTGCCCGGATTTTCAAATTTCTTTTTGAACCGGGGTCGTCTGGTTTCTTTTATACTCTTTAGTATAACCCAAGCCAGAAAGGCTAGCCAAGCTACCCCACAGCCCCTCCTGTTTAAGAAAATAGAGTTTATTTTTAAAGCTTTCGAATATATTTTAAAGATATAAGCTGGAGAATATGCAATTAAACAACCAAAAACTATATAAACAAGCACTAATCTTTCTAATAAAAGGAGTGAAGAGTGATATAGTGAAATTTCATTTAATAAAGCAAAAAGACTTCAACGGCGTCTGTATCTACTGCAAAAATAAGATAAAAGGAAAATTTAGGCATATTACTGACCCAGGCTCAAGATTGCACTATGTCTTAAGAAAATGTAATCATTGTGGCAGGGAAGAAAGGATAAAGGTTTCTTTTTCCAGCTCAGGACTGACTCATTCTGAATTAGAAAAAAAGATAGCATAAAATTATTTCTTCTTTCTCTTTTTAGCTGCCTTCCTCTTAGCTTTCTTTTTTCTTGCTTTTTTCTTCTTTGGTTTTGATCTTATCTTTTTCCTTACTTTCTTTAATTTTTTGGCAGCTGCCTTTTTTACTTTTCTCTTAATCTTCTTTCCTTCTGCCTTGGCTCTTACTTTAACATCCTTCATTATGTCATTAAGAATTACTTTTCCTTCTGATGCACTAATCTTTCCTTGCTTAACTAATCTTTTTAACTCTTTCTTTACTTTAGCCTTGTTTCTGGAAACATAAGCTCCTGTTGCTGCACCTAATGCAAACAATATCAATGCTTTTGTAAATTTTCTCATCAAAATCACCTCTTATCTTAATAATAATTAATCTTTCTTAGAATCTTTTAGTTTATAAATCTTTTTAATCTTTCAGAAGAATCTCAACAATTTTAGCATAAGTTGGCCTTGTCACTAAGAACCCAATGCTAGCACCTATTATGGTTGTAAGAGCAAAACCTTTTAATAAACCTGCCCCAGCCCTTAGTAAAGGAATCATAGCTACAACTGTTGTTAGATAAGCACCCATTATGATGAATAAAGCTCTTTTTATCCTTTCTTTCCAATTAACAGCAAATTCTTCTCCCCTCAAGGTTTCTTCTGATATTACAATCAAATGATCAACTCCAGAACCTACTACAATTATAATACCTGCAATAGCAGCTAAATCAATATTCCACCCAATTAAAGCAGCAACTCCTAGTATTATGATAATTTCAGAAGCAACCATTATCATCATAGACAAGGTAACTTTCCATTCTCTATACCTGATAAGAACAATAGCACCAACAACTATTACAGCTATTAGACCAATAAGGAAGGCATTATTCAGAAATTCTTTTCCTAAGCTTGGAGATAAAGCATCTGTTTTTGCAATATCAAGTTTTACTGGTAATGAGCCTGTTATCAAAATTGTTTGCAATCTTTTCATATTCTTTAAGGAATCTATTATAGCATCCTGTTGTGAAGTCCCAAAACCAGGACCAGAGATAGCTATATCTGTAACAGGCTTACCTTTCAGGTCTGAGCCTATCTTTAATGTATCCACTAATTCATTGTCAAGATAAAGCTCTAAGCTCTCATTTAAATATTCCTGATTATTCTCAATAACTACCTCTAAATCTTTTGTCAGCTCAGCCTGTTTTTCAGCTGCTTCCTGCGATAATGAAATGCTGAACCTGAACCTGCAGCTCCATCCATCTTCATACTGGCTGCATCCTGTGTTCGGGTCTATGCCAGAGCAGTCAGCGCTTCTGCAGACATAAACTATATCTTTTCCCCCAATAAAAACAGTTTCATTTTTTATCTTTGCCTCAAACTTTCCTTGTTTTGCTAATAATTCTTTTACCTCTTCCTCATTCACACCAGCAATCTCAACCAGGATATACTGATTTCCGGAAAGGTCATTAGCTGTTCTTACAACAACATCACTCAAGCCGTAAATATTAAGCCTTTGCTTCATGCTTGCCAAAAGCATGTCCATATCATCCTGTGAAACCTTTTCTTCTGGCTTTAACAAAACCCTTGTACCACCCTGCAGATCTATTCCTTTCCTTATGTTTGTTGTAGGAGCATTATATACCTTTAAACCAAGATCAACATTTCCTTCTGCATCTGCTTTAGTTTCTAGCTTGTATAGAGCTTTGTTTGTCTTTAGGGTTACTGTTCTCAAGGGCTTTAATGTTGTAAGATAATCATAATAATCCTGTTCATCCTTAATTTGAACATTATTTATTGCAATAATCTTTTCCTTGGACATTGGTGCAGTATCTGGGGTAGGTGATTTTATTCCTCCTATATCTGCTGAGCTATTTTTTTCAACATTTCTGATAGTAACTCCTTCATTGTTTGGATTAGGATGTATAGCTATTATTGCCATTAGCAATACTGCTAAAAAAATCAATACTCTTGTATTTTTGAAAATCTTTTTAATCTTCATTTTTCTTTGCTTTATAATACCATCTAATTAAGCCTGTATTTTGTATCCAGGTGTTGATTAAATCTATAAATAAACCTATCAAAACAATGAACATGATTTCTCTTAAAATAAGGGATTTTGCAAATATCATAGCAACAATAACTACTATTAAAGTTGTAATGGTCATTGTTAATCCTGTTCTCATAGAGCTTAATACTGCATCAAAAACAGTTCCTTGTTTTCTTTTTGTAACTCTTGTGCTTAGCAAAACATCAGTATCAACAGAATAGCTTATTAACATTAATAATGCTGCAATCCCTGCTGTTCCTATTTTAAAACCAATAATGTTTAGAATAGCGATGTTAACCACGATATCTGAAAAGGCTGACAATATTACTGCTCCTGAAATAACAGGATTTCTGAAAAAAGCAAAAACCACTATCCCCATAAAAATAAATGCCATTAATAATGAAATTGAGATTTCCTTAAAAAAACTCTGTCCAAGTTGGGAACCAATCTCTTCTGTTGTAAAATCATCCTTTTTTATTTTTAGCTTATCTTCCAATAAATCTATGAGTCTATCTATGCCTTCTTCTGATGTAATGTCAGATTCTACTATAATGCCTGTTTGTATTCCAGATGATGATAAGGTTCTGATGTTAATATCATAACCTGGGAATTCTTCTATTAGCTCTTGCTTTAGAATATCTTGATTAATCTCTTTTTCAATAGGAACAGTTATTGTTATGCCACCCTTTAATGAAATACCTTCATTTATGAATTTACCTGTTGTTGCATATTGAACACCAATAATAACAAAAGCTATGAACAATAATGCAAAAGGAATTATAAGAAGTTTCTTATACTGCTTATCATAAAATTCCTTTATCTTTTCTTTAAAAGTTTCTTTTTTCTCTTCTGTTTCTTTCTTTTCCTTAGACATCTAACTTTAGAAAAAAGAGACTGTATTTAAATGTTTCTTTAAAAAGTTTTATTATTAATACTAACTAATTAGTAGTAACAAAATAGAAAGATTTATATATGAGTTGTTGTTATGAACTACAATGGAAGAAGGTGACATACTTTATTATAAGGTTGAACTTCCAAATAAGGAAGCACTAGATAAATGGCATGATATTTTAAGAGATATACAAGCAAAAGAAAAAGGTTTTGTAGGGTCAGGAATTGAACCTCTATTATATCAAAATAGCAATGCTATCTATTTTTCATATCTGATTGGACAACCATCACATCCTTCTGTAAAAAGAATTCCTGTGTATGATTTAGTAAAAGGATTTGAAGATACTTTAACCAAAGCTAGTCTTAAATGGCAAAGATTTGATTTAGGAGAAGTTTTAAAACAAGTAAAACCAAAACAAAAAGTTGGCTATAAAAAACTGGAAGAAGGAATAGATTTAATGATTCAGTTTGATAAACGTGGTGGTTTAGTCCCTGTTATAACTCAGGATTATAATACTAAAGAAGTTTTAATGTTGGCTTATGCAAATAAGGAAGCTCTTGAAAAGACTATAGAAACTGGGTTAGCTACTTACTGGAGCACTTCCAGAAATGAATTGTGGACAAAAGGCCTTACTTCAGGAGATAAAATGAAGATTAAGGAAATAAGAGTTGATTGTGACCAAGATGCAATATTATATTTTGTTGATCCAATTGGTGGAGCCTGTCATACAAAAAATGCTACAGGAAAAACAAGAGATACATGTTTTTATAGAAAACTAAGCAAGGATAAAAAAAGTCTGGAATTTATAGAAGGTATGAAATAAAATGGCAAATAATGAAGATAAATTAAGATTGGGGTTACCAAAAGGAAGCTTAAACACACCAGATAGGGCTTGTACTTCTCAATTTTTTAAAGATTCAGATTATGATATTGAAGGATATGAGCCAGGAAATGAAAGACAAAATTTGTTGATTATAAAGAATGAACCCAAGATAAAACCTTATATTATCAGACCTCAGGATGCTGCAAGTGAATTAAGCAAAAATAAACTAGACTGTGCAATTGTTGGTAATGACTGGATTGAGGAATATATGCTTGGAAATAATAAAAGTGGGATTGAGATAGTTGGTGATTTAGGTTATGGGAAGGTAAGGTTAGTATTTGCTGTTGATGAAGAAGCCCCATTCAATTCTCTGGAAGATTTTTTTATAAAAAATGATGGAAGAGATAAACCAATTGAAATATATACAGAATATCTGAATATTGCTAAACAGGCTATTATGAATAATTCTGGTTACAAAAAAATGTTTGGGGATATAACACCTTTAGTAGAAAGAACTGGTGGTTATATTAGTGGAGAAAATAAATTGGTTCAGATTATCAAAACTTGCGGCGCTACTGAAACCCAGATTGAAAAAGGAGCTGATATGATATTTGATAATACCCAGACAGGTAGCTCATTAAAAAGACACAATCTTAAAATATTGGAAGAAAGTGGGAAATCCTCTGTTGGTTTGTATAAAGGACCAACTTGCATAGGCTGGAAAGAAGAAAAAGCAAGAGATATATTTGAAAACTTACTTAGTGCAGTATTGGGAAAACAATATTTTGATTTAAAGTTTAATGTTCCAAATAAATATCTCAAAAAAGTAAAAAAATTTTTAATTGGACATAATTTATGTTCTGATGAACCAACTATAACTAAAGGAAGAGAATATTCTTCAGTCAATATCGTAATCAAAAGTAGAAGTTTTCCTCAACTTAAAAAGGACTTAAAAAATTATGAAGTTAGTGCAATAGTAAGAAATGAAATAAAACAGTATATTCCTTAATTCCGGAAGATTTATTTGGAGGTTAAAATGAATAAAATAAAAATTAAAAAATATCTGGGAGATTGCGTTTTTGAATCTGCTAAAGATACTTATAATTCTGGAAATCAAGATATAGCTTTTGGTTTGAGTCATATTGCTTATGGATTTTATAGAGATGTAGAGGATTTAGAAGGAATAAATAATTGTAAAAAATATTTTGGAGAAAGAATGAATCTTCAATTTGAAAAAAAGGCATTTGAGAGTGCTAGAAAATTTTATTCCAAACTTCAAGATTCAGGTTTATTAGATATTATCTCTTTTTTATTGTCAGATGAAAAGTCTAAGCAGTTAGGAATAGATTCTTTAAAAGAAGGTCTCATAGAAGGTATAAAAAAGGATTATGATTTACCTGATTATTAAATCTTTTTGTTAAATAGATATTTTATAACTAAAACTTAAATTCCGAAACATTTATATATTACCTCTTCATTCTTAAGCTTAGAAATTCTGAATGAAGAGTTCTGGTGAAATGGTTAAAGATAATGAAATTATGAAGACAGGAACAACCACTTTGGCAATTAAATGCAAAGATGGTATTGTATTGGCTGCTGATAAAAGAGCTACTGCCGGATATTTTATAGCTAATAAAAATGTAGATAAGATATTTGAAGTAACAAAAGGCATGGCATTAACAATGGCTGGCTCTGTATCAGATATCCAGCTTTTGATAAAACTGGTAAAAGCAGAGCTTAGATTAAAAAGAATAAGAACAGGACGTTTACCTAATGTGAAAGAAGCAGCTAATCTCTTATCAGGAATGGTTTACCAAAATATAAGACAGTTCACACCTATACCAGGAATAAGCCATTTTATATTTGCTGGTTTTGATAACTCTGGTTTCCATATATATGACTTATATCCCGA
>CAZENX010000029.1:0-10047 GCA_964513865.1 uncultured Methanosarcinales archaeon | reverse complement strand
ATTGTATGGGCTGCTTTAATTGTCTTAGCATTATTCCCATGGATAACTATTCAGTTATCTGGTTTCCTTGGGTTCAGGAGAGGTTTGGACTTATTGATATATGTAAGTATAGCAGCACTATTCTATCTGGTATTCAGGATTTATGTTAAAACAGAAGAGCAGGAGCAAAGGATAACAACTTTAGTCAGAGAACTTGCTATAAAAAACAAGAAAAAGAAAAAATGAATGTCTTAATTCTTTCAGAATATTTTCCAAGTTCTAAAAAAGCTGAGATAACAGGTGGGGTAGAGTCAAGAACTTTTAATGTAGCCAAAAGATTAGCTAAAAAACACAAAATAAAAATAATAACATCCTGGAGAAAAGGACAAAAAAGAAAAGACAGGTTCTGCAAGTTTGAAGTGTATAGAGTAGGTTCTCATCATAAATACAGCCATTACGCTGGCTATTTATCAAGATTAAGATTTGCAAAAGCTGCTATAAGGCTGGGTAAAAAATTGAAGGATGTTGACATTGTAGATGGGTATAACTTCACTACCTATATTCCTGCTTATATCATTTCTAAAAATTTAAAGAAAAAAAGCATAGCAACATATCATGAAACCTGGGTAGGGGAATGGTTAAAAAATAATGACGTTATAACAGGGATTCCTTATGAAATTATTGAAAGATTAATTCTAAAATTGAAGTTTGATAAGATTATTTCTGTAAGCAATTTTACAAAGAAAAGATTAGTTAAGAGAGGAATAAAAAAAGAAAAGATAATTGTTGTTCCGAATGGTGTAGATATAAAGCAGTTCAATAAAATCAAAGCAAAGAAATTCTCTAAACCGACAATCTGTGTAATTAATAGATTAACACCAAAAAAGAAAACTGAAGATATAATCAAAGCATTAAATATAGTAAAGATTAAATTTCCTGATATAAAATGCAAAATAATAGGAAAAGGTTCTGAAATGAATAAGTTAAAGAAACTGGTTTCTAAGTTAAAGCTTGAAAAGAATGTTAAGTTTCTTGGCTTTGTTGAAAAACATGATGATGTAATAAAGACATTAAAATCTAGTCACATCTTTTGCTCAGCCAGTCTATTAGAAGGTTTTGGGATGGTTATAATAGAGGCAATGGCTTCAGATATTCCTTATGTCTGTTCTGATATAAAAGTCTTCAAAGAAGTAACTGAAAATGGAAAAGGAGGCTTAATCTTTAAAAAAGAGAATTATAAAGATTTGGCTGAGAAAATTATTGAATTATTAAGAAATAAAAGATTATATGAAAGAAAGATAAGAGAAGAGAAAGATTTGGTAAAAAGATATGATTGGGGTGTTATTGTAAAGGATATAGAAAAGGCATATTCTGCATTATAAAGAAAATGAAACAAAAACCAATTGTTTTGGTGAGGTATCATGACAGAGCCGGTGTTAATACCAGACTGCCTGCCAGCTTAAATAAGGTTCAGGGAGTTCTGCCTCCATTAAATCATGCTGTATTAGCAGCAAGTCTTAGAGCCAAAGGTTATCCTGTTGAGATAATTGACTGCCAAGGAAGCAATATCACTAAGCAAAAATTTGATTCAATGATTAAAAGAAAAAAACCTGATTATGTTTGCATTGGTCCTTTTATGACTCCTGCTTTGGGGGGGGTATTTGAGGCTTGTAAGATTTGTAAGAAACATAATGCTACAATTATTGTAGGGGGTCCTCATTTAAGCATATACCCAAAAGAAACAGTTATGAATAAGAATATTGATTTTGGTTTTATAGGTGAAGCTGACGAAGCATTGCCAGAGCTTATTGATTGTTTAATTAATAAAAAAGATTACAGTAAAGTTAAGGGTTTAGTCTGGAAAAAAGGCAATGATGTTTTTTTTAATGATGCTGCCATAGTCGATAATCTGGATAAGCTGCCTTTTCCAGCTTATGATTTGCTGCCAATGAAGAACTATAATAGTATCATCGGGTATCATCCAACTGTGACTATGATGGTGGGTAGAGGATGTCCTTACCGATGTGGTTTTTGTTATAAAACTCCTTCTGACAAGAAGATAAGGTTCAGGGATGTTAACTTAGTTGTTAAAGAAATGGAATTGCTTATTAAAAAATATGGTGCAAAAGAAATCATGTTTTATGATGACACATTAACTTTAAGCAAGGAGTATATTTTAAAATTGTGTAAGTCAATCAAAAAAGCGGGATTGAAAGTATTCTGGGAAGCGCCAACAAGGGTTAATAATCTTGATGAAGAGCTGATTAGAGAGATGGCGAGTGCTGGCTGCATAAGATTAAGGATGGGGGTAGAATCAGGTGATGAAAAGATCAGAGAAAAAATGAAAAAAGGTATTACCAACAAGCAGATATTTGATGCCTTTAGATGGTGCAAAAAATACAATGTAGAAACTTTTGCCTATTTTATTATTGGATATATTGAAGAAACGAGAAAGACAATGAATAAAACCATTAATTTTGCCATAAAGCTGGACCCTGACTTTTGTATGTTTACAACCGCAACCCCTTTGCCAAAAACCCCATTATTTGAAGAAGCTGTAGAGAAAGGTTTAATTGACAGTAATTACTGGAGAAACTATACTCTAGGAAAAAAAGTTGGCAGGATTCCTTTTATGGTTCCCGAAGCTGACAAATATACAAAAAAGGCATATTCAAGATTCTATTTCAGACCAAAGTTTGTTTTAAAGAAGCTGAGCAAAGTAAAGAATTTAGACACTTTAAAAAAATATTTCAGAGCTTTCAAAGGATTAAGCCAGTTATAAATTCTTGGAAAATTTTATAAATAAAATGAAATTTATTCTTTTTAATGATTAAGAATTTAATAGATTTAATAAGAGTAAAACAATGGTACAAAAATTTAATAATATTCTTGCCTTTGGTTTTTGCTGAAAATCTATTTAATGTAAGATATTTTTTATTAACAGTTATAGGTTTTATCAGCCTTTGCGCTGTTTCATCAAGCTATTATATAATAAATGATATCATTGATAGAGAAAAAGACAAAAAACATCCTGAAAAAAAGCTCAGACCAATTGCTTCTGGAAAAATAAAGATATGGCAGGCAATAATTCTAGCTATTGTTTCATTTGTTGTTGCAATAGTATTAGCAATTAACCTATCATTTTATTTTACCTATTTTGTGCTTGGTTTATTTTTGCTGACAATGCTTTATTCATTCTTCTTAAAGAATGAGCCTTTTTTGGATATTTTGGTGATAGCAATTAACTTTGTGATTAGGGCTGTTAGCGGAGCCTTTGTTTTTTTAATAGACAAAAAGCCTTACGTTATAGTATCTCCATGGTTGATATTATGTCCGTTCTTTTTGTCAATATTCTTATCAGTAGGAAAGAGAGAATCAGACCTGAAGTTTTTGGGAGAGGAAGCTGCTTCGCATAGAAAGGTTTTGAATATTTACAATAAAGATTTAACACGAGCTTTAATGCTGATAGCTACTACTTTACTTATCATAACTTACAGCTTGTATGTTTTTTTCAGTGAGTTTAAACTGCTTTTGTTAACATTGCCTGTTGCTTTATATATAATATTCAGATATTTTTATTTAATAGAATCTGGTTCAAAAATAGCAAGACATACAGAATTAATCTACAAAGACAAGAGGATTGTAATAGCAATACTGATAATGATAGTTATTATTTATTTTGCTATATATTAAAATTAGGATAAAATGTCAAAGAAAAACAGAATAAGAAAGTTATTTAATTTTATAAAGAATGAAAAAGTTATTCTAACCATTATAATATTATTAGCGATTATTTTTAGAATATTCTTTAACCCTGTGGATATTGATGATACTCCTGTAACTTACAGGTATGCAGAAAATATAGCAGGAGGAAAAGGCTTTGTCTATAATGAAGGGGAAAGAGTGATAGGAACTACCACACCTCTATATACCCTTTTAATGGCTTTTTTTATTAAGCTTGGCTTTAATGTTTTTTTTGCCAGCAACTCCGTTGGACTGATAAGCGCTGTTATGTCTGTTGTTTTTGTATATCTGATTTTAAAAGAATCTGGCTTTGGAAAAGCAGGCTTATTGGCTGCATTCTTTTTGGCAGTAATAAATGATTTTGTGATATACACAATGAATGGAATGGAAACCTCATTCTACATAATGCTGATATTGGCTGTTATATATTTCTATATAAAAGAAAAGATGGTGATTACTTCTATGTTCTTGGGCTTGGTGGCATTAACAAGACCTGACGGCTTGGTGCTTGCTGCTGTTGTTTATGCTTATTATCTAATTACAAAAAGAAAGATTCCCTGGACTTCTTTAGCAATTTTTATAGCAATTATCTTGCCATGGTTCATATTCGCAAAACTATATTCAGGAAGTTTCTTGCCAATCTCCCTTATGGGGAAACAAATCCAAGGAGCAGTTTCAACAATCCCTTTTGTTGTGCGCCTGCTGGGTTTTTTTTATGACAGATGTTATCTAATCCTTTTTCCATTTTTTGCTTTGGGGTTAATTACAGCATATAGATTTAAAAAATTATATCTATTATTGCTCTGGGCTGCTGCTTATATTCTTGCTTATATAATTGTTGGGGTAGAAACCTATGCCTGGTATCTTATACCCCTTATACCTGTTTTTGTAATCATAGCATCTCTAGGTATAGATAAGGTTGTAGAATTTATCAAACTAAAATCAAAGAAGATTCTGCCTTTTATATTTATTGTAGGAATAATATTCCTCATTATACCAACATCTATTTTAGGAATGCACCATTACATAAACAAAGTTGACCCTAATTGGAGAAGTTACATTACAGTAAGCTTATGGCTGAAAGACAATGTTCCCCAAGATTCAAGTCTGATGTTTGGCGCTATAGGGTATGTAGGATATTACGGAGGACAAAGGATTATTGACACTGTTTTTCTTGTTACAGAACTGCCTGAAGATATAGGCAGATATGGGTCAATAGAAGAATTTACATTGAATTATACAGCAATTTATGAATATTATAAACCTGATTACACAATCTATAGGTACACACCAGGGATTGATAATTATGAAAAAGCGAAAGTGCCTGACTGGATAAATAAAAATTATAAACAAATAAAGAATTTCACATTTACAAGAAATTATATTACAGAAGATTTTAGATTTGAAATAGACTTTAAGGATTATTGGGCAATCTACGAAAGAAAATGAAGGTTCTCTTAATAAGCGAATATTTCCCTCCGAAAACAATGGGTGGAGGAGAGATTTCTGCATATTTGCTAGCAAAAAATCTTGCTAAAAGGGTAAATGTTTCTGTATTAACAAGCTACTTTTCTGGATTGAAAAGATTTGAGATGAAAGACAATATAAAGATTTACAGGAGATTAAAAACAGGCTCTAACCCGAGAAATTTTTTCAGCAACATAAACAGAATAATTTACTTTGAAAATTCTTTAAAGAAAGAACTTTTAAAATTAAGCAGAAAAGAAGATTTTGACATTATACATTGCTTAAATATGACTTCTTTGGTTGCAATAGATTTGAAAAATACAATAAATAGCAGGTTTATTGCCCATATCAACAGCCCTTTGGTAATGTGTCCCAAAGGTGATTTAATCTATAAAGACAAAGCCTGTCCTGGTTTTTGTTCAAAGAAGAAATTTGAAAAATGTATCCTTTCATCACATGATATTGGAAAATTAAAGAACAATTTTTTCATTAGACATAACCCTCTGGTAAAAGGTTTGATGTATTATAACTATATTAAGAAAATAAAGTGGATGAAGAGATTTGATTACTGCTTTGCTATAAGCAATTTCCTGAAAGACAATTTGATAAAATTAAACAAAAACATTGAAGTTGTTCCTAACATTGTTGATGTTGGAAGATTTCTTAAGATAAAAGGGAATAAAAATAAAAGAATACTTTTTATTGGGGATTATAAACTGTCAAAAGGTCCGCATATTCTGCTTGAAGCATTAAGTGGAACAGATTATAAAGCTGATTTTTATGGGGATGGTCCTTTAAAGAAATATCTGCTAAAATGCAAAACAAAGAACATAAATATCTTTGGAAAAGTTTCATATAAAGATATAATAAAATTGTATGAAAAAGCTTGTCTGGTGGTTTTTCCATCTATATGGCCAGAGCCTTTCGGAAGAGTTGTAATAGAGGCTATGGCTTCTGGTAAAGCGATTATAGCTTCTGATATTGGAGGGATAAAGGACATTATTGACAATAACAAAAACGGCATTCTTGTAAAGCCCGGAAACATCCTGAAATTAAGAAATATGATTGAGAGATTGATGGAAAACAAGGGATTAAGAAAAAGATTAGGAGAAAGCGGAAGAAGAAAAGCCAAGAAAGTTTATAATGGAGAAACAATCTCAAAACAAGTATTAAGTTTGTATAAAAATATAATAGAATAAAGATGAAAAAAAGAAAACCAAGGATTTTGATGATTGGCAACTGGAGATTAGACAGATATACCAGAGGGAGGGTTATGTATAATGGTTTAAAAGAAAACAAAGCCAATGTCAGGATATTTCTTGCTCATGGATTATTCAAATATTTCAATATAAAAAAAAGATTATTAAAAAAGGATTATGATATTATTATCCCGAATGGAAAACTTGTTTTAATGGCAGCAAAAGCAATGCAACTTTTTAATAAAAAAAAGATAGTTTTTGATGTTTTTATCTCTGATTATGAGGCTTTGGTTGAATCTAGAAAATTAGTAAGAAAAGATTCTTTGAAAGCAAAGATATATTCCTTTTTTGATAAGTACAGCTGCAAATTTTCTGATATTGTTTTGCTTGATACAAATGAACATATAAATTATTTTGTAAAAAAGTTTAATCTTGATAAGAAAAAGTTCAGAAGAATATTTGTAGGAGCTGATGATAAGGTATTTTATCCAAGAAAGAGCAAGAGGAAAGATAAAAAGTTCGGAGTTTTATTTTATGGTTCCTTTATTCCAGGGCATGGCATAAAGTATATATTAAAAGCAGCAAAAATATTAGAGAAAGAAAAAGACATTGAATTTCTTTTAGTAGGAACAGGGCAGACATATAATGAGATGGTTAAGTTGTCAAAAAGATTACAAAATACAAATGTGAAATTTACAGGATGGGTTGATTTTAAGAAACTTCCAGGTTATATTGCAGATGCTGATGTTTGTCTTGGAATGTTCGGGGACCATTTGAAGAAGATACAAAGGGTTATTGGCAATAAGATTTATGAGATCATTGCTATGAAAAAACCTTTGATAAGCGGAGATGCTAAAGCTATGAGAGAAGCATTTACCAACAAAAAAGATATTTTATTTTGCAAAATGGATGATGAAAAATCTCTTGCAAAAGCTATAATGTTATTGAAAAATGAACCAAAGCTGAGAGAAAAGATTGCTGACAATAGCTATAGATTATTCAAGAAGAGATTCACAACAAAAGAGACAGGAAAGAGTGTTCTAAAGATAATTGATGAAATAACATGAAAAAGGAAAGATATGTAAAGATATGCCCGAAATGCGGAAGCACTGATATAATTACATCTACAGGAAGGTATTTTATAGGAGGAGCAGAGGTTTACAGAGACAACTGTAAAGATTGTGGCTATGAAGGTGTTATTCCAGAGATAAAAAAATCAGAAATTGAAAAGTTTAAAAAAGAATTAAAAAGAATCAAATAATCTTTTCAAAGAAAGTATCAGGATCTTTTTCATCAAATTCTTCATCTATAAATGCAATAACAATTGCCTCTTCATCTTCATTATTTTTTATTGCATGGACAGTATTGCTTGGAACTAACAATGCCATTGTTTTTTCCTCTGTTCCCTCATCTAACTCAATTTCCTTCTTATCCCCTGTGTTTATATCTTTCAAAACAAAAAGCGCTTTTCCTTTTATTACAGAGAACCATTCATTCTTTCTCTTGTGATAATGATTACCCCTAACAGCATTTTTCTTTAATGTAATAACATAAACCTGCCCTTGTTTATTCTTTATCTCGCTCATACGAATAAATTCCATTAACCATCCTCTTTCATCAGATTTCTTTTCAATTTCTTTTATCTCTATATTCATTTTATTTTAAATCCCTAGCTAAAACAAACTTTGCTTTTTTGTTTTTCATATAATTCAATATCTTATCCAGCAAAACTAAACGATTAGAGGTTCCAATCAACCAGTCATGCAGGTTAAGGTTAAAATATTTCCCTGAACTGTTAAATTGAGATATCCAGCTTTTATAAGCATAGTTAAGCCATTCTTTCGGAGACTCCTGCTCTGGATCTAGTAATCCTAAAAGCTCCCCATCCATAGAAGAATACATAGGTATCTCCTTTACCTTTCCAATCATAAATGGTTTATTTTTATAAGATAGTGATTTTAATTTAATAAATAATTTTGCAGGAATTCTTTCATATATCTTCTTATAGGAAGAAGCAGGGTTATCCACCTGTTCAACATGCAGCCTTCTTTTGTTGCTTGTCCATTTATATCCCCTTTTATTCAAAATATCATAAACCTCTTTATTCATTAAGGTCCAAGGTGCCCTGAAACCTTCAGGCTTTGTTCTTATTGCCTGGTATATAAACTTCTCTGCCCTTTCTAATGTTTTGTTAATATCTTCTTTATTCATCTGAACAAAGCTTTCATGAGCATAGCCATGGGAAGCAATCTCATGCTTATCTCTATGTAATGCATTCAATAAAGCCGGATTATTTTCAGCTACCTTTCCAAGAACATTAAAGACAGCTTTAATATTGTATTTGTCTAATATCTTTTTTATACCCAAAACTACCTTTTCATTATTAAAGGATTTTCTGACTGGCTCTTCCCAAAATCCTTCTGTATCAATAAAAACAGTTACCTTCTTTGTTTTTTCCATTTTATAAAGTTATTTTCTCAATTTTATAAAGATTATCTTTCTGTAGCTCGGTTTTTTATTATCGAACCTGTAAAAAAATATATTGTAAAAGCCATTAAACAAAAGTCCGAATGGCAAAAGAAAGGAATATAAGATTGTATTCATTTTCATCATTATTTTCCATCTCGGTAAATATCCATTGGAATATACCTTATAACTGTAATCTTTTATTGAGTTTTTAAGTTCATTAAATTTAGGAATACCATGTTTTAAGGTTATAGCAAACCAACGATTATCCTTCTTGAATATCTTTTTATAGAAGGTATTGCATTCCTTTTCTGCTTCAACAACACTTTTTGAAAAAAAGGGAGCAGTTATTATAACATATTGTTCGGAAACCCTTAATAACTCTTTAATAAAATCCTTTCTTTGTTCCTTTTTTACATATTGAAAAGTGTCTATCGTTACAACAGCATCAAACTCTTTGTCCTTAAAAGGAAGCTTATATTTTTTTGTTTTTTTTATCTTAATGTCTGCTTTATCAGAGATATCTGCAGTTACTATCTTCTTCTTAGGCAAAAAATATCTTAAGTGTCCTATATCTCCGCCAACATCCAATATTGTTTTTACTTTTGTTTTTTTTAGCAAGTTAGCTACAAACTTAAATCTTTGATAGCTGTCAAAAGATGAGAAAAAGATTGAATAGAACCTTGGGAATTTTGTAAGTATGGATTTGGATATTTTTTTGATATTCATTCTACCACTTATAATTGCAAATTCTTCCTTGATTTCATCATCCTAAGCCCTTCTTCTGCATTAAGAAGTCTTGTTCTTTTCAAAACCTTCTTTATCTTATCTATCTTTAAAGAGATGTCTCTTGGTCTTTTTGCTTTTAATTTTATTTTATCCAAAGTTGTTTCTTTAATTAATGATTTGTCTAAATCAAAAACTTCTGCAACAAGCATTGCAAAATCATATTTTGAGATTCTTTCTGTGCCAACCACATTATATAAGCCAAAGATTCTAGATTCATAAAGCTCAAATATTATCTGGGCAAGATTATTTGTAAAGATTGGCGAAAAAAACTGGTCAGTAAATATATTCAACTCTTTTTTTCCTTTATTAGCATTGATAATCCATTCAACAAGACTTTCTTTATTTTGTATATTCCACCCATAGATGCTTGTTCTGGGGATTATATATTTCCTTAATCCAGAGT
>CAZENX010000028.1:0-10152 GCA_964513865.1 uncultured Methanosarcinales archaeon | reverse complement strand
ATATGATAGTTATGTTAGACTTAATATCCCAAATTGGTTTAATAGTATTTGGGCTTTCTGCTATAATCTTAGTTGCTAAAAAGAATAAGTGGGGTTTTGTTTTGGGATTGTTGTCACAGCCCTTTTATTATATTACTTCTTATATAAATAAACAATGGGGGCTGTTCTTTGTTTCAATTGCTTATACATTAGTATGGGTTTTCGGGATATATGAATGGTTTTTTAAAAATGAAAAAAAGAAAAAGAAAAGAAAATAAATGGTTGTTTTGGACACCAAGAATCTTGGCAATAGTTTTTACTGTATTTATTAGTTTATTTGCACTTGATGTTTTTGCAGAAGGATATACATTTTGGCAGGCAATAGGTGCTTTTTTAATACATCTTGTTCCTACATATATTTTAATAATTGCTATTGTAATTGCATGGAGGTTTGAATTAGCAGGAGGAATAATCTTTATTACTCTTGGTATATGGTATATTATAATGACCTTTAGAGATATCCATTATTTAACCATATTAATTATTCCTGTACCTTTATTTATAATAGGTATCCTGTTCTTAGTTAATTATTTTTTAATAAAAAAGAAAATCAGGAAAAGTCAAAAGGTGAAATAACCTCTCCTTTTTCTTTCAATGCTTTCTCTAATCTTTCTCTTTCCTGGTTTAGATGCTCAAAGAAAATCTTTGGGATGTTATCTTCCTCCTTAAAGATTGGCTCGATTCTATCCAATTTTTCCAGATATTTCTTTACTCTTATGGAGAACTGCTTTATGTAATCTTCCTGAGTATAATCTTTATTGAATATCTTTTTAAAAAGAAGTTTTAAATCATCATACTTTGGAATAATACCAACCGGAGTTTCTAAACCATCATATTCCTCATGGATTCTTCCTTCCATCCAGTTTAGCCAGACTTTCTTATCAATCTTTTCATTCAGGAATTTGTTGTTTTCTTTAATAAAATAGTTTGTTGCAAATATCAATGGAGCATTGTCAAGAGCTTCTCCAAATTTTATATGATTTTCAATGTAGGTTGCTAAAGGAACTGTTAAGAATTCTATGTTTGACATGGGATTATGTTTTCTTACACCTTCCTGTCCTGTTGTCTGTGCTGTTGTCTCTGATTCCAAAATAGAACCAATATAAACACCATGAGCCCAGCTTAATGATTGCAAGACAGGAACAGAAGTATCTGAATCTCTTCCACCATATATAAATCCTCTTACCCTTACTCCTTCAGGATCATCTGCCCTTTCATCCACATTTTCTAATTCATTAATTCTTATTGTATATCTTGCATTCTTATGAGCTGCTAGTATCTCTTTTCCATCTCTTTTATTGCCTTGTTTCCATTCTCCTGAATAATTTATTCCTTCTTTTGGCAGTTCTTGACCCATGCCCAGCCAGTAAGGTTTTTTGTCTTTTATCAAAACATTTGAGAATATTAATTCTCTTGGAGTTGTTATTGATTTAAAGATTAATGGATCATCTATTGGATTTACATCCTGTATTATTCCAAATATTCCCTGCTCTACATTTACTGCTCTTGCATAACCTTCTTCATCTGGTTTTATATAAGCAAGGTCATCCCCTACAATTGTCTGCCCTGGAATCATTGCTGTAGAGGTTTTTCCGCATCCGCTTGGGAATGCCCCTGTAAAGTATGTTATCCTGTTTTTTCCTTCAGGATGAGTACCCATTATAAACATATGTTCACATAGCCATGATTCTTTATGAGCCTTGCTGATAGCTAATCTTGAAGCTAATTTCTTTAAACCAACACTATTACCAGCATATTGATTATTTACTGAAAGAACCCTTTCTTCCTCTAAATCCATATAGACTCTTCTCTTGCCTATATTCTTTGTTACGTTATTTTCTAATTCTCCTGCTGAATGTATGAAATGGAAAAAGTCATTTTTATCTTTTAATTTCTTGAAATCTTGGTAACCCTGCCTGTATAAGATATCCTCGCTATGGACAACATAGGAAGAATCTGTTAATTGCAATGCACAGATTGAAAACTTTGAATTATTTGGGCCAAGGCAGTAGAATTTTACCAATAGCTCTTTTCCTTTCATTACACCCTCCATTATCTTAAAGATTTCCTTTAAGCCTGCTTTTCTTTCTTTTGTCTTTATTGCCTTGCTTAGCTTTAACCCTTTTGGCAAGAGAACTATTGTATTTTCTAAATCCCTGCCCTGGTCATAGAAACTGTCAAAATGTATAGTATGTCCTTCTGTTTTTAAGGAAGATTCTTCTTTGTCCTTTATTGCCAAATCCCTTATATATTGTATGGATTCCTCAGAATCATCTAAAACTGTTACCTTTTTTGGTTTGCATAATTTTACGTAATATTCAATTATCTCATTAACTTTCTTATTATTTAGTTCCTTTAAAATCTCAAGGCTTTTCTCGCTAATTTCAGCATTAATATCCATAGTATCACCAAGAAAAAAGATTTATTTGTTATTTATAAAATTTACTTATATGCTTGTATTCCTTAATTCTGTTATCTTGTCCTCATATTTTCTTAATAAATTCCTGTTCAATAAGACAAATTCTTCTTCCATTCTGGCACCCCGCAAACTACAGAAAGTTATATTGAGATTATATATAAAGCTTTTTATTTTTACTACTTGTTAGAAATAATATAATGAGCTTAAAAAATGGATTCTTGAGAATAATTAGATTTTTTTATAACTTCTTATAAGCATCTAAAACAATCTTCTCTGTTGTATCCCAACCAATACAGCTGTCTGTTATAGAAACACCATATCTCAATTTTTTAAGATCTTCTAAAGGTTGATTACCTTCATATAGATTAGATTCTAACATTATACCTATAATATCTTTTTTTCCATTAATTATCTGTTCAACTACTTCATCAAAAACTTTTGGTTGAAGTGTATATTTTTTGTTTGTATTTCCATGGCTACAGTCAATCATTATATTTCTTTGCAAGTTTTTCTTTTCTAAAAGATTTAGTGTTTCATCAACAAATTCAGAGTTATAGTTGGATTTTCCATTACCACCTCTAAGAACAACATGTGTGTATTTATTTCCTTTTGTTTTGACTTTACATCCTACTCCATATTCATTTTCTCCTATGAAAGCATGTTTTCCAGCAGCAGCTATCATTGCATTTACAGCAACTTCAACATCCCCAACTGTGTTGTTTTTAAAACCTACGGGAAATGATAGCCCGGATACCATATTTCTGTGTGTGGGAGATTCACTTGTTCTGGCACCAATAGCTGCCCATGATATCAAATCATCAATGTACTGGGGAACAGAAGGATGCAGGATTTCAGTTGCTGTTGGAATTCCCATACCTGTTATTTCGCATAATAGTGATCTTGATAATCCTAATCCCTTATCCATGTTATATGTATAATTCAAATCTGGATCATACAATAATCCTTCCCATCCCAATGAGGTTCTTGGTTTTTCCAGATAGGTTCTCATAACAATAAGAATCTTATCCGTTACTTTCTCTGATAAATCCTTTAATCTTGTTCCATACTCTAGTGCTGCTGTTGTATCATGAATTGAGCAAGGTCCTGTTATGATAATTATTCTTCTCTCTTTCTTATCCAGAATATCCTGTATACCTTTTCTTGCTCTTAAAACAATTTCTTTTGATATTTCTGATATTGGATATTTCTTTTTTAGTTTTATTGGTGTTACTATCTTTTCATATCCTTCTACATTCTTATCAGTTAACAGCTCTTTCATTTTATACTCCTTTGCCTCTTGGTTTATACGGGTTTCAAGCCAGAATATCGATACAAATCTGGTTAATGAAACACAGATTTACTCAAAATAATAGAACCAAGAGTCATAACTAGCAAAATCCATTCCATTTTGAATTGAGCTAGTATTATTCATACTACTATATATATTTTTTATTATATATAAAAGTATTTATTTTTTTCTGAATATTTTATATATTCCTTCAATCAAGTCAGTTCCTGCATAGCCTGCTAACAATGTAAATCTGTAATCGCTTATGAAGAACAAGCCGCAGAACATTCCGATTATTCCTGAAAGGATGACTGTCCATAGAAAATATGTTATTTTGAATCTTTTCTTTCTGTAAGCTTTATTTTTAAGAACTCCGACACAAGCCCTTGTAATACCGCCGACAAAACCAAATAAAGCGGCATAATAAAAATTCATTTTAGCTTTTTAGAGGATAAAAAGTATATAAAGGTTTTGGTTTATTAAAGCTAATGCAAAATAATCTATTTATTTGACTTTTCTAATTTTATAGAATTCTTATCTATTTTAGGCAATTTTCCAGTTCTGTCATATTCTTCTAGAGCTTCAAATACTTTCTTATATTTCTTTAAAATTTTATCTTCCTTCATTTTTTTCTATAACCAAACAACTTACTATATCTATAATGATCCATATATTCAAGTACAAAGGCAATAATCTTCACTTCATTTCCTATTATTGTATAGAGTAATCTCCAGTAGCCAACAAGCTCTACTCTTAATATCTTATCTGTTCCATATCTCTGAATAGCTGCTTTTGTTATGTATTTCCTTGGAATTAAATCTCCATATTTGTAATCTGCTTTTATATTCTTTAAGGCTTTGTTTATTGAATTCAGCAATTGCTTATAAGTTGGTTTCTTTTTAGATATCTTTCCTTCCTTTACTGCTTTTTGCAGCTCTTTATACTCCTGATATGCTTCTCTTTCAAATCGTATTATTACTTCCTTCATCTTTACATTACTTTGACTGAGCTATTTAACTTTTCTTTCAATTTCTTTGAGATATCATCTTTGTATATCCAGATAATACCTTCTTTTAATACAGCTATCTTACCACTGTCTTCAAGATATTTGAAGATTAGATTTATAGTTGGCCTCATTATCTTCTTTTTTAGTCTTCTGTCTATCTCATTCTTTGACAATGGTTCTTCTGCCTTTTTTATTATATTTTCTACATTCAAGATTGTATCTAACCTTGGATAATGCAAAATATTCATTTTTATCACCTATAGTATATATTTATACTATAGTATAAACTTATAATATATAAACTTTATTATTTTTATACTTTATTGTTTGTATTGAAAGAATTACATTTGTTATGAATAAAATTTATTAAAGTTGAAGGTATAAGTTATAGAATCTAATCTTTTCTTTTCCTGAAAACTTTACCCGCCTTGCGGTTGCAAGAACGGGGAACACAGTGCGGTATTCCACCGAAGTGGATTCTGTCCGAAGACAAGGCTCTACCTGGAACCGTATATAGAGGTAGAAAAAATGATTATATAAATGTTTTGGTTTGTTATGAATAAAATTTATTAAAGTTGAAATCTTTCTGATTATTATGAACCTAGAGAAAAGCAAATTATATTCTGAAGAGCTTGGCATTAATTTAAGAAAAGAAAAAGAATTATTTAAATGGTTTCTTGCCAGTATTTTGTATGGAGCCAGAATTACAGAAAGTATAGCCAGGAATACCTATAAAAGCTTTGTTTATTATGATAAATTAACACCAAGGAAGGTACTGAAAGCTGGCTGGAGCTATCTTGTCAGGAAGGTTATGGCCAGAGGAGGTTATGTAAGGTATGATGAAAAGACATCTGCTAAATTGTTGCTAATTTGTAAAAAATTATTGAAAGAATACAAAGGAAGTTTGAAATTGTTATATAAAAAAGCTAAAGATGGTAAGGATTTAGAGTCTAAATTAAAAGAGTTCTATGGTGTTGGTCCTGTTACTGTAAATATCTTCCTGAGAGAGTTAAGGCCTTACTGGAGCAAAGCAGATGTTGAGGTTTTGCCAATAGTCAGGAAATTAGCCAAGAAATATAAGATTGATTTAGATAAGTATAATAGAAAATCAGTTAAATTTGCCAGAGTAGAAGCAGGGTTGATTAGGTTGAGGAAATAAGATAACAGACAGAGGCCTCCGACATACTCTAATTAAAACATGACCCACAAAACTCCTCGAGATAAAATGATTATTTTAAGAAAATATCATATATCCAGTAGAAAAAACTTCCAATTATAACTAATGCTATTAATATATAAATTAAAATATTTAAAAATATGATTAATTTGTTTTTAATTATTATTGAAGGTTTCTTTATAAATTTATAAAAAAAAGAAATCAAATCAGTTTTAAAACTCCATTTATAATCGGTAATTGGTATTAAGTTTTCATTATATATACTAGATTTTTCTTTTAATTCTTTAATTAATTTAGCTTTTTTTATAACAAAACCTTGACGATAATATCCAAAACCTTTTTTTAAATAATTAGCTTCTATTTTATAAATGCCAGGTTTTAAATAATAATTTTCTGTTTCTTTAAAATAAGCATAGTCTAAAAAAGAATTTGTGAGTAAATTTATTACAACGAAAGGTAGTCCAAAAACTTCATTAAATATAAAACCTGTACCTCCTAGTAAGATTACATTACCTTTCAGCTTTTTTGTTTTTTCATCATAATTGAAATTATAATTCTTTTCCCTATATTCTTTTAATAATTTTCTGGCATTATTTTTAAAACTTTTACAACTTTTATCTATTCGTTCAAATGTTGATTTTGTATAAATATCCATATATGGGAAATTTGTTTGAGCAATACGCTCTTTTTTAAATTTATGATGGAAAGATACATACCAATCTTCATCTAAATGTTTTGTTAATAATTCAAAATAAGGATAGGTAGGAACTGCTCTGATAGATTCTCTTTTTATTATGTTTTTTCTTTTTGAAAAAGGAACGACTTCATTTGTGTGGATAAAATATTCTCTATAATCCTCATAAAAATGCATTGCTAAATTTATTAATAATAATTTCACTTCTTTATCTTTGATCAGAGTGAAAAATTCTTTATTAAATTCTTCTCTTTCTTTTTTATTTAAACCAAACGGATTACTAGAAGTCATAATACTTATTTGAACCTTTCTTCTATTTATGTTAAAAGTTACTTTCTTCAGATGGTTCGTTGCCATAAAGATAAGGTAAATTAAATAATATAAAAAGATTTAGAAAAACATTAAAATATCTATTTAGAAAAAATGAATAAATCACAAGAAATTTATCGGAAAATTATTTTAACTTTTCAAGAATATTCGGGATATCATTAATCGGTGTAACCTTTGAAACACCTAATGATAAAATATCAAGAAACAAGGGGCCTCCATGTATTAAACCAATAACTTGTCCATTACTTTTAAGAAAGACAGGGCCACCACTATCTCCTCTATTACCTAAAGAATTTAGATAATAATAATTTAATGATTTTTCTTTCTTACGGCTCCAAAAGGTAGACGAAATTATTCCTTCGTTTAGGAATTTAGTTATTTGTGTAGGTTTTATACCATCCTTTAAAAAAGGAGTTATTTGCTCATCAATGAATCTTTGTTTCTCTTCTTCTGTTTCCCATTGAGCAGTCCATGGGAACCCAGTAAAGGCCACAGAAGAACCAATTTTTACGTCTTTCTCATATATTTTTACATATGTTAATGGGTGGTCTGATTGAATATCTATTTTTATTATTGCCAAATCACGTTCATCTCCTAAATCAATATTTTTTCTTTTTGCTTCATAATAATGTGTACATGTTCCATATGAATCTATAAACAAAACAAAAATCCTATCTTCAAAACCTTCTAAAACGTGGGATGCTGTTAGAATATAACCCTCTTCATTAATAATGACCCCCGTACCCCAACTATAATCTATAACTATGTTGTTTTCTAAATTTGTAGCAAGTATAAAAACTGTTGATTCTAATAAATTTTCTGAATATTCAATAAAATTTTTTTCTTGAGATTTACAAGAAGAAATTAAAACTATTATAACACTTAGAAAGAAAAGAATCAATACCTTTTTTTTATTTATCATTTATAAAATAATACTATTCTTATTCATAAATCTTTCTAAAAAATAGAAATATTTATAATAACAATCATATATAACATTTATAGAAGATGAAAAATTATGTAATAATATTTACACTATGTTTTTTTATAATATCTATTTCTTATAGTTTTGCTAGTAACCAGATTATAACTCCTACTGTTGAAGCTTATTGTGTTCATAGGGGATATACTCTTGAAATAAATGAAGATGAAAATGGAGATCTAATAAATGCATTTTGTATATTTAATGAAAGTGAAAAATGTGATATATTTGAATTTTATTCAGGAAAATGTGATACAAAATATCTAACAGAAGTAAATTGTAGAACTCAAGGACAAGTTGTATTTACTAGTTTTGAGGTATGTTGTGAGGGTTTAGAACCTACCAATGAAAACTCTGCTATAAATTTACCTACTTGTGAACCTAAACCAAAACTGTTCCAAATAATTTGGAGAGGTTTTTTTGGATTATTTAAATAAGCTTTCAAGTATTTTCCAAAAAAATCGGATAAACCACTAGACATCTATAAAATATTTCGAAATTTCTTTTAAAAATATATAAATCTCTATTTTATCTAAGAACTAATGAATACAAGAACTAAAAAACTACCAGAATATAAAGGATATACTATTGACTTTAAACTGAATCAATTTAGAAAGGTAAATGGAGAGAATTTAAAAATAGAATTTATTGATTTCAATTCTGAGGAAGGTGAAAAACTACTAAACGAATATATAGAACAACTAAATTCTAACAGCAAAGAATTTAAAGAATTAATTGAAAACATCAAGTTTTAGATGTGCATTCTCTCAACAAAATGCTGTTTAGTATCTTCATCCATAAAATAAACATAAACTCCTTTATGTGCTCTTGATAATAGAACTCTATAAACATGCTTAAGGTGCTCTGTAAATTTAGAAAGATCTTTTTTTGCCATTTTATCATAAGAATTTTTAGGTTTACCTACCCATTCACCTTTGTTTTTATCATATACTAAATCATTACCAAAAATAATACCAATATAATCAAATTCAAAACCTTGAGCTGTATATACTGTTCCAACTTGTTCCATTCCACTAATATCAGTAGCCCATTTCCAAAACTCATCTTTTTTTTCCCATGGCATCTCTAAGTTACCAACCTTAACATCATTGATTAAACTACCATCATTATTAGGTTCGCTCCAAGGCCAACAAAAACCAGCAACAAGTCTCGCACAATTATTTTTTTCTTTGTTTTTTTGAACTATAGCTTCTTTAAGTTTTAAAGGATTATCAAATATTTTAAATTCCATCTTATCTTCTTTGGTTAAAAACTGCTGATCTGTTTCTCTTATTCCAAAAATATTATCAATCCATTGTAAAAATGAATCAGAACCACTGCATCTAAATTGTGTTTTTAACTCAAATTCATATATTTCTGCACCAAACTTCTTTGCTGTATCTTTTATTAAATCTACATTTCCAATTTCATTAGGTCTAACAATTTGAAATTCATCCAAAAAAAACACAGATAACTTTGCTGGTCTTATCAAATCTTCAATCTGTGGGTTTTTTGACCTTAGATTCCATGGTACACCATAATCATTACTATCTTTTCTAATTCTATGAGCTTCGTCACAAATAAGAACATCAATTTCATTTTCTTTATGCTGAGTAAAGCTAAAGAAAAATTTGAATAATTTTTCAACTCTTCTACCTAAAATCTTTCTTAATGTTTTGGTAAAAGCCGAAGAACCAGTTGCATGAAAGACTATTTTACCTTTTCTCATCAATTTACCCATAACTTCCAATGCTATAACTGATTTTCCTGTTCCGGGCCCCCCTTTCACAATAATAACTGATTTCTTTTTTGATTCAGACAATTTTTTTGCCTTATGCATAATAGCATTATATGCAGTAATTTGATCATCAATCAGGTTAAAGATTTGCTGTTTGTCTATCATCTCTTTTGTATGGTCCAACAACTTTTTAGAAGGTTTTATTGGACTATGGACAAATCGATTAAAAACTTCCAGTCCTGCACCATTGCCCAATCTTTTTTTAAGATATTCTCCAAGATTCTTAACATCTTCTTTCGAGAATAAGGGATATTTTTTTATATACTTTTCAAATTTTGGTAAAAATAAAACTGAATTTTCATTATTTCTGGAATAGTTATGACAATATGCACAAGAATTTAAAGAAATATTATGCTTTTCTTCAAAAACTGTCATAAAGTCTTTAAGATCAAAATGATATCCCTGTATCTGTACTGAAG
>CAZENX010000027.1:0-10210 GCA_964513865.1 uncultured Methanosarcinales archaeon | reverse complement strand
ATGCTATTATGTTCAGGAAACTGTCTTCGCAATGCTTTTAGAAGTTGCAGAGAGGGCAATGGCTCATTGCGATAAAGATGAACTAGTTCTAGGAGGAGGAGTTGCCTGCAATAATAGACTAAAGGAAATGTCAGAGAAGATGTGTAAGGATAGAAATGCAAAATGTTTTATTCCTGCAAATGAATTTTTGGTTGATAATGCTGCAATGATTGCATGGCTTGGTTTATTAAAACATAAAGCAGGCATTAGAATGAAATTAAATGAAACTGAAATAAAACCATACGAAAGAACTGATGATATAGTTGTTAAGTGGAAGTAAAGTTAATATAACAGATTATATTGAATTTGAGGGTTATTACATATTTTTTAGTAAGATTTCAATTCCTCTTCTTAAATCTTGTTTTTTGATTGTAATTTTTCCTTTCTCAAGTTTTATTCTACCAAGATAATCATCTGTCCAAGGTATGTGAAAATAAACATATTTAATTGGTAGTTGTTCTTCATGGATTTTTCTCAAAGTTAGATATAACAATGAGTTACAAATAAATCCTTCTGCATCATTTGAGATTTCTACAGGAATTCCAGCTTTAGAAAGTAAATTTTTTAAATCTGCAACATTCACATTTATTTTATACTCTGCTTTTCCTTCCTTAATAATGGGTTTGTTTTTTGGTTCAAACCCTTTGGCATCCGGATATTTGCCATTCATAATATTTCTTCCAGTTGTTTCAAACCTTATGCCTTTAACTCTTGACGCTAATCCTGTGCTAAGTATAATGTTTGGTGATAATTGGTTAATCTTTTTAGATAATAAATCAAAAGCACCATAATAAGTTGATGGTAGAACCAAACCACAAATTTCTATATCCCCTACTTTTTGTCCATCATACTCTTCAGTTATATCTTGAACAGGATTAAACTTATAAGGACCGAATGGCTCAAAGCCAGTTAATATTGCTTTTACCATTTCTCAACAAAGGAATAGACTTACTTTTATAAATTTTTATAAATATATTATAATATTTAATCTAGAAATAGTCATTTCTTCAATATCTTCTTTAATATTTGTTGTTTTCCTTTCCAATCTAATGCTTCTTTTAGAACATCTGTTATTGTTTTTACTGGAATTATCTTTATTTTCTTTAATTTTTCCTTGTCAACAACAATATCATTCAGATTAGATTTTGGTACTAGAACCTTTTTTATACCTGCATCAACAGCTGCCTCTATTTTTGCAGATACCCCTCCTATTGGCAAAACCTCACCACGAACAGATAAAGAACCTGTCATAGCATAATCTTGTTTAATAGGTATTTTTTTTAAAGCTGAAATTATAGAAGTTGCAACTGCTATACTTGCAGAATCTCCTTCTACTCCTTCATAAGACTGCAAAAATTGTACATAGATATCATATTTACCTCTTATGTCTTCTCCAAAGAATTTTTTTATTATAGCTGAGACATTCTTTATAGCCTCTTTTGCTATCTCACCTAATTTTCCTGTAGCTACTATCTCTTTCTCTTTTCCTCCATGGGTTACCTCTGCTTCAATAGGTTGTATTAATCCTGAATAAATGCTTGTTTCTCCACCTATTACAGCCAAACCATTAACTCTTCCTACTCTTTTGCCTTCTGTTATTATAACCTCATATTCCTTTCTTCTTTCTATTATCTTATCGCCTAATTGCTGCTCTAATGTCTTAGCTATCTTCTTTGCTTCTTCTATATGTTTTTTCATAACAAATTTAGATTTTTGTTCTAAAGCAATATCACCAGCAGCTCTTATTAATCCTCCTAACTCCCTCAACCTTAAAGTTAGATGACCTTTCCTGTTAGCTCTTTTTCTTGCTTCCTCTATAATAAAATCAACCCCTTCTTTGCTGAAGTGGGGAATCTTCTTATCTTTTACAACTTCCTGGGCAACAAATATTGCCAATCTGTTTCTGTTTTCTGTGTTATCAGGAATAGTTTCTTCCATGTAAACTTCATAACCATAACCTCTGATTCTGGATCTTAATGCAGGGTGCATGTTCTTTAAAGTCTCATAATTTCCTGCTGCAACAAGAATGAAATTACATGGAACTGGTTCAGTCCTTACCATTGCCCCAGCTGATCTTTCAGATTGCCCTGTTATAGAATATTTCCCTTCCTGTAATGCAGTAAGTAGTTCTTGCTGCGTACTTGGTTGTAAAGTAGCAATTTCATCTATAAATAAAACTCCGTTGTTTGCCTTATGTATCATACCTGCTACTACACGTTCATGAGCAGGTGTTCCTAAACCACCACTTTGAAAAGGATCATGAAGTACATCTCCTAATAATGCTCCAGCATGAGCTCCTGTTGCATCCAAGAAAGGGGCTTGTTTTTTATTAAAATTATCAACAATAACTTTTGGTGCTTGAGCTTTATTTCCCATCCTGTTTGAAAGGTTTGTTCCGATAATCATTATACCTGATATCATAACAACAAAAACCATGGTGCTTATCAACATTGCTGCATATATGATATCAGAAATCTGTCCTGATTTCCACATCTGATACTGGTAAAAACCAAATATGATCATGGCAAAAAGCAATATAAATGGTAAAAATCTTATAAACTCATTTCCTGTCTGAAACTTGCTTTTTGCAACTATTTCCCTGCCTTTTCCAGCATGAAATGTTCTTATCATTGGCTGATTTTCATCATTTGGATTAGAAAATGATACAACATCTACTAGTTTTTCTTTTGGCAATAATTCTGCTAAAGCTAAACCTAACATACTCTTTCCAGTGCCCGGCTCTCCTATAAGCAAAACATGCCTTCTCTGGTCAGCTGCTTTTTTTATAACTTTGACAGCATCATCCTGCCCTATAACCTGATTTACAATCTTCTTAGAAACCTTGATTTCAGCAGTAGTCTTGAATTTCAGCTCTTTTTCCATTCATATAAAGAAAGAATAGTCATATTTAAATGTTGGGGTTAAAACCTGCCTCTTTTTCCACTACTCTTTCTATAAAACCTACAAGAACCCTTTTTAATACCATTGGTTTTATGATAGGCATTATCAACATTTTTTCGAGATTTAGTACTAATTTTTATATGTTTATTGTAATCTAGTTTTTCTCCTAAGATTGCTTTCCACTGCTCAATTAATTTTTCATCTTTTATAACATCTTCAACAAGTTCTTTATATGTTAATAAATATTTAATTATTACTTTATTGTTCTTATATCTCTTTCTGAATCTTAACCTTCTATTGTTTATTTTTTGTAATCTAGAATCAAACCAATCACAACTTCTATTCCTTACTAAAGGAAGTCTTTCTTCGTTGTTAATCATTACCATCCCAAAACCATCATTATTTACTTTTTGATATCCTCTCATTGTTAAATATATGTACGCTTCGTCTATGAGCAGATAGGATATTACAGCTTTCATGTTCTTTTCTATTGTAGTTAACACATTTTTGTTATTATCTGTAAATATTATCATCTCATCTTTTAAGTAATTATAATAGTCTTTATGTTTCTCTAGTTGTCTTATTAGAAATTCTCTATGGTCTTTTCTTTCTTTAGGATTTATCTCTTTTAAAATAAAATCCTCTCTATAAAGGTCTATTAATTTATCCACAATATTGTTGATATTTTCTGCCATAAAAAAGGAGATTTTTTATTATTAATAAAGTTAATTATTATGATGAAAAAGATATTTTAGTGAACCAAAAACGATTTAAAGGAAAACTTATTTTAATCAATACGGTTAAAAAATGGGGGATAGAAAAAAAGAAGATAGTAAAGTTTATTCTAACATAGCCTATATAGACTTTAAAAGAATTTTAAATATACTTCTAAAAAAACCATTGGAGAATCTTAATCAAGATAAGCAAAAGGCTTATAGGATGATCTCTGATTATTCAAAACTCTTTAAAGAGGGCATGTTAGAAATAACATGTAATTCTGAGGTAATTAACTACTGGGGGAAAGAGTATCCTAGTAAAAAATTCATATTAACTTCTAGAAATGGAACAGACAATACAAGGAATAATGAAACAGGTAAGGCATCAAATTTTATTAGAAAATTAGATAGTATGTTAAGAGTATTTTATCTGGATCCAAAGAACAAAGATATATGTAAAAAGGAGCTGAAAGCAAATATATTTCTGGAGAGTATAATCAAAGATAATAAATACCACAAGTATTCTATCGCACTTTTTACTAAAGGCAATTAAATTCTCTAGAACAATTAACTATAAATATCTACAAGACTTTCCTTTCTTATGATTCTTAAATCAGTGAAATTAGAGAATATTCGTTCTTATGTAAATGAAGAGATAAAGTTTCCAGAAGGTTCTCTGTTATTAGCAGGAGACATTGGCTCCGGAAAATCTACAATCTTATTAGCTATGGAATTTGCTTTGTTTGGTATCAAATCAGATTTACCTGGTGAAGTATTGCTTAGGCATGGAAAAAATTCTGGAGGTGTAGAATTAAGGTTTTCTCTTGAGAATAAGGATATTATAGTAAAAAGAACCTTAAAGAGAATGAAAGATGCAGTTAGGCAAGACTCTGGTTATATAATAATAGATGATAAGAAAACAGAGGGAATTGCAACAGAATTAAAAACAAGGATTATTTCTTTATTAGGTTATCCTAAATCTTTAATTGCAAAATCAAAGGATTTAATCTATCGTTTTACAGTTTATACTCCTCAAGAAGAGATGAAGCAGATTTTATATGAAAGCAAGGACATCAGATTAGATACCTTAAGAAAAGTGTTCGGAATTGACAAATATAAGAGAATAAAGGAAAACATTCAAAGCTATGTAAGAGAGCTTAAAAGTAAAAAAAAGGAATACGAAGCTTCTGTTGCTGATTTAGATGAAAAACAGAGACAGAAAAAGGAAAAAGAGGATAATATTGAGACTATTAAAACAAATATGAAAAAACTAGAGCCAGAGTTAAGGCAAATAAACGAAGATTTGGTAAAGCAGAAAGAGGTTTTAGATAAGTATGAAAAAGATATTCAGGAACTAAATAATCTGAATAGTAAATTAGAGTTATATGATAACAATATACTATATATTTCAGAACAAAATAAGAGATTAAATGAAGAAACAGAAGAACTTGGGGAAGAAACAGAAAAAATAAAAAAAGAGATTGATGAAAAAGAGCTTTTAAAATATGAAGAATTAATCAAAGATATTAAAACTAAAGAGAAAGAGGTTGAAGATAAAGAGAATAATTTAGGTAATATCAAAAATATGTTAAGCGAATTGCTGGTTCTAAAGAATAAATCAGAGGAATTAAAGGAAAAGATTACTAAGCTAGATACATGTCCAGTTTGTAAACAAAAGGTAACCAAAGAGCATATTGAACATATCAAGCTTGAAGAAGATACAAAACTAAAAGATTTTAATGAAAAAATAGAATTATATGAAAAGCAAGAGAATGAAATTTCTGAGTTAATAAAAAAATTAAAGAATAATATTAATGAATTAAAGGAAAAAGAGAAAAAATTAGAAGTAAACAAGGTAAAATTATCAAACCTAAAGGAAAAGATTGAAAGAATTTCTAAATTAAAACAAAATAAAGAGGAATTTAAGAAGAAAATAGGCGAACTGAACACAAAAAGATTACAAATAAAAGAAAAAATAGAGAAATTCAAAGATTTAGATAAAAAATACAAAAAAGAAAAAGAATTATTAAATAATATTCTAGATGAACAAAAAGAGCTTGAAATAAAGATTTCCGAGCTAAAGAAAGAGAAGGAGATGCTTGATAAAATCATTAAAGATTTGGAAGAAGAGATAAAAAAGAAGATAAAGATTAAGGGACAAATAAATTATATTATGCAGGTACAAAACTGGCTTGAGGAATATTTTATAAATTTAATGTCAGCTATGGAAAAGCAGGTTTTGAGTAAAGTATATAATGAATTTAATGAATTGGTTAAGGAATGGTTCAATATGCTTATTGAGGATGAGGTTTTGAATATAAGATTAGATGAGGAATTTACTCCAGTAATTGAGCAGAATGGCTATGAAACCTCTTTGCAGAATCTTTCTGGAGGAGAAAAGACAGCTGTTGCCCTTGCTTACAGATTAGCTTTAAACAAAGTGATAAATGATTTAATTACAGGAATAAAAACCAAAAATCTTATTATTTTAGATGAGCCAACAGATGGATTCTCAACAGAGCAGTTAGACAGGGTAAAAGAGGTAATTGATTCTTTAAATATAAAACAGATAGTTATTGTAAGCCATGAGCCAAAGATAGAGACTTTTGTTGATAATGTTATCCGAATAGGTAAAGCAGAGCATGTTAGTCATATAGCCTAATCTTTTAATTTTAGAATATACATTGGTGTAATCTTAGCATATTCATTGTCATTTGCTTCATATACTTCAATAATGTCAAAGAATTCTTCATATTCCTTTTCTTCATAATCTCTATATGCGTACAAATATACCTTATCAACATATTTCTGACACCAAAAATTCCAAACCATTTCTAATATCTTGTTTAGATTTTCACTTTCAAAATGAAATCCATCTTTATCCTTTAATTTTTCAAGGATTTCCTTTGATTTTAGGAAGGTTCCTTCATGATTTTCTGGATTATAGAAAAGTATCTGTATCTCTAAAGTAAACTTTAAAGCATTTTCATAATTAGCTTCTCTTTTAGAAAAATGCTCAAAGATTTCATCAACATTTTTAAATCTCTTTTCTCTTGGAACACAAAACGCTCTTGTTATAAACAGCCCTTTAGGTTTTAATACTCTTGCTACCTCTGAAAGTAATTTTTTTCTTTCTTCCCATTTTACATTAGGAAAGATAGCATCTCCTAAAACAATGTCATATTCATTATCTTTTAATGTACTGTTAAGCCAATTTTCTATAACTATCTTTTCATTTGGGTTCTTTACATTTAAAACAGAATCCATTGCCTTGACCATCTCTGGATTTATATCAATGCATGTTGTTTCAAAACCAAATTCTGCCAAAGGTTCTCTTATCTCTGGTGTAACACCAAGAACAAGCGCTTTTTTCTTTTTTATCTTGCTTAACCACCCTCTATACTTTTTAGCTTCATCTTCTGAAACTCTGCTGGGAGAGGTAAACCATGTATTCCACAGCTCTGCAATTATCTTCCATGGAGCAATAGTTGTTTTAGTATCAACCATATGCTTGGTAAATAGAACAAAATTTATATAGTTTTCTGATTATTCATCTATTATGAAAGGTGAGTTAGTTCGTATCAAGACAAAGGATGGTTTAGAGTTGCATGGTTTGCTTTGTGAACCAGGAAATACTGATAAAGTATTAATTCATGTACATTCTTGGATTGGTAATTTCTATGAGAATAGATTTCTTGATTTTATTGCAGATGAAATAAACAATAAAGGAATTGCTTTCTTAACTTTTAATAATCGTGGAGCTGGTATTATAACTGAATTTATAAAAAATGGAAAATATGAGAGAATCGGAGGCAGCTTAGAAAAATTCGAAGAGTGTATTATTGATATAAAAGCTGCTATTAATTTCCTAAACAAAAAAGGTTACAAAGATATTATTCTACAAGGCCATAGCTTAAGCTGCCAAAAGATTACTTATTATAAGTATAAAACAAAAGATAAATGTGTAAAAGCTTTAGTTTTACTGGAACCAGTAGATGATGCTAACTGTGCAAAGGGTATGTTAGGAAAAAGATATAATGAATCTTTGAAGATAGCAAAAGATTTGCTTAAAAAAAAGAAAAAGGTTGTTCCAGAGTGGATGCGGTTCTATCCTTTATTAACACCAGAGAGATTCTTGCAAGTTTCTGACCCAGAAAGCACATGTGGAAGAATATTTGATTTTTCTGGAGAATTAAAAGAAATAAAGAATGTTAATTGTCCTGTTTTGGCTATCTTTGGTTCAAAGGATGACTATCAGAAAAATCCTGAAAAAGCTTTAGAGATTCTTAAAAATAAAGCTAAATGTGATATTAAACTGATAAAAAATGGAAACCATTGGTTAAAAGGTCATGAAAGTGAATTAGGAAAAGTAATTACTGATTGGATTGGAGATTTATAGAAAAATATAAAAATCTTTAGTTATCATTCCCTTTATGCTAACTAAATTTATTGTTATCTGCGGTAGTGTTCTCTCTGGGTTAGGCAAAGGCACTGTAACTGCTAGTATTGCCAAGTTATTAAATGGTTTAAGGATAATTCCAATTAAATGCGATGGCTATCTAAATGTTGACCCTGGTACAATGAATCCTATAGAGCATGGAGAGGTTTTTGTTTTAGATGATGGTGGGGAAGTAGATATGGATTTTGGACATTATGAGAGGTTTATGGGCATAAACTGCAAGTTTGAATGGAATCTAACCTCTGGAAAAATTTTCAAGGCTGTAATAGATAAAGAAAGAAGGGGTGATTATCTTGGGAAAACTGTCCAGATGATTCCGCATGTTACAGATGAGATAAAGAGACAATTTAAGAGTATAGCAAAAAAAGAGAAAGCAGATGTTGTTTTAATAGAATTAGGTGGAACTATTGGAGATATAGAGATGATGTGGTTCTATGAGGCCTCCAGACAGCTAAGGATGGAGTTAGGAGAAAATAATCTAGTCTTTGTAAATCTTTCGTATGTTCCTGAATTAGAATGTGTCGGAGAGCAAAAAACAAAACCAACTCAGCAGGGTGTTCAAAAGCTGCAGGAAGCAGGAATACAGCCAGATATTATTATTGGAAGATCTAAAAATATATTAACAAAAAAATCAAAGGAAAAGATAGCCTTGTTCTGTAATATTAAAGAAGAAGAGGTTATCAGCAACCCAAATCTTGAGACAGTGTATGAACTTCCATTGATATTCAAAAAAGAAGGCTTGGATAAGATAATCAAAAATAAACTGAATCTAAAGAAAACAAAAGATATAAAGAAATGGGAAGCTTTGGTAAATAATATTAAACATCCTAAAAAAAAGATTACTGTTGCTATCTGTGGTAAATATACAGACCTAAAAGATTCTTATGTTAGTATAGTAGAAGCTTTAATTCATGCAGGTGCTCATCTTAAATGCAAGATAAATCTAAAATGGATAGAAACCACAGACATTGAGGAAGGAAAAATAAAAGTGGAGGATGCCTTAAAAGGTGTTAATGGAATCATAGTTCCTCTTGGTTTTGGCTCCAGAGGGGCAGAAGGCAAAATTGCTTGCATTAAACATGTTCGTGAACAAAATATCCCTTTCTTAGGTATTTGCTATGGTCTGCAAATGGCTGTAGTGGAGTTTGCCAGAAACATTGCAGGATTAAAAGATGCCAACTCTACTGAAGTTAACGAAAAAACAAAAGCTCCTGTAATATGCATATTGCCTGAGCAGTTAAAGGTTAAGGAAAAAGGAGGAACAATGCGTCTAGGCAGCTATAAAGCCAAACTAAAAAAAGGTACTAAAGTTCATAGCTTGTATAATGCAAATTATGCTTTTGAAAGGCATAGACACAGATATGAAGTTAATCCTGATTATCATAAGATTCTGCAGAAAAATGGCTTAATCTTCTCAGGAACAAGCAAACATGGCAGATTAGTAGAATTTATTGAATTACCAAAACATAAATATTTTGTTGCTACCCAGTCTCATCCAGAGCTTAAATCAAGATTAGAAAGACCAGCTCCTTTATTCTATGGATTGGTAAGTGCTTGTTTGGATTGATAAAAGAAAAATTTATTAAATCATATAAATACTAGATGTTCTATGAATTGGTTCTATTTCGCACTAGTTTCTATGTTTTTCCTTGTTGTCAGAAGCTTACTAGAGAAAAAAACTCTAAAAGTGAATAATGAAATTCAATTTTTAACTATCTTTTATTTTTTTAATGCTTTACTTGTTTTACCTATAATCAGAAAAATAGATTTTTTTCTTTCATATAAAGAATGGTTTTTAATTATTACAATAGGTGTTTTGTCTGTGGTTGCAATATATTGTTCAATAAGTTTAATTAAATACTTTGAATTATCTTTTTGTAAGCCAATAGGCAGTATTAATTCGATATTTATACTATTTCTAGCATTTTTCTTTTTGAATGAATCAATTAATATATTACAGTTATTGGGTGTAATTATAATTCTTATAATCTCTTTTTTATTCATTAAAGATGAAGCAAAAATAACTAAAAAAACTATTAAAGGATTATTTAAGTCTAGGCATGGTATCTATCTTGTTCTTGCAGTTGTTTTTGGT
>CAZENX010000026.1:0-10790 GCA_964513865.1 uncultured Methanosarcinales archaeon | reverse complement strand
GAACATTCATTATTCTTCTTTTTATTACTGCAAGAGTTGCTTCATTAATTTCTACATTTTCTATTTTTTCCTCTTGAATAACTGATTCAATCCATTTATCTCCAAATTTTTTGTAAAACAAAGATAAAGCATCTTTCTGGGCGATGCTCCATTCCATAAATTCTAAATGATTAGGTTTTATTGTCTTTAAATTAATCTTCAAGGTTTTGCATCCAGGGGGAACATTTTCAGAAGTATAATAACTTACTTTTTCTTTTTTAGCATGGTCTTTTAATCCTAAATTATTTCTTCCATAATATTCATCATGCGGATCTAAAACTAAAACACCGCAATAATCTTCATTAATCAGGTTCCAAAGCATTATACTTGCTAAATTAGATTTTCCTTTGCCAGTTGAAGCAGGTATTAAAACATGATGGGATAAAACATCTTTGCCCTGTAGATATATTGGTAAATTCATTACTTTTGAACCACTTCTAAGGTTACCAACAAATAATGGATTTTGAGGTTTTTTCAGAAAAGGCAAATCTTCTTCTTTTATCTCTCTAACCTCTGAAAAGAAGCCAGGCAAGATCTTGGAAGTTTTCACATCTTCACCGATTGTTATCAGATTCTTGGCAAAAGCAAGTTTATAATTTCTCAGGTTTTCATCAAAGAAATCAATATCTGTATTTTCCTCTAACTTCATTCCAGATATTAATTCAAGATTCTGCTCTGATATCTGGCTGCCATAAGCTAATTCATAAATCTGTAATAAAATTTTTGTCTTTTCCTTTTCTGCTATAAGTAATTCTCCTAATTCAAACTCTTCATCTGACTTCTGTCTTATAACTATCTCTCCAAATTTTCCAGATAAAACCTGACCTTTAATCATAGAAAGAGAGAATTAAGCTTAGTATAAAAAGATTATTGAACTGTCTAATATAATTCTTTGAACATAATAACTTGGTCTTTATTCTCATGCCAATCAGGAATCCTTCCGACTTCTTTAAAGCCGAACTTTTCAAAGAATTCCTTTTCAGGGGTATCTAATGCAATTCTTCTTATCCCTTTTTTTCTAGCTTCTTCAAATAATTTATCTATTAACTTTTTAGCATAGCCTTTTTCTCTATAATCTCTATCAATAACAATATAATATAACCAAGCAGAATTCTTTCCTTCTGCTCTTGCTCCTAATGCTCCAATAATCTTATCATTTTTTAATATTAAAGATAAAGAACCTTCTGTATTGATTAAATCTTTAACTAAATCTAATGTATATGCTGTTTTTCCTTCTTCTTTAATTAACTCATATATCCTTTCTGCTTCATTAATCTTAGCAAATGTTATTTTTTCCATAGGATGGGTTCATAAAAATTAAAAGAAACAAAAAAAAGAAAATAAAATTTATTTCCTTCCTCTAGCCATTTTGGCTTTGGAAACATCTCCCTGCTTATCAACAAAATACAAGAATCCTGCTTCTTTCTTTACACCAACCTTTTTAACCTTCTCTTTTCCTGCTTTGCCTTTCTTCCTTCCACGAGCCATCTTAGCTCTTGAAATGTCACCCTGCTTATCTACGAAGTATAGAAATCCTTTTGCTTTCTTTACTCCGGCTTTTGCAACTTTTTGTGCCATTTTTATAACCTCCTCTATTACAAAATATTGAATAAAGTGAAATAAATCCACCCCACGAGGATAGAATAGGTATTATAATATTTAAATCTTTTCCTTTTTTTCGTCTAAAAAAGGGCTTTTTATCGACTTTCTAAAGTGATAACTTTGCTTATTTCATCTCCACTAATAGAGCAACCATTAAGCTTTAAGCCCCATAACAAGCCATCCAAGAGATTTTTTCTTGGGTTTTGTATATTAAGAATATATTTATCAAGCAAACCTTTCTCATAAGCTATCATCACTAATTCAGTCGACCTTATTACCTTTATCTTTCTAGTGAGACCTTTAAATCTTACTAAATTGTTTCTATTTATGCTGACAGTAGTATGAAGTTTTTTTTGTAATATTTCTCTTAGCTTTTCTGGATTTTCTATTAATAATCTGGTTGTTCTTTCGTCTATAATAATAGCATCTGCACTAGAAATCAAAGCAGCAATTAGGACTTCTATCTCTGCATACTGTACTATATTGATATTTTTTCCATGGGCATAAAAAAGATTATTTGATAAATCTAATAAATCCATAGTTTTTTGTCTTAAAGTAGGTTTATCAAAAAGCTCTAAAACATTATCCTTATATTCTTTTAAAACCTGCAAAGCCTCAAATTTGAATTTTTTTGAGCTAAGAGGATTATCAATTATCTCTTTCTTTACAGAGGGTGTGATATAGAACTTTCCTTTAAATTTTTCTTTAAGTCTAGGTAATACCCAAAACAAGTTGTTCATAGACAAGCTGATTATCGGTCCAGAATCAAATATTATGGTTCTCATTCAAACAAACCTCTTGTAAATTTAAGCCTTTGCTCTACACTCATTGCTTCTTTGAAAGCATCTGAAATCTTTGTCTTACCAACATAATTCATCAGATCCCATTGTGAAATACCTAATAAAGAAGCAGCCTGAGCCATTGAAATACCATGCTCATACAATTTGCTACCTTTCTTTATCTGTGCTTGTTCAATAACCTCCTGAATGTATAATTTTAATTTTGAATCCTCTTTTGAAATATTCTCTATTAAACTCTTTATGGTTTTTCTGTATAATTCAAATTTGTTATTTTTTAGAGCAAGTTTTGCTTTCTTTAGAATATTTATTATGTCTTTGCTAATGGTCTTTTTTCTGTCAAATATCTTTGATAAGGCATACATGATTACTGCTATGCTGATAGAATCCTGGTCCTGAAAGATAGAGGCATTATGTATTGTGTGATTGCTAAGCTCTTTTATTCCTGCTATATCCTGTATGTTTATATATTTTAAGCACTCATCAATTATAGCTATAATGTCTCTTTTTATCTTTTCATTCATAATTTTTAAAAAAGAGATTTGCTATATAAATTTGTCGGAAACAAATAAAACAAAAACTTTATAATTCTAGAAAACTATACAATATATTGTGAAAAGGACATTTTTAGATTTGTTTAAATTAATGTTGCCTATTTCTAAGTATAAAGGAAATTATATTAAAGAACTCTCTGAATTCCTGGATAAAAGAGAGCTAAAGCAAATAAAATATTTAGCTAAGTTAGGAAAAATAGGATTTTCTACAGCAAAGCTTGGCTTAAGCGAAGCTCTAATGCTGGATATGGATTATCCACAATTAAATCTTGCTGCTACTGATAAAGATGTAAAGAAATTTGTTGAAAACATAAACTCTGATGTTGCTTATAAAATAAAGAAGAGAGCTTTTAGAGAATTCTCAGCTAATGCTGGAGAAAATATTAAGAAATTTGTTGCTCCTAATATTGTTGGTTTGGATACTGTAAAGGAAGCCTGCATTCTACAGTTATTTGCTTCTGACAAAGTGCATATTCTTTTGTTGGGAGATCCGCAAACAGGAAAAACAGATATAATAAGAGCTATCTCTAATCTGCATCCTATAAGTGTTTTTGGTTTAGGCTCTGGGATTTCAGGAGTAGGTTTAGCTTTAGCTGTAAAGGGAAATGATGTTATAAAAGGATTATTGCCAAGAGCAGATCAGGGCATATGCTGTATAGATGAATTAAATCTAATGAAGAACAGGGACAGGGCATCATTATATTCAGCAATGGAAAAGGGTTTTGTTAGCTATGATAAAGGAACCAAGCATTTAAGAATGGATGCAAATATTAGGATATTAGCAACTGCTAACCCAAAACTGGATAAGTTTGTGGGAAGAACAATAGATGTCTTAAAAGAGCAACTTCCTTTTGATGAAGCTCTACTTAGCAGATTTAATCTTGTATTTTTAATTAGATACCCTTCAATGGAAGGTTTTCTTGAAATAACCAAAAAGATTGTAAGCCAAGATCCTACTATATTAGTTAATGAAGATATTAATTTTATAAAAGAGTATGTAAATTTTGCAGAAGACATTAAAGTTGATTTTCCAAAAGAGTTTGAAAAAGAAGTAGTTGATTTTATAGAGCATCTAAAGAAAAATGAGGATAACTTTTTAGTCAGGATTGGACCAAGAACAGTTATAGGTTTTATCAGATTATGTAAAGCAAGCGCCAGACTAAATCTAAGAAATGAAGTAATGAGAAAAGATTTAGATAAAGTAAAGAAGATATTTGAAGATGCTTTGTTTGTCAGAAGGAAATGAAATATTTATATATGGTTTAGTTTTTCTTTAATTCATGAAAATAAAATTAATATTCTTTGATATGGAAGGAACTATATTTAAGAAAATTTATAAGGATAGTAAAGGAAACACTGCCCCAAGTGCATGGTCCTTAATAGCAGAACATCTTGGCAAAAAAGCCCATGAAGAAGAAGATAAGACTAAAGATAAATGGAATAATGGTGAATACAAAGATTATGTAGAATGGATGGAAGACACCATAAGCATACATAAAAAATATGGCTTAGACAAGAGATTCTTTGATAATGTGATATCAAAAATAGAATATAATCCTGGTGTTAAAGAAACCTTTAAAAAGTTGAAGAAAAAAGGTTATAAAACTGCTTTAGTGTCAGGAGGATTTAAGGCTCAAGCAGATAGAGCACAAAAAGATTTAGGAATTGACCATATATTTGCTGCTTGTGAATATATATGGGATGAAAAAGGAAAACTTATCAGTTGGAATCTTCTGCCAAGCGATTATGAAGGAAAAGTTGAATTTATCAGACTTATCATGAAAGAACATGATTTAAAGAAAGATGAATGTGCTTTTGTCGGAGATGGCAGAAACGATATTCCACTTGCAAAAGCAGTCGGTTTAGCTATAGCTTTTAATGCAGCTCCAGAACTACAGAAAATATCTACATTCTCGATAAATCAGAAAGAAGGTAAAGAGGATTTTAGGGCAATTCTAAAATTTTTATAAAATAAAAAACTTTTTAAACTTACAATTTTTGTGCATTGTTATGCATGACACAATCATAGCAAGAGATATTATTAATCAGGCAAAGAAGCATGGCAAAGTTAAAAAGATAGTTGTTGAAGTTGGAGACATTGCAGCAGTAAAGGCAGAGGAGTTGGAAGAATTGTTAAAAAAATTAGTGGATTGGGATATTGAAATAGTAAAAAAAGAAGCAATTGTAAAGTGTGTCTGCGGATATGAAGGTGAGCCAAAGATTATTGAAAGAGGACATGATTTTGTTATGTATGTGTGCCCAAAATGCAACCTGGTTCCGGAAGATGTGACAGGAGATAAAATTATACTAAAAAAAGTGGTTCTACAATAAATTATTTAAACTTAAATATACATTTTAATATTATGTGCTTTGCTATACCTGGTAAAGTGGAGAAGATAGAAAATAATAAGGCAATAGTAGATTATGGTATAGAGAAAAGAGAGGCAGATTTATCTTTAGTAAAAATTAAAGAAGGAGATTATGTTTTAGTTAATAATGGCTTTGTTATAGAGAAGGTTCCTGAAAAAGAGGCTAAGCTTGCTCTGCAACTAATAAAAAATGAAAGCTGAGGAGTATTTTTTCAGATATGCTTATCCATGTTCTGATATGTTAATAAGAATAGGAAGGCTGGATAAAGAACGTAAAGAAATTCTGGACAAAGAGTTCAAATCAAATGTAATCCCAACAAAACTTGAATTAGAGGAGTGTTTTCCAGAGGCTTTTAGAAGAATAAAGAAGATAGCAAAAGAAATGAGAAGGGATTATTGGGATATTTATGTGATTAAAAAATATTTTAGAGAATATCATAACAAGTTTATAGATGCTAATGATGGTTACTATGCAAGATTACCTAAAACAATAAAAGATGTATGCAAGGTTCATGTTGCAGAGGTTCTAGATGTAAAGGACAATATTCTTGTAGTTAAGTATGATCATAAAGAAAAATCTGTAATAAATAAATTTATCAAAGATATTAAGATAAGAGACAAAGTAACAATTCACTTCGGCTTTGCTATTGAAAAAATTTAATTCTTACTCATATCTAAGAGTCTGTCACTCATTTCATTCGTTCCTTAACATTAGCATTATTCATTTCATTCATAACGTAATGTCTGTCACTTACGTTCCTTGACATTAGCATTATACATTTCATTCATAACGTAATGCATCTACGGGTTTTAGTTTTGAAGCCCTGTATGCTGGTATAGCTCCTGCAATCATCCCAAGGATTACTGAAAAAACCAAAGCAAAGATTAAAAGTTGAGGTGTTATTGCTGTATTTGCAAACATTCTGGTCATTCCTCCACCATTTGAGCCTAAGTTACTGACAAGTCCAGAACCAAAAATTCCAAAAATAATTCCCCCTATTCCTCCTACTAAACCAATCAAACCAGAATTTATTAAAAATATTGTCAGAATATCAAAATCTTTGGCACCAATTGCTTTCATTATTCCTATCTCTTTTGTTTTTTCCAAAACAGAAGTAAACATTGTGTTTGCAATACCAACAGCACCAACCAACAAAGAGATTGCAGCAATAGCAGTCAGGAAGAGAGTCATTGTTTGCATCGTCTCCTGCATTGTCTCTTGCATTGCTGAAGGATTCATTATTGAAAAATCCTTGTTTTTTTCATCTAATATTCCTCTTGAAAGCATAAGCTTTTTTGTAATTAAGGTGACAGTGTCATTGGCTATATTTACATCTTTTATTTTAACAGAAATTGAATCAAATTCTTCATCTCCAACATCCTCTAATGTTGTTCTTGCTACATCTATTGGTATATAAATACCAGAACCACCCTCCAATATACCAACTACTTTGAATGATTTTTCTTCTATAGTTATTTTGCTGTTTAAAGGAATTCCATCTTTAAATGTAGAACTGACAACATTCCCACCAAGAACAGCAGAATATGTATCTCCCTTTGTCAAGAATCTGCCAGAAGCAAGTTCCTCAGTTGTTATACTTTTCCAAACAGAAACATCAACCCCAGTTACAGAAAGTGTTGCACTTTTGCTTGAATAGGTTATATCTGCCCTTTCTGAAACAGTACCCATTACATATACAACATTGTCCAGGCTTTTTAGAACAATAATATCCTTGTTGGTTAAATTCTTCTGAGTAGTTGTGCTGGAAGAGCTTTCTCCAAATTCTCCTCCCGGATCCCTAAATCCTCCTCCAGGACCACGCGCAGCTGAAAAACCAGTGGTTATAGTTAATATGTCTGCTCCTAATCCTCCTAATTGTTCCTCTAAATTCTGTTGCGCTCCCTGGCTTATTGAAACAATTGAAACTACGGCAGCTATACCTATAACTATTCCAATAATTGTCAACCAGCTTCTTAATCTGCTATGAAAAAGCATATTAAGGGCAAGCTGGAATGATTTTATTAATCTCATTTTAGTAAAGGAGATTATTTACTTTTCTCCTTTTCTTTAGCATTCTTAACCCAATCAGGAGTTTTTGCATGTTCTCTAGAAGTTTTTCTCTTTTTGAATTTTCTAAATAATATGATTCCTGTAAAAATCAAAATCGAAGCTATAGCAAATGTATACCACCCAGACCACGAGAAACTATTCTGTCTCTGCATTCTGGTTGAAAAAATTTCCATATCTGGCATAGAACTACTGTTTCCTTCCATGTTCAAAGCTAGTTCCATGTTTACAATTCTTCTTTCTCCAAGGCTGTCTGTATAATAAATATCAAACTTTAGCTCATTGGAGGTTTTAGCAGAGGTTCTTTTTGGAGAAATACTAAAGCTTACGATTGTATAATCTCCAGCATCTAAGTTTCCAACCATTTGTCCATTAGTTTCTGTTGCCATGAAATTTTCCTGTTCGGGAATTCTTACAACAACCGCATTAGCTGTATACTTCCCTGTATTAGCAATTGCAATTGAAACTTCAGAACTAGTTGATTCTTGGATTACTGCATCAAAATTTGTTCTTAAATCCTCTACAGTTATCGTAAATACTTTTTGAATATATGAATTTGAATTACCTATAGAATAACGCACTTTAACTTCTGAATCCCCATCTAATGCATCTTTGTCAACTCTTAATGTATATGGGACCATCCAGCCACCCATATAGTCTGGTGTCCAAGTGCTTTGCTCTAATATCTGTAGACTTTCCTTATTAGTATCTAAGGAAAAAGGATAACTAGGGATTAATTCAAATTTAACCTCATCGCAGTTTGGATCTTGGACTCCATTAGCCTGAAAAACAATTTTAACATACTCTCCAGGAATTGCTGGATATGGATCCTGATTAATCATTGTTATATTTAATCTACATTCACTGGTTGTATCTGCTGATACCACCCCTATCAATAAAAATTGTAAAGCAAAAAACAAAATTATTATTTTTTTACTTTGAAAATTTTTTAAATTTTCTAAGTTCTCAAAAATTTTTAATTTTTTAGACATTTTTCTTTCCTCCATTTTTATTATTATGTATTATTTTCCCATCTCTTATATGAATAATTCTTTTAGAATATCTTATTAGTTCTAAGTCATGAGTAATCAAAATAATGGTTTTTCCTTCCTTATTTATCTTGCCTAGAAAGTCCATAATAAATTTACCTGTCTTGCTGTCTAAATTACCTGTAGGTTCGTCTGCCAATATAATTTCCGGATCATTAGCTAAAGAACGAGCAATTGCAACTCTTTGTTGTTGTCCTCCGGATAATTCATTGGGCTTATGATTCATTCTCTCACCCAATCCAAGAATCCTTAATAATTCTTCAGCTCTTTTTTTTGCCATTCTTTCAGATTCATTCAACATTTCCATAGGCAACATTACATTTTGTAAGGCACTTAAGGTTGGCAATAAATTAAATTGTTGAAAAATAAAACCAACTGTTTTTCCTCTAAGGAATGCTAGTGAAGATTCGCTCATAGTTGATATATCTTTATTTTTAAGATAAACTGTTCCAAAAGAAGGTTTGTCTAAAGCTCCGACAAGATTAGCCATTGTTGATTTTCCAGAACCAGAAGGACCTGTAATTGCAACAAACTCCCCTTTTTTTATTTCTAAATTTATCTCTTTTAATACTACTAATGGGTCTGCTAGACCCATATCATATTTTTTCCAAACATTATCTAATTTAAGGATTATTTCACTCATTTTACCTTTAGCTATTAATCATTATTTATAAAGAAAATGGACTTATAATCCATTTTAATTATAAAGATTTAAATAGAAGCAAATATTAGTGATAATATGCCACCACCACAATTTTATCCTGAATGGTTTGGAACTGAATTTATTTACACAGCAATAATAGTGTTCTTTTGTTTTTTAATATACTTCATGACAAGAGAATTTTATAATTTAAGCAAATATCAGGGAATAAAATATTTTCGTTATGCATTTCTTTTTTTTGGCTTTGCTTATCTTTCTAGATTTATAATACATCTTTTTCAGTTAACAGGAATATCCTCTGTTATTATGGGTCCAAGGAGATTTATGTTTCCTTCATTTATGTTCCCAGTTGGGTATTTTAGCACAATGGCCATATTCTATTTAACTTACAGCACTATCTGGAAAAGAGTTGATTATAAGCATTTTTTATTACTATCAAATATTGTGGCAATAAGTCTATCCCTAATTGCATTTTTAACAAGGTCTACTTTTATATTATCAATGTTGCAGTTGGCATTATTATTAGCTGCTGTTATTATCAGTGTCACTAAGCATGAAAAAAGAAAAAAAGCAACACCAGTCAGAGCACTTTATGTTTTGATATCATTATTTTGGCTTATAAATGTATTTGTATTAAACACAAGGATACTCTTTTTATCCCAATTGAAGATAATTTTCCAAATTCTATCGATATTCGTATTTTTTGTTATTCTTTATAAAGTAATAAAATGGATAAAATGACAAGAAAAAGAGATCGTTTAGAAGTAATATTTGATTTTTTGAAAATAATACAGGAACACCATAATTCAATAAAGCCAACACCTTTATTAAGAAAATCTAACCTTTCAAGCCAGAGCTTTTCTGAATATTGTAAAGATTTATTATCCAAGGATTTTATAAAAGAAGTTATAAATAGTAAAGGGAAAAAATATATAACCTTAACAGATAAAGGTTTTAAATACCTTGAAAAATATAAGAATGTTTTAGGTTTTATTGAAGAATTTGAATTATGATTTACTTCTTATAGTTTGTGGCAGTCTGATTCTAGCGATAGCCAGTGAACCGGTTATTATTAATATTAATCCAAAAATTTCACTTATTATAAAAGCTTTATTTAAGAAAATAAATGAAAGTAATGCAGTTATTACAGAACCAAACATTAAGATGCTTGTAGCTGTAGAAGTTTTTGTAAATTTTAATGCTGAATACCATGAACTAACATAGAAGAATAAAAATATTGAGGTGAATAAAATCCAGAAAATATTGGTTAATGAGATGCTTATAATTTGAGTAATCTGTTTTGTTGCAGTTAAATAAACCATAATTATCAAAGAGCCAAGGAACATTCTTCCCAATGCAACAGTTCTTGCACTTAGTTTCTTTAAAACATGCTTCGAGATAACATTTTCAACTGCCCAGAAAAATGTAGCTGATAAAATAAATACATCCCCTAAATTAAAGTTCCAATTTGTCATTCTCAACAGTAAAATATTTCCTGCCATAATTAATAAAGCAGCAACAAACCATCTTCTGTCAAGCTTTTCTTTTAAAAAAATAAATGCCAATAAAGCAACCCACAGGAACATTGTTTTATGAATGAATGAGGCATTTACTGCTGTTGTTAATTGTAGCCCTTTAAAGAACAATAAAA
>CAZENX010000025.1:0-10883 GCA_964513865.1 uncultured Methanosarcinales archaeon | reverse complement strand
AATTAAAATAGTTCCCAAGCTGGAACTTAAACTGCGTCTGAACTATAACTTACAGATAGATTTTCTAAATCAAATACATCAGTATCAGAAAATTCCTCCCTTAATCTTCTGCATTCAGCATTTAGGTCTTGTATTGTTACCTCATCAGCTTCAAAATCTATTATTATCTTATGCTTTTTCATTTGTCATTTTCTTATTCTCACCCCCTTTACAAACATTTCCCTTTACTTAATATCTTATAATTGGTATCAAAATTATCATGGTCTATTATCTCTCCCTTTGTTGCTTCTATGTAGAATATCTTATTTTGGTAATCAACTGCAACCCAAGTATGCTTTGATGTCTTTTTAGTCACATAGTTTCCATGGTCTGTTAATTCATAATAGTTCCCATAAACACAATAGGATTCAATTTCTAAATTATTAAGTTCTTTTATTAAATCCCTTGAGAACTCTGTGCAGTCATACACATTTAGCTTATATTCTGTCTTATTTGCTACTTCTTTGGCTATTTCTTTGATTTGGTATAATCCTTCCACACTCTTATTACTCTCTATTACAACATCTTCATGACCTACATCTATCATCATTAAGATAAGAATGCAACTAATAATCTTATATTTTCTTTCCATTTTAATAAACGACTGGCTTATGGGGGTTATTACAGGTATTCTTTTTCTATTGCATCGCCGTAACAATTACAACCAGTCAAACCCTCATTCTTACGATAATGAGCATAAAAGTATATACTTTTTTGGTGTAATTGACCCTGGTTAATCTATATAGTCTTAATTTTTATTACCTTTGAGGAGTAATATATAACCATATCTAACATATCTCTCTCTATGATGATTATTTGTATATTTGATCTAATTGTTTTCTATTTTTAAATCTTTTGTGTGATTATATGATAATTACAGATAACAAGTTTATAATGTAATAATTATAAAAAAAGAAAAGGACAGGGAACTCCTGCCCCTCTTTCTAATAATAAAATAAACACCATTTACCATTATGTTTTTTTAATAAGGGTCTTGTTTTGAACAATTTAATGATTTTTTCTACGATTTTCATTTTTGAAATTGAACCATTAATCTGTTCTTGCTTGTTGCCACTCTTCCGTTAATCTGTGCTTTCTTCATACAGTTCTCTAAATGTTTCTTGGAATAGTATGCAGAGTATTTTATTTCTCCTTGTCCAAGATGGAACTCTTTGAAAAAATCACTAACTGGAATGGCGATAACCTGATTCTCGTATTCTTTGGATATTTTCTTTACCCATTCAGTCATTTTAGATAAATTCCATTTCCCACGAATATGAAAATCTTGGAAATCTATTTTTTCTGGTTTTAACATTTTTTTCTTGTTTGTATGTTTATTTTTGTAATATATCGTTTTGTTATCTCTGTATTCTAAGATGCAAGCTGTCATATCTTGGTATATTACAATATTAATACGAGAGTCCCATTTATAAATCTTTCGTTTTTACATTATTACATCATACCATTATTAAGTGACAACAATATCTCTTTCTTTTTTAAAATGCGAGCCATTTGAGCCATTTTTTGAACTGGAATATATATAATGTGATATATATTTCACGAGTTGAGATTTTGAAAATCTGAATAGTGGTAATCAGTTATACATTTTAAAAAAATTGAGAAAATGAATAAGCACTTCCCTATAATTTCCATATAGAAAAGTTTATATACAAGTGTGCCTTAGTAATGTTAATCTGCATTTATTCTGTGTAAAAACGGAAGCTGTTAAGCGGATTTTGGAAGACTGAGAGAAGGAGGTAAATAAAAAAATGAGTTTGACTATTTACGAGAATACTTTTAATAGAGAAAAACAAAAAGCTAAGGAATCAGCTGAGGAAATCTATGGAGATGAAAGAGAAGATGAACTTAATTTTGATGGAACACAGCTTGTTCCTGATGAAATAGAATTTGATACTGAAAATGAAAAAATAAAAGTGTTTGGGGATATTAAGACTTCTAAACGTGAAGATATAGCATGGGTGGATCTTGAGTTGAATATTAGTTTAGAGATTATGATTGATATTATAGAACACTGTATGAAGAAACTTGGTAGGCTGAAAACAGTTATGGAAGCGACTAAATAATACCTATGAAATCTATATGGAAAGGTTTATATAATTAAGCTGAGTACTCTATTTAGAAGAATATATCTTCCTAAATTGGAGTAATTGGGTATGTTGGTGGGATCATGGAATGGAAGGATATATTTGAAAGGAATAGGAAACTTACTAAGATGAAAAAAAAAGCCAGTAAGAAAGACAGAAAGCTGACTGAATTTGAAGATGGATATAAAGATAAAGACGAGAAAAGATCTTGAAGAGAATGGTTTTATTGTGACAAGCTGGGATTTTCCTAACTTTAGGGCAGTTAGGAAGATTTCAGGTAAGGAGATTGGAGTTCTTTGCAGGGTAAATGGGATAATTTCAAATGAAGAAGAGCTGAAGCTGATAGAGCTATGGGTTAAGTATGACATCCATCCATTTATCGCAAGAATTAAAAATAACAGGATAAGATATTATGATTTACTGTTTAGTGAGGATGTAAATGCAATTTGAAGAAGTCATAAACCTGATTGTAGAGATCTTAAATGGAAAGCTGTCTATTGAGAGTAAAGAAGTGAAGGCACAGAAAAAATCAGGTGTTATTTATATTCCAAAGAGGTATGTAAATAAAAGAGTTATCCTGATAATGGAGAGTTAGAATGAGGACTAAAGAAGAAATCCTGAAAGGAGAAAATGAAAGCCAGTTTCTTCTTAAATGCTCCCTTAGACCTGATTTCTTCTTTGAGAGAGTTCTTGGAAAGACCTTAAAACCATTTCACAAGGAGTGGTTTCAGATACTTAATACATATAAAAGGATTGTAATATCAGCTCCTACTGGATTTGGAAAAACCAGTATATTTGGTGTTGCATATCCAATCTGGCTGGCGTTCTTCAGACCAAATTCACAGTCACTTATCATTTCAAAGAACATAAAGACACAATCAAGTAATGTACTTGAAGAGATTAAGAGTACAATAGAAGATAACGAGATCTTAAAACAAATGCTTCCTGTTGATAAGAAACAATACTGGACTAAGGAAAAGATTAACACAAATAATGGATCAAAGATATTTTACTCAAGTTACACGCAAAATGTAAGAGGAACTCATGTAGATTATGTATTTTGTGATGAAATTAGCACTTTCCCTGAAACACAGCTTTTCTTTAGAGATGTTACTACAAGGGTTATAGCTAAGGGAGGGACAATAGCTGCTGTTTCTACATGTCTTACAACTACAGACCTTCTTGCTCAGCTTATGAAGAATCCTGCATATTTTTCTAAAAAATATCCTGCTATTGTAAAAGGGCAGTCTATCTGGCCTGAATCCTTCTCTTTAGAAGTGCTTTCAAAAATAAGAAAAGAAGGAGGAGAATCAAACTTTCAGAAGAATTATATGTGTAATCCAAGATCAGAAGTAGAAGGGACTATATTCCCTCTACAGAAGATAATGGAATGTTATGACTATGATAGGGGATTTACAACAGAGTGTGATGGAAAAGGGATGATAGTGATAGCATGTGACTTTGCAATATCAAACAGTCCTACTGCTGATTTTGATGCTTATGTTGTTCTTGAAAAGATTAATAACTTCTTTATAATAAAGCACATAGAAGTGCATAAGGGGTTTCCGATAGATGCTAAGATTAGAAGGATCCAGCAAATTTATGAGATGTATGATACAGAAGATATAAAGCCTAAAATAGTTATAGATGAAAGCCATGTAGGAAAGGCAGTTAGTGATGGTCTTATCTCTAATGGATTAGGATCAATAAAACAGTCATTTCACTCTCAAGCAAGAAACTCTCTTTTGATTACTTTAAGAAACATAATAGACGGCAAAAAACTGGTAATACCAAAGATCAAATCAGATAAAAAAGCTGACAGATTAACTGATGATCTTACTGTACAGCTTATAGGATTTAAAGAGACCAAATCCCCTGTAACAGGTAATATAAATTATCTAAGTACGGCAGGACATGATGATATTGCCATGGCTTTGGCTCTTGCAGTTAAGCAGGCAACTAAACAAAAATCTTCTGGGGTTTTCTTTGCAAGTTCAAGATAGTAGAAAGATTTATATATTAGAGGGTATTATAACTTCTATTGATGACCTTCCCCATTTAATTTGGTAAGCTTAGCAGGGGAGTCCTGATGGACAGGGGGAGCCTTCGCAATACAAATAGGGAAAACTTGGCTTCCTTCCCAACTAAGCGAGATAAATTTTGCAGGTGAGCATAATGCCCTCAAAAAAATCAGCACAAGAAATTTTAGAAGAGAGTTCTAAATTAACTCCTGAATTTAAGAAAGAAAAGATAAAATTGTCTATTTCTAAAAAAGATATTCCTGAACAAGAAGCTGTTGATGAAATCAAAAAAGAGGAAAAACCAAAGAAAAAAACTAAACCAAAAAAAGAGATTTCTAAAAAATTGAAAAAATTTCTCAGTAAATTAATTGATAAAGAAGATAAAAATTTTATTAAAACATTTATTTCTTATTCCTGCCTCTATGGTTTGCTTGTTAATTTTTCTCTTTTTGTTGTGACTTCAGGATTTATCCGTTTTAATTATTACTCATGGATTGGATGGGGAATCATCTTATGGTTTCTTGATAATAAATTAATAAGTCTGATAAGGAGAACTTTAGGAAAATAAAATGGGAATAATATCAAGTACACTAAATCCTACATTTAAAAAAAGTCTTGCACTTGCAAGGTCATCATCAAGCGATTCTGCGTCTATTTCTATTAAGGCAACTCCTACTGTTGTCAGGGTTGCACCAGAGGAATTAGAACAGGTTTATATTTCAGATCCTGTATGCTTTAATTCTATAAATAAAGGCACTCAGATGATTATGGCTGCTAACTTTAGTCTTCTTGGAGATACAGACAATTATTTTGAAAATTTCCTTAATAACATAGGTAGTGTAGGTGAACCTATAACTTTCACAGAGTTACTTGAAGCAATATTTAAATACCAGATGTTATATGGTAATGCTTATGTTGAACTTGTTTTTGACAAGAGAACAGACAGCAGGGTAGTTGATCTCTTTCTAATGGATCCTAAAAGAGTTGATTATGCTAAAGATTCTTCTAAAAAAATAGCACTTGACAAATATGGCAGACCTGTTGGCTATACTCTGAAGGTTCCTTATGGAGAATCAACTTCTAACAGAGGAGACACTATACCTAAAGAATATGAAAATAAGGTAAGTCTTGATAATAACCAGCTATTTCTTCTTCCTAAAAGGGTTTGTCATTTTAAGTTATATACTTATGGAGACAGATTCTACGGGCTTGGATTAATAGAACCTGGTTATAAATCAACTCTTTACAAAGGAAATATTGAGAAAGCTCAGGCTAACGCAATATATCAGAGAGGAAATTATCCTATTGTTGCTGGTGTTGGAGACCCAGAACACGAACCTACACCTCAGGATATAACAGACAGCCTTGATCAACTTGTTAAACTTAAGTTTAACAGGTATACTGCTTTTCCTTATTGGGTTAAGCCATTTGTTTTGGAAACAAAACAATCTGAAGTAGTTAATGATACATTAGAATACCTTAGATTAAATCAGACAGCTTCTCTTGGAATGCCAGTTCCTTTTGCTACAGGAGCAGGAGAAAAGACAAACAGGGCAACTTTAACAAATCAGCAGAAGTTTTTAGAGTTTACTCTTTATGATATTGTGAATAAAACATTATCTACTATTAGAAAATATATATTCAAACCTATATGTTTCTATAATCACATTAAAGAGGTTCCTTCTATGAAGTGGGGAGATATACAGGCAGAAGAAAGAAATGAAAAAGCAAAAAGAATTACCAGCTATGTTAATGCTGGTATAATTAATCCATCAGAAGCTAAGGAATTTGTAAAAAAATCTGAGGGATTAACATGATAAAATGGAAGAAAAAGAATTACAGGTCTTTGGGAGTCCTGGAGGCAAGACACATATTGTTAAGAAATTACTTAGATTAGTCCCTGAACATAATACTTATATAGAACCTTTTGCAGGAGGAGCTGCTCTTTACTGGAAAAAAAAACCCTGTAGTACTGAGGTTCTAAATGACAAGGATTCTGAAATAGCTTTTGCATATAATTTTGTAAAACATGTAACAGATGATCAGATTAGAAAATTAAATGCTATGAACTGGAAGAGTAATAAAAGTCTTTTTTTTAAATTAAAAGACAGCAAAGCACCTTCAAAGCCAACTGAAAGATTTTATAGATTTTATTATACACTTTATCATTCTTATGGTCTGAGCAGGAAAACCTTTGGCTATAAAGAGAGATCTCCTGCAGACTTTAAGAAACTTCTTAAAGAAAAAGAAAGACTTAAGAATACAAGAATTTTTCATGGAGATTATGATCTTGTGGTAAAGAAGTTTGATTCAAAAGATGCTTTTATTTATCTTGACCCTCCTTACCCTAATGAATGGCCTGGACCATCAGGAATTAATGCTTGGGGAGAAAAAGATGTAAGAGAAATACACGAATTACTTAAGAATGTTAAGGGTAAATGGCTGCTTAGCATAAATAACCTTGACTGGATAAGAAAGATATTTTCTGATTTCCATGTTAGTAAAATACTTGTGCCAAGAAAATTTCGTAAAAATGACCCTCCAAAGTATGAATTGCTCATTTCAAATTATGAGATAAAAAATCTCACACAGGAGTTTCCAGGAATTTATCTTAATAAACCTCTTGCAGAAAAGGTATGGAGTGGAGAAAGTAAGGTTATCATAAAAAAAGAAAATTTTAAAAATTTTAAAAAGCTGCTTGAAACTCCTCTTTATTACATGGATGATGATTTTAGTTATGGTATACTTAAATTAGTAAAACAGAAATTTATAGATAAGAAGGATTTTAAGAAACTTAGAGAATTTCATAACTTAGAAGAGGGAGATCTTTTTGATAAAAATGATAAAGTTTACCTGTATGAGTTTGAGATAATTGATAGATTTGAAGATCCAAAAACTGTAAATATAGAGTATGATGAAGATGGTTTTGTTAAGGAAACAAATTTTCTTTCATGTAAAGGGTCTCCTATCAGTGGTCATGGTCTTGAACCTATTTGGATATTTGGTAAAAAGAAAAAAGGCAAGAAACTAAACTCTGATGATGTTAAACAGCTTATAGAAGATGTTAAGAAATATGATCCAAGTAAAGCTGATGATGAACAAATAAAGAAAGACTGGCAGACAGTTAGTGATTGGTATGAGAAAAAAGAAGATAAAGAAGCTAAGTTTTCTAAGGAAACCATCTTAAATCTTGCTAAATTAATCTATAATGAGATAAAAAAGAGAAAATTGGATACTGACTTTAATAATTCTGAATTATTTAAAATAGTTTCAAGAGATTCCATAATAATGGAAGATTGGAGAAATTTGAAGTTTTTAGACAATTTTGATGACTTTATTGTAATCAAAGATTGCATATCTCTTATAGGTTCTACTGTAACCAAAGATCACAAGCCTAATGATGCTGATCTTCTTATTCGTATGAAAGAACCTGAAAATCAATTCTTAAAGAGAGCAGTTGAAACAAGGATAATTAAAATGGTTCCAAAGGAAATGGAGGGGAGGATTCATTTTGTATGGGGAGAAAAAGAGGGTCCACATGATTCATTTATTCCTTTATTTGACCTCCAGTTTAAAAGGATTAGACCTGTTAAGAGGATTACTATGATACAGGATAAATCATCTAAAATACATTTAATGAAACCTTACACACTGCAAAAGCCACTCGGCTCTGCTTATTATGATTTAGATAAATTTATTGAGGTACTAACATGAGAGAAGTCTTGGTCAGAACAGATGGTGAAACAGTAGATATTGCTAAATTAAGGGCAGAAAATATGCCTTTGCTTACAAAGAAGATTGAAAACTACTCTTCAGGTCAGCCTAAATATATTGGAGAAGCTATGCCTGGAACTGCTACTTCATCTGCAAAATGGAGGATAAGAAAAATGGAATATGATGATGGCACTAATATGCCTCCAACAGGGGAAACATGGGCAGATGGAACAAGTGATTTTATAAAAATCTGGGATGACAGAGATACTTACTCATACAGCTAAAAAATGAACAAGAAAAAATTGATAATAATTTTTGGAATAATTTTCCTATTTGCGATTGTAGTATATGGACTTGAAGTGCAAACAGTTTATAATCCTTTTACAGGCAAGTTAGATTATATAAGAGGTCTTAACTTTACAGGAGAAGGAATGATTGTGGATAATGTGACTTCCCTTCTTTATTGTAATGCAACTAACTGCTATGAGATTTCTCAGTTCTTTGATGATACAGTTATTGGTAATTGTTCTGAAGCTGGCAGTTGCTCTCTTGTTGTCTATGTTGATCATGTAAATACTGGAAATCTTAATATTACTGGAAATTATACAGGATTTGAATACAGGAATGCTTCTGGATCTATTGAATGGATAACTCCTGAACGTATCCTTGATGTAGATGATGCTGATATTGAAACAGATCTAAATACTTATGTAGATATAGCAGGAGATACTATGACTGGAAGTCTTGGTCTTGGAGGCGATATGGAGTGTAATGGGTATAACCTAATAGGTATAGGAAACATAACAACTGATAGTGCTTATTTCCTTTTAGACATGACTAATACTTATTATGGAGGAGGTATTCTTTTTGAGTTTATTGCAGGAACACAGGTTATCAACTTATTAAAATATCAAAATGTAAATAATATTAATTTCACCCATGATAAAGTTTCTTTCCAGGATGTTGATATTCATGGAAATCTTCTTGGAGACGGAGAAGGTAATTTCACAGATCTATATGCAGACACAATAAGAGCAAAAGAATATAATAATACCAACCAGCCTTTATTTACCACTTCAAGCCCTACATACAAAAATATGAGTGTAAAGAATATGAGCATACAGGATTATATGAAAGTTTTAGGAAATGCAGATATTGGAAAAAATGTGACCTCTGAAAATAATTTTTTCGTAAATGCCACTCAGGTAGATAACCAAGATGGGTTAACAGAGGATGGAACAAGCTGGACAGTCAATAGTTATAATAATGCGACTTGGGATGATGATAGTGAATATTACTCAGGAGAGGTTACAAGCACTTTTACTCCAACAGCAGATAGTTTTTACAGAATAACTTATGATTATGTCTTTGATGGGGGAGATAGTGGAGACTTAGGGATAACTCCTTCCTTTGGAGGAAATACAGGAACAGAGTTCTTCTCAGACGGAGGAGATGGATCACACACACATTACTGGGCAGCTTCAAATACAAATGCACTAAAATTCGCAGCAGATGATTCAACTTATGGAGATGATGAAGTAACTATAAGCAATATAAAAATAGAGAATATGAAAGAAGGATTTGTTTTCAATAACTTTATAGGAACAAAATATAAAAATGGAGAAATTGAATCCCCTGTTATTTACTTAAACACTCCAACCCTACTTTATGCTGGAACTTTTGGATTTGATATAATACCTACAACTAATTATGGTATTGATATTGGAGATTCTACACATTATGTAAGTAGTTCTTATTTGCAAAATATTTATAATTATAAACTTATTAGCAGATATGATAGTACTGATTATATAACTTTCGGTTCCTCAGCATCAGCTTGGTATCAGGATGGAACAGCATCTATTATTAATTATGACGGCTCTACAGTTATCAATGTTCAGAAAGCTGATAAAGACTTTATAGTCCATGGTGATAGTATAAGTAATGTTTTTGTTGTAGATGCTGGATTAGATGAAGTTAGGATTACTCACTTAAATGTAAGTAATGTTTCAATAAGTGGTATTACAATAAGTAATACAGGGCTGATTTCAGGGGTTAGTGTAATATCTGGAACAGGGACAGCTAATTTTCAGGGAGGGTATTTTACTTCTATTGTAGAGCTCACAGATACTGGATTGTATTTTAATGGAGATAATCTTAATTTAGAATCTTCTCAGAATATTACTATGAATTTTGCTAACCAGGTTCAATCAAGTATTATTTCAGGAGATACAACAGCCAGTGCAGCTAATATGTATATTGATTCATCAAGTCCTTATCAGCTGATGAGATCAACCTCTTCTGAAAGGTATAAACAAAATTTTACAGAGATACAGGATTCTTATTCCGACAGGATAAATTATTTGGATCCTGTTAGCTTTTACTCAAATACTACCCTAAATACAGGAGATGATCCATCAAGAAAGTATGTTGGATTAACTGCTGAAGATGTAGCAGAATATTTCCCAGAATGTGTTTATTATATAAATGAAACTCCTGATAGCCTTGATTGGCCATGTATTACAACTTTGCTTCTCTCAGAAGTGCAGGAGCATGAAAGGGAAATAGCTATTATGAAGACTGAAACATGTGCATTAAAAATATTTAGCTGGTGTGTGATTGGAGATGGATAAAACTAAAATAACAGCAGGTGTATTTATAGCATTAAGTGTCTTACTTGGTGGTGCAGTTTACTTTGAAAGTCATGATGATATTTACTATTGTCAGTCACGAGATCTTGTTGGATATTGTGAGAAGTTAAGTTCAGGTACAGGCACAAGATGTTATTTTAATGATACTTATAAAAGCTGTCCTGAAGGATGGAAAAAAATAGATGAATTTATAGAGACAAATAACACCTCTTCTATTTTTATATTTGGAAATGGTGAGATGTATAGCTGTAGTGTTCCTGATAATAAATTAAATTCATATTCAGTCTGTGTAAGTCCTACAGGTAAAGAAGCTTATGCAGGGGAGTTGATATAATGGGTGGCTGGTATTTTCC
>CAZENX010000024.1:0-11473 GCA_964513865.1 uncultured Methanosarcinales archaeon | reverse complement strand
TCTTTTGGCTTAGCGTCAAGGCTTGAAAGTGTTGCAATAATGCCTGTTGTCGGATTTTCAATTGCCTTACTTACTTTAGTAGGGATGTTTTACGGAGCAAAAAGATATGATTTGTTAAGAAATATAGTGAGTTTTGGTATAAAGACAGGGGTTACATTTATGTCTTTTATGGGGATAATATTCTTTTTATTTCCAAAGTTTTTCTTCAGAATATTTACACCTGATTTAAGCCTCATTATGCTTTCTTCTGATTATCTTAAAATTCTGGTGTTTGCATTTCCATTATACGCTATAACCAATATTTGCAGCAGGACAATGCAGGGCATGGGTTTTGGGTTTCCAGGATTTATATTGTCCCTAAATAGAGTAATTATTGTTGCCATACCTCTTGCTTATTTGTTTATATTTGTCTTTGGGTTAAGCTATGTGTATATAGCTGTTTCCATAATTATCGGAAGCTTTGCATCTTCTGTTGTAGGATTTACTTGGTTAAGGATAAAGTTATTTAGATTAGCTTGATATAGTAATGAGCGTAACGAAATCACATAAAACGTGTTATACGACCGAGCCTACGCAGTGGGCGAGGCAAACGAAGTGAAGAGTCGAGAAAAAGAAATAATCAAAAATTTTATAAAAAAGGTTATTATTCTAAAGTACTAATGGGATTAAAATCATATAAAGACTTAAAAATAATTGGATGCTTTGAAGAGTACAAACCAGTTAAAAGGTTTTATAGAACTAGTTTAAAACTACAACGTTCAGGAATTTTTATAGAACTTAATAATGAAAGAGGACATTATACTGGTTTAAATGATAAAAGACTTATTGATGATATAAAAGAATATGAACGTCTTATTTTATTTGATGGTCAAGAAGAAATATTCAATGTCAGTATGGAAGCAATAGTAAAATATAAACCTCTTTCTGATAATCAAAAAGCTATTCTTTTAAAATATGTAACGTCATAATTATTTCTTTTTCTCGATTTCGTATAACACTTATTAGGCAAACTTTTTGGAGTTTCTCTGACCAAAACATTTATAAAGAAAATACTATTTCCATAGGAAACTGGGGTTGATAAATATGAAATTCAAAGCGAGAAAAAAATGTTTGGCTTGTAAAACTGTATTTTATCCTAAGTATTCAGGTACTTTATATTGTGATAAGTGTGCTAAAAGATAAACTTAATAAGATTTATAAATAAACAGCAATTTCTTTATTTTATGACAAAACAAGACCCACAACCAGAGATAAATATAGGATTAGTAGGGCATGTTGACCATGGAAAGACCACTTTAACAGAAAAGCTTTCTGGCAAATGGACTGATACACATTCTGAAGAGATAAAGAGAGGGATAACTATAAGATTGGGTTATGCAGATACTGTATTCAGAAAATGCCCTAAATGTAGAGGCATAGAGGCTTATACTGTAAAGGAAAAATGTTTAAAGCATAAGGTTAAAACAAAAATACTTAGAAAGGTGAGCTTTGTTGATGCTCCTGGACATGAATCTTTAATGGCAACCATGCTTTCAGGAGCAACTATAATGGACGGGGCTTTATTGATTATAGCAGCTAATGAGCAATGTCCTCAGCCTCAGACAAGAGAGCATCTGATGGCTTTAGAGATTTCTGGAATAAAAAATGTTGTTATTGCCCAGAACAAGATAGATTTAGTCTCGGAAAAGGAAGCTAAAGAAAATTATAAACAGATAAAGACTTTTTTAAAATCTACAAAATATAAAGATGCTCCTATCATCCCTATTTCTGCTCAACATAATGTGAATATTGGTGCTTTAATAGAGGCAATAGAGAAAAATATACCTACTTCAAAAAGAGAGCTTAAGAAGGAACCAATATTGTTTGTAGCCAGAAGTTTTGACATAAACAAACCAGGTTATACTATTGATAAACTAAAAGGAGGAGTATTGGGAGGAGCTGTAAAACAAGGAAAATTCAAGGTTAAAGATGAGATTGAGCTAAGACCAGGAAGAGTAGTTGAAGAGCAGAATAAATTAGTGGCAAAACCAATAATTACAAAAATAGTGGGTTTGATGGTAGCTGATACAGCTGTCAAAGAGGTTCACCCAGGAGGAAATGTTGGTTTAATGACAAAGCTTGATCCTAATATTGTAAAATCAGATTCTTTGGTTGGCAATGTTATTGGGCTAAAAGGTAAATTGCCAAAGGTTTGGTACGAATTAAACTTAGAAATTCATTTACTCGAAAGGGTTGTAGGTTTAAAAGAAGAGCTCAAGGTTGAACCTATAAAAATGAACGAAATTTTAATGTTAAATGTAAATTCAGCAGCAACAGTCGGTTCTGTTACAGGTCTTAGTAAAAATAAGATTAAATGCAGGTTAAAAAAACCAATCTGTGCAGAGCCTGATTCGAGAATAACTATCTCCAGAATGATTGGAAACAGGTTCAGATTAATAGGTTATGGAATAATAAAAGAAAATTAAAGTTTTGGGACTATTAGTAATTCATCTGGCTCTAATAATGAGATTCCAGCGTTCTTTCCTATGATTTCAACCTTTATTATCTTCTTTGGTTTATTTAAATCAACGTTTTTTCTGTCAACAACATCTGTCAGCTTTATGATTAATTCATTAAATTCATGTTTGTCATAGTGTCTCTTTGCCAGGTCCATCTTCCATTTTTCATTCACTTTAATATTCTTAACCAAAGGCTTTATTGCTTTTTGCATGTCTTTAATCTCTGATTTCACCCATTTCTCTATTGGTACATAGTGGAACGTTCTCTGGAAAAGTTTCTTGTTTTTCTTTGCCAAAGCCTTTAATTTCTTTACTACATCTTTTGGTTTCGCTATATCCAGCTCAAAAACCCCATCATAAGCAGATTTTAAGAACTTTGGTTTTGCCTTTATCTTCTCCATTACAGCCTCGACTTCCTCTTTACTGCTTGCTACATGATTTGGATCATAGGTTACAATTAGTTTTGCAGCCATAATATCACCCCATCAATAGAAATGTATAAAGACTTTATATATTTTACTGAGAAACACACTCAATCAGATTTATTATTTATTAGTAAGTCTCTCTTTATTTTTCTTATTTTGAATTTCTTGAGCCTTATATATGCTTTTGATTAGCCTTTCAGAAACATTCACAGCAGCATTTTCATCTTTGCAATCCACCCTTACTACAAACTCATCACCAGCTCCACCATGGTATCTAGTTACATAATGAATGATATCTTTTACAATCCCATCTTTTCTCCTATCCATCCCAGATCTATTCTCCTTCTCAGTAATATTTTCTTTGGCTCTTCTTTCGCTATAACGAATTGATTTTGCTAAACTCTTTCCAATCAGATTTATTTTTTCTGTTACATTTCTAAAACCAAATTCATTATTTAAGTCATGCATGTTATCACAATCAATAAAAAGATAGAATGTATTTGGGTTTGCGGGTATCTCTCTTTCCTTTAATATGAGTCCATAAGGTCTCAAACTATGTGTATTTATATCTATCGATTTTCTCTCAATAATCTTTTGTAGATCCTCATAAACCCCCTGATCTTTTTTGTATTTAATTAAAATTTTAATATCTTCATCTACCTCCTTTTCTAGTTCATCTAATTCTACCTTTTTTTCAAAATTAATTTCATCTTTTTTAAGATTATCACTATAAACCAGTATATTATACCCCTCCTCATTTTTGTTTTTTTTAGTAGATAATAATGCAGTTTGAGATTCAGATATGGTTCTACCTATACCTATGGATACTTTGATTATAACATCATCTAATGTTCCTTTTCTCATAATAAAATCTCTATACTTTATACTTTATAAATCTTTCTATTGTTAACCACTATTTAGTAATGATATTAGAATACTCCTGGAATCTTTTGACCGCAAGAACATTTTCCCTTTTTTAAATAAGAATTAGCTGTAAAGAATCTCCTCTCTATCAGCACTTTATTACATTTAGGACAATAAGTGTTGTCATCAGCAGGAACATTGCCAATATAAACAAAATTCAGATATTTTTTTGCAATGGATGCTGCTTTCTTTAATGTATCAAGAGGTGTTGGCTCTCTATCCTGCATCTTATAGCATGGGAAGAACCTTGAGAAATGCAATGGAACCTCTTTTCCTAACTCTTTGGATATCCATTTACACATTTCTTCAATCTCTTTCATATTATCATTCAGCTTTGGAATAATGAGATTTGTAATCTCTAACCAAACGTTGTTTTTCTTTAAAATCTTTAATGATTCCAAAACAGGCTCTAGTTTACCAAAACAGATTTTTTTATAAAATTTAGGATTAAATGACTTTAAATCTATATTAGCTCCATCTATATATTTACAAAGCTTTTTCAAAGGTTCCTCATTAATGAAACCATTTGATACAATAGTATTTTTGATTTTCTCTTTTTTAGCTAATTTTGCTATATCAAGCATATATTCATAGAATATTGTTGGCTCTGTATATGTATATGAAAGTATTTTTACATTATTTTGCTTTGCCTCTTTTACAATATCTTCAGGGGTTCTTGTTCTTATTAGAAAATTGTCAGGTTTTGCTTTTGATATCTCCCAGTTCTGACAGAACAAACATCCTAAATTACAACCTACAGTACCAATTGATAAAGCAGATTCTCCTGGATAGAAATGATATAATGGTTTTTTCTCAATAGGGTCCAGGTGGACAGAGCAGGGCTTTGCGTAAACTAAAGAATAAAGTTTTCCTTTTATATTCTTTTTAACTCCACAAAAACCTGTTTTTCCCTCTGCAATAAGACAATTCTGAGGGCAAAGCTCACATCTTATCTTTCCCTTTTCCTTTTTATAAAACATTGCTTCTTTCATTTGTATATATTTGCCAGCAAATCAGATTTTGTTATTACACCCTTTATAACACCCTTTTCTTTAACCAATAATAAAGGAAAATATTTTAATAATTCTATAATCATGTCCTTTGTTGCATTCTTTGGTATAGTAGGAGGAGCTTCTGTCATAACATCCTTCACATATAGTTTTTTTTGTTTTTTCATCAAATTGTCTAAGATCGCAGTTTCTGAAACTAAACCAACAACATTCTCTTTTTTGATTACAGGCATCTGGCTTATCTCATATTTTTTCATCTTTTTTATTGCTGAAGCTAAACTTTCATCTGGCTCAGCTGAAATTGTCTTTTTGCTCATAATATTATCTGCAAGAATATCCTCTTTTTTACTTAAATCCTTTAAAGTATTGAATATCTTATTGGCATTTGTAAAAGTAGGATCTATCTTATTTGATTCAATCTTGGCTATTAAAGATTGAGAGACATTTGCTCTTTTAGCCAGCTCTAACTGAGTTAAACCAAGCTTTTTTCTTATTATCTTAATCTCTGCTAATTCCATACAACTAAGTAATACCTTATCCTTTATATTGTTTTCTAATTATTCCTATTGGAATAATTTTATCAGGAATATTTATAAAAGAATAGTTTTATTTATAGTTAAAACAAAACAAGGTGATAATATGAGGAAAGGAAACTATGTTTTCACATCTGAAGCAATGACAGAAGGGCATCCTGACAAGGTGTGTGACCAAATCTCAGATACTGTTCTGGATGAGGTATACAAACAAGATCCAAAAGCAAGAGTTGCTTGCGAAACAATGGTAGGAAATGGTTTTGTTGTTGTTACTGGTGAAATCACAACAAAAGCTTATGTTGATATTATGGATATTGTAAGAAATACGATAAAAGAGATTGGATACGATAGCCCAAAATATGGTTTTGATTATAGAACTGTAGGAGTTTTAACAAGTATAAATGAGCAAAGCAAGGATATAGCTTTGGGTGTTGATGAAGATAAAGAAAAAGAAACTGGTGCAGGAGACCAAGGAATGATGTCAGGATATGCTTGTAAAGATACTAAAGAACTGATGCCTTTGCCTATTAATCTAGCCCAAAGACTGGCTATGAAGTTAGCTGAGGTAAGGAAAAAGAAGATTCTGCCATACCTAAGACCAGATGGTAAAACTCAGGTCAGTGTTGAATATAAAGATGGGAAACCATCAAAAATTACTGCTGTAGTTATAGCTGCACAACATGATGAGGATATAGAGTTAGAAAGGTTAAGAGAAGAGATAAAAGAAAAAGTAATTAAACCAGTTTGTGGGGACTATCTAAAAGAAGACACAAAATATTTTATAAACAATACAGGAAGATTTGTTATAGGTGGTCCTGTTGCTGATTCTGGGTGTACAGGAAGAAAGGTTATTGCAGACACATATGGAGGAGTTGGAAACCACGGGGGAGGAGCCTTTTCTGGAAAAGACCCTACAAAAGTAGATAGAACTGCAACTTATATGGCAAGATATATTGCAAAAAACATAGTTGCAGCTGATTTAGCAGATGCTTGTGAAGTTCAACTTTCCTATGTTATAGGAGGCAGAGAGCCAATATCAATAATGATAGATACCTTTGGAACTGGAAAGATAGAAAATGGAAAATTACTAGAACTAGTAAAAAAACATTTTGAACTAAAACCAGGAAAGATGATTGAATATCTGAAACTAAAAAGACCAATATACAGGAAAACAGCAGCATACGGACATTTTGGTAGAGAAGATCCTGACTTTACATGGGAAGCAACTGATAGGGCTGAACTGTTAAAGAAGGAAGCTGGTTTGTAAAAAACTCCCGAAGATAAAGACATTAAATTTTATTTTTTGTTTTAAATTTTTTTGCGTTTGTCACCTTAATTTTTAATATGACTTTTAATTTCTTTCATTATTTGGATAAATTTTTTATTCTCTTCTTCACTTCCCAAAGAAACCCTTATATATGTATTTTCATTTAATCTAAAAGCATTTGTGCCAGTAACTAAGATATTTTTTTGTTTTAATTTCTCAACAAATTTTGTAGAATCATTACTAACAGGAGAGATATCTACTAAAAAATTAGTTGTAACAGATTTTGTACATTTAAAACCAATATTCTCAAGATTTGAAATAAGATAGTCCCTAGTCTTATTCATATATCTAATTGATTTTTTAATATGTTCTTTGTCTTCCAAAGCTACAATAGCTAGTTCCTGTGCTATACCATTCACTTTGAAAGGTGATGAAGTTTTTTTAATTTCTTCAATTAATTCTTTGTGAGCAATTATATATCCAATTCTTAGGGAGGCTAAACCAAAGGTCTTTGAAAAGGACCTTACAATAACGATATTGTTATATTTTTTTAATAGAGTAGATCCATTTACACCTGCTGCATCTGCTAATGCCTCGTCTATTACAACAATACCTTCAAAGTTTTTTATAATATACTCTTTTATTTCTCTTTTGATACTTATTCCTGTTGGATTATTGGGATTACATAAAAATATTAATTTTGTTTTTTTATTTACTTTTTTAAATATATCTTCTGGATTTATCTCAAAATTTTGCATAGGAACGAATACAGGCTTACCACCCATGAGAGTGGTAAAAAATTCATATCTGTGGAATGTAGGTGTAGGAATGATTACTTCATTATTTTTATTAATAAATGTGTGTGCTATCATTTCAAGACATCCGTCACAACCATCACCTAATAAAATCTGATCAGGTTCAACATCCATATATTCTGAAATTTTTTTTATTAGTATTTGATTTTCCGGATAATAATGACTTATCTTTCTAGAATTAATCTTTTTTAAAACATCAACCACTTTCGGTGAAACACCATAGGGATTTACATTTAAAGATAAATCACATTTTTTATATAAGTCCTTTTGTTTTGGAGCATATTCTTTACTCTTTATTCTAAAGATTTCTGGCCTTACATATTTTTTAAAATTCATTTTATTATTACCTTGAATACTCTTGGAAAATTCATCTTATTTAAAAAATTTCGCTTTTTTACAAGTTTTTTGAATTTTTGTTGAATCATAACAATAACCCCATTAAATTTAATTAAAAAAGATTAAACAGTGCTAAGAATTAGCTCCACCACCAAATTAATAATGTGAATTGTAGAATTTTATAACTAAGACTATTTAAATAATTATCTTGGCTTTTGCCACGGGCAATCACTTTTTCTATTCATTTGTAGAATATATTTTAAAAACTCCTATAAAATCTATTTTTGATTAATTATTCTTTTTTAAGAAGTTTTGAGTTTATAGTCAAGTCAATTTTTGGAAAAGTTTAGTGTGTAGAACAGAAACTTCAAATCAACCTCCCTAATCTGTCTTTTCCCTAGAAAGTTTTTTATAGGAGTAGTCAAATTATGTTTATTGAGGAAAAGGAAAGCTGTACAACCAGTCTTTACATGGGAAGCAACAGATAAAGCAGATATTCTTAAAAAAGAAGCAAAGCTATAATTTTAATAAACTTTTTATATTTCTTGTATTTCTTGTATTCTATGAAAGAAGACAAACCAAGTGTTAATATAAGTGATGAAATAAGTGACAAGAAAATGTTTGAAAATTTCTTTGGCATAGAGCGTGTAGATATAAAAGAAGCTGATATTGAGACATTATTCAAATGGAAGACCAATATTTGGGATAAATGTAAATATAAAAAGAAAAAAGACGAACCAGATGATATCATTTATCTGTGCACATTATGCAATAAAAATTGTGTGTTCAGAAACTGCCCCAGAAAATAATATTATTCTTTTACTCCTGCCTCGCATTCTGTCATTGTAAATACCTTATATCCCTTTAGTTTATCCCTTCCTTTTAACTCTGGTAATTCTATAATGAATGCTATTTCTTCTATTTTCCCTCCGAGTTTTTCCACTAATCTGCAGGCAGCAGAAACAGTTCCTCCTGTTGCTATTAAATCATCTATAATCAAAACATTATCTCCTTTTTTTATACCATCTACATGCATCTCAACAGCATCTTTTCCATACTCTAACTTATACTCTTCTTTAAGAGTTTTTGCTGGCAATTTTCCTGGTTTTCTTACAGGCACAAAACCAACTCCAAGTTTATAAGCCAAAACAGAACCAAAGATAAAGCCTCTTGATTCAATGCTGACAACAACATCTATGTTTCTGTCTTTATATCTTTTGTAGAGTTTGTCACAAACATGCTTAAAGGCTCTCTTATCTTTTAACAAGGTTGTAATATCCCAGAATAATATGCCTTTTACTGGAAAGTGTGGTACGCTTCTTAGCTTATCCTTTATGTTCATAATGATAGAAAACAAAAAACCCTATTTAAATCTTTTTAAAAAGTTTTATAAAGTAGAAAGAAAAAATTATCTCTATGAAGACACAGGTAAGAGCAATTATTTTGGTTGTAATATGTACATTATTTGCAGCAGCAGGACAGATGCTGTATAAGCTTGGCTCTTATTTTCTTGCTTGGGATTTTATTAAGATAATAACTAACTATTATATAATCTCTGGAATAATTGTTTATGTAACTGGTTTCATTTTATTGATTATTGCATTAAAATATGGTGAGCTTTCTGTTCTCTACCCAATTATAGGATTAAGTTATGTATGGGTAGCTATAATATCTGTTTATGTTTTGGGAGAATTAATGAATGTTTGGAAGATAGTTGGGATAGGATTCATTTTGGCAGGTGTTACATTTATGGGAGTCAAAACAAAAAAATGATAATTATTGGCATAATATTAGTGCTTGTATCAACATTATTTGCAGCAGTAGGTGCTTTGCTTTTAAAAAAAAGTTCTGCAAAATTCAGCTTCAACATCAAGAGAATTATAAAAAATAGGTATCTTTTAATTGGTATCATTGTCTATTTTGCTTCCTCATTATTCTTTATCCCTGCTTTAAAGTTTGGGGACTTATCTTTGCTTTATCCATTCGCCTCTCTCGGTTATATATGGACAGCTTTGCTCTCAATAAGATTTCTAAGAGAAAAGATGAACAACTTCAAGTGGATTGCTATCTTACTTATAATAGTAGGAGTTAGTTTTATAGGGTTTGGTAGCTAATTATTTAATTCTTGGTATAGCTTTAATAAGAAGTTTCTTTACCTTATCAACATTTGTATTAAAAACTTTCAAAATTTCTTCCCAGCTAACAGGTTCAACATCATCTCTGTAAGAATCATAATCTGTTGACATAGCAATTGCTGCATATGGTATCTGAGCTTCATTTGCTAGAATACATTCAGGAGCAATAGACATATTTATAACATCTGCTCCCCACTTTTGAAACATTTTAGATTCTGCCTTTGTGCTGAACCGAGGACCTTCTATTGTTATAACTGTTCCTTTATCATGAAACGGGTAATTTAAATCTGAACATGTATTTATTAAAACATTCCTAAGTTTTTTATCAAATGGCTCTGGCATTGCAGTATGTTTAGCATTTTCTCCTCCTGGTGGGAATTTATCATAAAAGGTTATTTTTCTATGTCTTGTGAAATCAATAAATTGGTCAAGAATAACAAAATCTCCTCTTCTGATATTGTCCCTTAAAGAGCCACAGGCACTTGTTGCTAAAATATATCTGCAACCTTGTTCCTTTAAAGCATAAATATTTGCCCTAAAATTAACCTGTGTTGGAGGTATTGTATGTTCCCTGCCATGTCTTGCTAAGATTACAACATCTTTTCCCTCTATTTTACCTATTGTCAATGGAGAGGAGGGCTTTCCATAAGGCGTATCTACTTCTATCTCTTTTGCATCTTTTAATATCTTAGGATCATCTAATCCAGACCCACCAATAATCCCTATTGCCATTCTTACAACCTGATAATAAGAATTGATACTTTATTTATATGTTTTACTGTAACTTTAAATATAATGAAATTCTCCCAGCATTATGAAAAACAAAAAATATGATGTTTGTGGAATAGGAACTCCTGTAGTTGATATTCTGATTAATGCAGAAGATTATCATCTGGAAGATTTGAATGTGAGGAAAGGGGCAACTAGTTTAATTGATGAAAGAAAGGCAGATTTCCTTATGAATTATTTCAGGGATTTTGACAAAAAGATAGTTTGTGGAGGAGATTGCTCAAATACCTTGATAGGGATAGCTGGTTTAGGTGGAAAAGTTGTTTTTTCAGGTAATATTGGATTGGATAACCATGGAAGAATATTTGAAGATGGTTTGTTAAAAGAAGGCATATTATGTAATCTAAATAGAAAAAAAGAAAAAACAAGTTCCTGCTTTATCTTGGTAACACCGGATAGTGAAAGAAGCATGAATCTTTTGTTAAGCAAATGTGAAAACAATCCTTATAAAATTAATAAAAAGCATATCATAAACAGCAAATATCTCTATACAACAGGGCATATGTTTGATAATAAATATCAGATAGATGCAGTCTTAACTTCTATGAAAATTGCAAAGAAGCATAATGTAAGAGTGGCTTTTGATTTAGGTGATCCTAGTTCTGTAAAAAACAATAGAAGATTATTTAAAAAAATAATAAAGAAACATGTTAATGTTTTGTTTGCCAATGAGGAAGAAGCAAAGATATTTACAAATGATTCTGATTATATGAAATCTTTAAAAAAAATCTCAGGATTAGT
>CAZENX010000023.1:0-11977 GCA_964513865.1 uncultured Methanosarcinales archaeon | reverse complement strand
CGTGCATTGTAAAGGTTTCGCGCCTGCTGCACCCCGTAGGGCTAGGGACAGTGTCTCAGTTCCCTTCTTGGGGCTACCCCTCCCAGGGCCCCTACGGATCTTTGGTTTGGTGAGCCATTACCTCACCAACAGCCTAATCCGCCGCCGACTCATCCTTAGGCACGAGTTTCAAAGAAAAATCATTCCAGATATTTTCCTTTATCTAAGTTTAGCCTCAGTTTTCCGAGGTTATCCCAGACCTAAGGGCAGATTATCGACGTGTTACTAAGCATTTCGCCGGTGTTCCGAAGAACCCCATGACTTGCATGGCTTAGTCGAATCCTAATAGCAGCAACCTCCCGCAGGATCAACGGGAATTGTTACTTAAAGGAATTTTGCTTATCAACACCTACTATACTTGATTCATAAATCAAGTACATAAATAAACATAAATGGTGGTCAAGTGCTCTTTCGAAAAAAGAGCTTCTTTATAAATTTTTGTTTTAGAAACACCCAATATAATATGGATGTTGTAGAAGTTTTAACAACAACTTATGTAAAAAGTTATAACTGGTATATAAATTTAACTATTTTTTCCTCTTTCTTTTCTCTTTCTTCATCCTTTTACGTTGCCATTTCCAACGCATCTGACCTTTTTTCTTCCATCGACGTGAGCTTCTTTTCATTTTTCTATTGAAATCTTTTGTTTTTATAAATTTTATGAAATGCTCCGTCCGGGACTTTCAAGCCCTGAGTTTCTCAAAGACATTTGAACCCGGGTCCCCGCCTTTCTTTGCAAAGCACGAAAGGGCGGAATGATTGGCCGGACTACACTAACGGAGCATATTTGAAAGATGGGCTCGCGGAGACTTTCGGGACTTCTACGATTTTTGATAAGTTCGTGCTATTCAACTTGTTTGAATAGCACTTGACTACTTTTTACCAGATTTTTCGTAAAAATCTGTTTTCGAACTCCGGACCTACAGCTCTCTTAGTTGCCTAGAGCGGAGACATATAAGACTGTCGCTCTAACCTGGCTGAGCTACGAGCCCATTCTATAAAAAGAAGATTTGACTTGTTTATAAAAGTTATTATTTATTAAGAAAATATGATAATCAAGATTTTCAAAAAATTATATAATCGAAAGAACTTTTTCTTTTATGATATCTCTACTTTTTCTTATGCCTTCTAAATCCATTCCAAAGGGATCTTCCACATACCAAAAGATAACTTTTTTAGAATCTAATAAAAAATCAGGGCACTTTTCTTTTTTACACATAACAATAATCTTGTCAGCATTTTCAATCATCTTTTTAGTAATAGTCTTAACTTTATTTTTAGATACATCAATGCCTTCTTCAAGCATTACATCAACTATTTCTTTAACTGGATGACCATATTCTTCTGGAGTATAATCGACAATACCAGCACTTGACGCATTTTTAGATTTAGTAAAATGATTATAAAATGCTTCAGCCATTTGACTTCTTGATACGTTTCCTGTACATACAAATAAGATTTTTGTCATTGACTGCGATGGCCGGGAATTTCAAACCGAAAGCTGACTTTACGATTACTCGAACCCGGATTACCACCGTGGCAGGGTAGTGTCTTAACCATTGGACTACCATCGCAAAAAATGATGGACCCGCCCGGACTTTCAACCTTTAAGGTATTCGAACCGGGGACATCCGCCTTGTAAGGGCGGCATCATAACCACTAGATCACAGGTCCGTATGAGTAAAAAACTAGAATTGATATTTAAAGTTATTTGTTTCTAAATTCACATATGACCAAATCGATAACTTTATATACCAGTATACACTTTTATATATTCTATGCAGGAGAGAATTTTCAACCTATTGTTTAATGAAGATGATATTACATGGCAGAATATCATCTATGATTTAGTGAATTCAGAGCAAATGAATCCTTGGGATATTGACATTTCTTTGATTTCTCAAAAATTCATAGAGAGATTAAAAAAACTAAAAGAGATGGACTTTAGAATTTCAGGAAAAGTTGTATTGGCATCCGCTATTCTATTAAAGATAAAATCAAACCATTTATTAGTGCATGATATAAATGCATTAGATGCTTTAATTGCTTCGCAACAGATGGATGAGGAAGCATTCTATGATGAATTAGATGGTAATATTGTAATGCCTGAAGAGCAAGAGACAATGCCTTTAGTTCCAAGAACACCCCAGCCAAGGAAAAGAAAGATTTCTGTTTATGACTTAGTAAGTGCTTTGGAAAAAGCAATAGAGGTTCAGAACAGAAGAATAATAAACAAAGCAAATGCTCCTATAGTTGAGATTCCACAAAAACCTCTTGATATAAGCATAGTGATAAAGGACGTGTATAAAAAGATAACAACCTTTTTCAAGAAAAACAACAATAAGCTTACATTCGAGCAGTTATTACCTTCTGAAACAAAAGAGGATAAAGTCCTTACATTTATTCCCTTGCTTCATTTAGATAATCAAAGAAAGATAGATTTATTACAGCAGCAGCATTTCTCAGAAATAGAAATAAAACTTTTGCAGCAATTGAAAAAAGCCGGCTAAGCAAAACTTTATAAATACTCTAAAATTTCTTTTTTATATGACTAACCAACAAAAACTAATTGAGATGCAGCTTTTGGAGCAGGATATACAGCAGATTCAGAAGAATATCCAAACTATAGAGCAACAGATGCTGGATATTGAGCTGATTAAAAAGAATCTGGATGATTTTTCTAAACTAAAGAAAGATTCTGAAAGCTTAATGGCAGTAGCTAATGGTATCTTTGCCAGAGCAAAAATATTGGATACAAAAGAATTATTAGTTAATGTTGGCTCTAATACTGTTGTAAAGAAAACCATTCCAGAAACAAAAACATTGCTTGATGAACAAACAAAAGAGTTAAACAAATACAGGGAACAGTTAATGCAGCAATTGAATGAAACAATCTTTAAGATAGAAGAATTACAACATTCATTAAAGGAAATTAAAGAATAAATTTATAAAATAACGTTTTTTTCTAGGGAGTATGTTTAAATTTTTAAAAGAGAAATTAAAGAACGCATTAAGTAAATTCACAAAGAAGGTAGAGGAAGAAGTAGTTGAAGAACCAGTTAGAGAGATAAAAGAAGTTAAAGAGAAGATTAAGGAAGAAGTAAAAGAAAAGCCTAAAAAGGTTAAGGAAGTAAAAGAAAAAAAGGAAATTAAGGAAAAGGAAGAAAAGCCTAAAAAAGAAGTTGAAAAAGTTAAAGAAGAGGAACCCAAGAAGAAAATAGAAGAAGTTAAAGAAAAGCCAAAAGAAGAGGTTCCTCCTGATGAAGTAAAAATAACCTATTTTGTACATGGAACCTCAACAGATAATGCAAAAGAAACTGCCTCAGGCCATGCTGATGTTGCTTTATCAAAATTAGGAATAGAACAATCAAAAAAACTTGGAGAAGAGGTAAAAGATGAATTTGATATTGTATTCTGTTCTGATTTAAAGAGAGCTGTTGATACAGCTAATTTAGCATTTAAAAGATTCAAAATAATAAAAGATAAAAGACTAAGAGAAACTGACTATGGAGACTATACCAGAAAATCAACAAAAGAATTTAAAAAAGATATGAACAAATATATTGATAATCCTTTTCCAAATGGTGAAAGCTATAAGGATGTGGAAAAGAGGATTGCAGAATTTCTAAACGAGATTTATGAAAAGTATAAAGGAAAACATATTGCAATTATTGCTCATCAAGCTCCACAATTAGCACTTGATGTTTTGATAAAAGGAAAAACATGGCAAGAAGCAATAAAAGAAGACTGGAGAATAAAGAAAGAATGGCAACCTGGTTGGGTTTATAATCTAAAAGGAAAGGTTGAATTTAAGGAACCTGAAAAGAAAGGTTTCTTTAAGAGAATATTCCATAAAAAAGAAGTTGAACCTGAAGAAAAGATAGAAGAGAAAGTTGAAGAAGTAAAGCCTAAAGAAGAAAAGGAAGAAATTGAAGAAAAAGAAGAAGAAATAAAGGAAGTAAAAGAGGAAATCAAAGAAGAGCCAGAGAAAAAAGGCTTCTTCAAAAGAGTAGGGGAAACTTTTACAAAAGTAAGCTTATCAGAGCAGAAGTTTGATGAAATATTCTGGGATTTGGAAGTTGCTTTATTGGAGAATAATGTTGCTTTAGAGGTTATTGAAAAGATAAAAGAGGATTTAAAAGAGAAACTAACAAAAGATAAGATACCAAGAGGTAATATAAACAGCATAATTATCTCTTCCTTAAAGAATTCCATAGAGGATTTATTTGATGTTGAAAAGGTTAATTTAATTAAAGAAATAAAAAAGAAAAAGCCTTACATAATCATTTTTGTTGGTGTCAATGGTTCTGGAAAAACTACAAATATGATGAAGTTTGCAGATTTGTGCTTAAAGAATAAATTAAAACCTGTTGTAGCTGCTTGTGACACCTTTAGAGCAGCTGCTATCCAGCAGTTAGAGGAACATGCCTCTAAACTTAATGTTAAATTAATAAAACATGATTATGGCTCAGATGCTGCTGCTGTTGCATTTGACGCAATAGAGCATGCTAAAGCAAAGAATTATGATGTTGTCTTGATAGACACTGCAGGAAGAAGCCATTCAAATGTTAATTTGATGGATGAATTAAAGAAAGTAATTCGTGTGTCACAACCTGATTTTATAGTTTTTGTTGGTGACTCATTGACTGGAAATGATGCTGTTGAGCAGGCAAAGACATTTAATGAAAGTGTAGGCATAGATGGAATAATTCTAGCAAAAACAGATGTTGATGACAAAGGAGGAGCTTTCATATCTGTCAGCTATGTTACAGGAAAGCCTATCTTATATATAGGAACAGGGCAAACGTATGCGGATATTAAAGAGTTTGATTCTAAGATTGTTGTAGACGGTCTAGGATTGGCTTAAAATCTATTAAAGCAAGAAAATCTTTTCCTTTATTATCATAAGAAACTGTAACACCTTCTTTAGAATTAAATGTAGAAAAACCTCCTCTGCCCAGACCTTCTTTATATGAACCACCATTTTTTATATGTTTCAAATATTTCTCAATATGTGACTTATAGTCCCATGGTTTTGCTTTAGGACTATTAATTCTTAATATTGATTTAATAGGGTCTTTTGGATGATAAAGTTCTATCTTTAGAAACTTATCTTTATGCTTTCCACTGGCATTGATTGAGTTACTTATTGATTCAGATAATAATGGGATTAATTTAGGTTCTAATCTTTTAGCATCTAGAAAATTGATATCTAATATATAATGGGAAAAGTTTATAAGATATTTTCCTATCTGTTTAATAGCTTCATCAAACCCATCCATTGTAGTCTCACAATAATAATTTAATCTAAAAGGCAAAGAATCTTTTCTTTTTTTATTATCGCGAATAGGAGAAAATACTGTTACTGAGCTTTCATAATAATGTTTATCATCCCGATCTAAAAATAAGTCTTTAAAATCTTTATCACCCCAACCGATGATTTCTTTCATCAACTTCAGATCTAAACTAGTGTCGAATACCATAAGTCTAGAACTAATAAGTTATATATAAAATTGATTATTAGGGTGTAAAGGCTCCTATCTGTTTTAGTTCTGAGCTTATAATGTTGCCTTTTTTATCTATCTTTACAAGATAATAACCATCTACTTGTGTTAAGAACTCTGTTCCCTCTATTTTTTCTATTATTGTAACATTCACCATAATATTCCACTGACCTAAAGATTTTGTTGCTTCTGTTGCTTTGACTTCATAAGAAACTAAGTTACTAGAGATATCCTTGAACTCCTGCTCAACTCTTTTTTCAGCAATATCCTTTGCTTCTTTCTCACTTATCCCACAACCAGCTATAAAAGCCAATATTAATAATAAAAGAATTATTAGTATTATCCTCTTTTTCATAGCAATTAAAGAAGATATTAGCTATTTAAATGTTTTGGAAAGATTCGCATTAAAAGAATAAACACCTAATCTGATGGTTGTTATATTCTATTACTCAGGATATTCTACTAACACTTCTAATTCACGAACAATTCCTGGGAATAATGTACAAGAAATTTGATTTCCACTGTCAATTGTTCTTGATCTTCCTTTGTAATTCAATGTCATTGTTTCTATCATCCCATCAAATACATGACTGAGAGGAGGTTGGTAAACAAAAAAATTAGATTTAATAAGTCTTTCAGCATAAGATTGAACTTGTTGAGGAGGAACTCTTAATTCTTTCAGAATCTTTCCATCAATTTTTTTATCGGTTTTAGAATCAATTCCAATCCCAACCACTTCTACCTTTCCATCCTCATATAATCTAATCTTATACCCATTTGGATGCGGTAACCCTACTACTGTATACTCCAACACCATATCTTTTTGTTTCATATATGAAGTTACTACTATTTAGTATATAAATCTTTTGGTAGTAAAGAATAGCCATGCGTCATACTGCCCTCGCTTTACTCGAAGAATATAACACGCGCACGATATATTAAATAATCAGTTAAATTTATAAACATCTTCTATTTTCTTTAGTAAAGGTTTAGAGGTTCTTTAGTAATATTTATAAATAGACTGGGATTTCCTAGCTATAAGAATAAAATGGTACATAATATTAAACCAGAAGAATTGATTGAAAAAACAGCTTTAGAGCTAAAAAAGATACCAGAACTAAAGCCGCCTGTATGGGCAAATTATGTAAAAACAGGGGTCAATAAAGAAAGACCTCCTATAAGAAATAATTTTTGGTATATAAGGGCAGCTGCTATTCTAAGGTCTGTTTACTTATTAGGACCTGTTGGTGTTAGTAAATTAAGAACAAAATATGGTAGCAAGAGAAACAGAGGGTATAAACCAGATAAGATATATAAAAGCTCTGGTAGTATAATAAGAAAGATTCTGCAAGGATTAGAAAAAGCTGGTTTTTTAACAGAAGAAAAGAAAGGAATACATAAAGGTAGAAAGATAACAAAAAAAGGTAAAGAATTCTTGGATAATATATCTAAACAGATAAAGCCGGCAGTTGTTATAGAAAAACCCAAGAAAGAAGATAAAAAGAAAGAGAAAGTTGAGGAAAAGATAAAGAAACCAAAAGAGTCTAAAAAAGAAACAAAACAGATTAAGAAAAAATAAGATGGCAAGATACAAACATCCAAGCAAGAAGCAAAAATTAGCTAAACTCCATGAAAGGACAAAATGGGCTCCTTTCTGGACTGTACCAAAAGTATACGGTAGAGGCAGAAGAATACATCCAGGAAGACATACTAATGTAAAGAGAAGCTGGAGAAGGACTAAAACTAAGGCGTGAAAATGGTACTAGAAAGAACCTATATTGTTCCCTTAAGAAAAGAATTTATGAAAGCTCCAAAATACAAAAGAGCAAAAAAGGCAGTTTCTGCTCTAAAAGAATTTCTAAAAAAACATATGAAGTCTGATAATGTCAAGCTAGGCAAAAATCTTAATTTAGAAATATGGAAAAGAGGTATAAAAAACCCTCCCCACCATGTTAAAATTAATGCAATAAAAGATGATGATGGTATTGTTAAAGCAGAGCTTTTTAGTTTTGAATATAAGGAAATGACAAAAGAGGAAAGAGAAAAAGCAGAAAAAGAAAAGAAAAAGCCTGAAGAAGAAAAAGCTAAGGAAAAAATTGAAATTGAGAAAAAGGAAGAAGTTAAAGAAGAAAAGAAAGAAGACAAAGAGGAAGTAAAAGAAGAGCAGAAAGAGCCTGAAAAGAAACGTGAGGAAAAAGAGGAAAAGAAGGAAGAAAAATCAAAAGTGGTAAAAAAGAAGAAACCTAGGAAAAGATCTACAAAAAGATTAAAGAAGAAAACTACTAAAAAATAACTATTTCTCTATTTCATTATTTAGTTTTTTAAGAACAGAATCTACCCCTACAAACAGATTTCTATCAGTTATTTCAGAATTAAAGTTTTTCCCGTTTATTATAGCAGTACAATGAAGCTCATATTTCTCTGATTTAGCGGTTTTATGCACTTCCTTCATCTTTAAAGTCAATTTTTCAAATTTTTTATTCTGCTCAGAAATCTTTTTTACATAATTACCAACCACCTTCTTAATGATTATCATAGAAGCAGGGTCTATTTCTTTAAAGCCGCTTAACTCAATATTACCACCTAACTCTAAGCTATCACTGTTTTCTGCCATTATTATGCTAATTTATGGTATTTTGGATATATAAAGTTTTTGCTTATCCGATAATTTTATAAATATACACTTTTTTCATGCTAAAGAGATGTAGGATTAGTCGTTAAGGCTACCTGAATCAGGTGATTTTAATGGGAATTTATAAGTATGTTAGAGATTTATGGAAGAAGCCAAAAGAAAATCTTAAGGAATTATATAAGGAAAGACTAATAAAATGGAGAAAAGAACCTGCAACAAAAAGATTAGAGCATCCAACAAGGATTGACAGAGCTCGTTCTCTTGGTTATAAGGCAAAACCTGGTTATATTATTGTAAGGCAAAGGGTTTCTGCTGGTGGTAAAAAAAGACCTACAATCAGAAAAGGAAGAAGATCTAAGCATATGAGACAAAGGAAAGTAATTTCTAAATCATATCAGCTTATTGCAGAGGAAAGAGCCAATAAAAAATATAAAAATTGTGAGGTTTTGAATAGCTATTGGGTAGGCAAAGATGCTAAAAATTATTGGTTCGAGGTTATTTTAATAGATAGATCTCATCCTGCTATAAAAAAAGACAAGAAGATAAGCTGGATTTCTAAAGATAAAGGAAGGGTATTTAGAGGAAAAACATCAGCAGGAAAGAAATCCAGAGGATTATTGCATAAAGGAAAAGGTGCTGAAAAGCTAAGACCCAGCCAAAGAGCCAGGCAAAGAAAGGCTCATTAAATTTCTCTTAATATCTCTCTTATTATTGTAACTTCAGCCTTACTTTTTGGTAAAGTATACGATCGTTTAGACCAAATTAAATCTACTCCCATAATTACCCCCATGAACTGTTTAGATTTTAGAATATATAAATATTTTGGAAATTAATACAAAGAATTAAAAAGACATTATATATATCTTAATACAGATTTAAGATAAAAATAAGATTTCTTTTATATTTTTAAGCATTATTTAGTCTTTTTTTCTATTTGATACCTTTTTTTATTTTTTTAAAACAATATATTTAAATAAAAGTTTATATTAAGTAATATTAGAAATTGGGGGGACAAGTAAATTGATGATTGCTTTGTTAAATAGGAGTAGAAGAAAAACTGTTATGCTTCATGAGAAATTTCTAGGCAAGAGCATCCAAGACACAAAAACACCCATAGAAATTGAAGATTATGAAAAGTTATTAAAAAAATTAGGATATGATATTATCCATATCAAAGTTGATAAATATTTTAGAGAAAATTTACTATCTATTAAACCAGATTTAGCTTTTAAGGTTATTTGTGCTGAGGAAGCTATTATCTTAGAGGATATCATGGTCCCATATATTGGTTCGGATGCTTCTACAGCATATATGCTGGCTGATAAATCAGAAACAAAAAAAAGATTATTAGAGCATAATCTTCCTACAACTCCATTTTTTATAATCTCTAATAGAGAAGATTATAAAAAATATCAAAACAAAAAACCTTTTGACTTTCCGATGTTTGTAAAACCAATTAGAGGAGGTTCAAGCATTGGGATTGACTATAATTCCAAAGTTAATTCTAATAATGAACTTCTGTCACAATCAATGCGTATAGTTGAGAATATGGGCCAATCTACTTTAGTTGAACCTTATATAAAGGGGAAAGAGCTCTCGGTTGGAATTATTGGCAATAATAAACCAATAATTCTACCATTTTTAGAAATTGAAAATAATATTTTTGAATTTCTAACATATGAAATCAAAGAAAAAGATTTATGTTCGTTTTATTGTCCAGCCAGAATCAGCCCAAATTTGGAAAAAAAGATAAGAAGTACAATGCTCGAAACATACAAATCTTTAGGGCTTAAAGATTATGCAAGGATAGATCTAATTGTTGATGAAAAAGAGAGAATAAACATCTTAGAATGTAATGTTTTTCCTGGCCTTATAAATTACCCTGAAAAGGATCCACTTGGTTATATAGGAAAAATGACTTTTACTCTAGGTTGGCCTAGAGAAGAGCTATTAAAACGTTTAATAGAATATTCTATAAAAAGACAACGAAAGAAATCTTTATCAACAACAAATAAATATGAAACTAATAGTTATAAGGTAGTTAATAGATAAAATCAAAAACAAAGAACAAATTAGATTACCCAACAAACAACAAATGCTTTTCTTTGCCAAGAACTTCATTCAGAACTCTTTTAATTATTAATTTTTTTGGATTTGGTAATAATTTTACTCTTTTTTTTATATCTTCAAAATTTTTAAAAGGTTCGGCTCTTCTTTCTTCAACTATTTCCCACATATGTTTTTTTCCTAAACCAGGTAATAATTCTAAAGAATGCATTCTGGTACTTAATGGCTGGGCATTGTTGAAAAAATCAACAAAATCCTTTTCTCTTTTATTAACCATATCTGTGATTACAAATTCTAATTCAGATTTAGCTGTCTGGGTCAATTTATCAATAGCTAATTTTCCATTTACATGATGCACCTTATCCCTCTTACCTTCTCCTATATATACCTCTTCATAAGGTTTTACAAAAATTCCTTTTTTTGGAACTATCTCCAATAAAGTAAATCTTTCCTTGCCTATAGCTTGCACTATTGCTGTCTTTCTGGGATTTTCATCAAATGGATAGCCATTTGGCAAAAAATCCAGCACAATTGCGTACTCTTCCTTTTTTCTTTCCTGCATCATTTTCTCCTCTAATTTATTAATAGCGAACATATTTAAATATGTTTTGTAAAGAAATTATTTTTTTATATATTTCTTAACTACATTAATAATCTTCTGCATACTGTCTTTTGTTACAGTAATTGTATAGCCTTGTAGAATTACTTTAAGCTCATCAACTGTAGAAGGCATCAAATCTACTATTTTATGGATATGTATCTCTTTTAATCTTGGAATATTGAGCTTTTCTATGTCTGCATAAAGTTTTTTTGCTTCTTCTGGTTTTAAGGTTACAAAATCATTCAGATACTCGATAGTTTTATTTGTTCTAAAACCTAGCTCTTTATCCCTTTTCTTGATTTTATTGAGCTCCTCCCTTAACCCTATAATATTAATAGCCTCTTCTGATATTATTTTTGGATTCATTTTCCTTTTAGATGAACTGGATGAACTATTATATTCTTCTCCTTGTTTTTATCTTTTATCGTAACTTCGTAGCAAGAGCCCTTTTTTCCCTTTACTATACCGGATTTTCCATGATATCTATGAAAATAAATACTTTTCTGGATAGCTGGCTCTGCTTTTAATATTACCTTATCACCTATTTTGTATTCTTTAAAATATTTTGATAAAGGTATCTTACCTTTATCTTTATAGTGTTTTTTATAGATATTTCTTGTTTTTCTTCTGCTACCACCAACTCTCTTTGCCATTTTAATCAGAAATTTTAGTTGATATATAAAACTTACCTTTTCTCTTTTATTTCTTTCAGCAATTGCTCCAAAAACTTGTCTATCTTAAATTTCCCGATGATTTTGTTATTCCTGCTCCTTACTGTAACTGTCTTATCTTTTATCTCCTTTTCTCCCACTACAAGGATATAATTGATCTTAGCAAGCTGGGCTTCTCTTACTTTCTTGCTTATAGATTCAGTTCTGTTATCCACTTCTACCCTTATACCTGCTTCTTCATATTTTTGTTTAATTTCTTGGGCATATTTATTAAACCTGTCCGCAACACTCAAAATTTTGACCTGAACAGGGCTTAGCCAGAGAGGGAATTTTCCTGTGTAATGCTCTATAAGAATTCCTAAAAATCTCTCTATAGCACCATACACAACCCTATGTATCATAATCGGTCTGTGCCGCTTGCCATCCTTTCTTTACGGGTGAAGCCCGGTATGTGGACACGATG
>CAZENX010000022.1:0-12016 GCA_964513865.1 uncultured Methanosarcinales archaeon | reverse complement strand
GGTATTGGCTTCAGCAAATTAGTAGAATTTATAGCTGTCCAGAGCGGAACTACTTTGCTTAAAGCCTACTTTCCATGGTATTTAATAGTTGGAGCATTGGCGTTCTCATTCATTGTAGGAACTATATCCGGGATATTGCCAGCAAGAAAAGCAGCTAAATTAAAGCCAGTCGACGCTCTCAGGTATGAATAAAATAAAAATAATTATTTCTTCTTTTTCATGCCCTTGCATATTGGTTCTTTCTGGAAAAGGAATATGTACAGTATTGGAAGGATTCCTGCTGTATTTAAAATTGCCAGCCATACGAACCATGCCTTCTGCCTGTTTTTTCCTGCAAACCATAAAGCTACTACTTTCCATATTCCATCCCATATAGCCAAAACCCATATAAAGATATAGGCAATCAGCCATGATAACGGAAGAGTGCCTGCACCTGGAACAAAAACATCAACCATATTACCACCTCATCATAAGCAATATAATTACCTTATATAGAATTGAGTATAAATATTTTTTGAAAAAGCCCCGGGAGGGAGTTGAACCCTCAATCTTCGCTTTACGAAAGCGATGCATTGCCATTATGCTACCGAGGCATCTCAGAAACAGTGCAGAAATTATTTCGTCGTAAATAGTTTGTCCTTATATTTCCTTTGGCACTCATTGCAGATGTAATGCCTTTTCCCTTTCTTATCTTTTACAACAGTGCCAACTAGCTTATTCAAGAATGTAGTATTAATCCTTTTTTTGCATTTCTCACATTTCATGGCAGTAAAAAAACAGGAACAGTATATAAATTTTGCTTCTTTAATAAAAAATCAAAAGTTTATTAAAGTTATTTGTATTTTATAACAAGAAGTTAAAATGAAGAGGTTTATAAGAAATATCAGTTTCGCAATAATCATGGTTATAGTTCTTTTAGGTTTTGGCACCTTATATTTTCATAAATACGAAAACTGGTCTTATGTTAATTCCTTTTATTTCTCTGTCATGACTCTTACTACAATTGGTTATGGTGATTTTGTTCCTACAAAGGATGTTACAAAGATAGTTACTAGTATCTATGCAATATTCGGGATTGGGATAATGTTTTATTTATTGAGCAGTGTTGTAGGAGAATATTGGTTAAGACAGAAAAAGCGAATTGATAAAATTTTTGGTTCGATTAAAAACTCAATACCAAGATATGTTAAAACAAGAGTTAAGAAAGAGGTAAAAAACAAATTGAAATAAAATTCCGAGCTCAATGTAGGCAAAGAAAGAGCTGAAAATGTAAAAGTTTGATTATTTCTTTTCTGGTTTTTTCTCAGGATTTTTTTCCTGCTCAGACCAAAGAGCGACAAACCTTAATCCAACAACACACATAACTGTAACTAATACAGCAATAATAATCTTATAGATATAACCTGTACCTTCCACTCCTAGTTTTTCAAAAAGCCTGTCAATACCTGCTTGTATCGCATCCCTCCAAACGAGAGCCATAACAAAGGCAAATCCTGCTGCTATTGCAGTAGCCATATGTTTTCTTATATCATTCTGGAATCTCTTTGCTTTTGAAGAAAGAATCTTCCCTGGTTTTTTTATCCTTTCTGATACCATATTTTATTTTTTATTACTTTTATCTTTATAAACCTTTCTCAAAAGTTTTATCAGAGAAAGAGAGAATATTGAAATGCAGATTAAAAAAATCCAGAATACAGCATTAGTTATAATCCTAAAGCTGACTAAAACAATATTTACCACTAATAAAACAATTGCAGTAATTGAGATTATTTTTATCAGATTCATATAAACAACCCAACCATAATCATGATAGCTGTTAAAACAAGCATTCCATAGATAACCTTATTCCATTTAAATATTTTTACACCATCAAAGTTCCCGAAAGGCAATAAATTAAAAACAGCAATCCACCCATTAATTAAAGTGCCATAGTATGCTACTTGTTGAATTATCCCAAAAGAAAAGGACATCACAATAAAAAACAAAAATCCTAGAATAATATTTGTTAAAGGCCCCATCAAGGAAATCTTGCCGTTTCTTTCTCTATTTACAAAACCCTGAATGATTACAGCTCCAGGAGCAACAAAGATAAATCCAAAGAAGCTCATAATTATTGCTAAAAACAACATGAATGTATTTGCCCTGAACTCTGCCCAACATCCATACCTTTGAGCAACTATCTTATGCCCGAGCTCATGCAACAAAAAGGATATCCCGACTGTTACACCCGATAGTACAAAATAGAATATAAAATTATTAGTAAATATGTTTCTTCCTGACAAGAGAATAGCAAAAGCCAAGCTTATGGCAAACCATGCTTTAAATAAATCCTGTAATTCTATTTTTGAAAAACTAAGCTTTTTCCTTGAAATCCTATAAATCATTTTTTATCTTTTTCCAAAGCTCTTTTATTGCATGCTCTGCAATCGGCTTTAGATTAATTATGTCTTCTTCATTGTATTCAACAAGCAAATTTAAATATTTCTCTTTTCCTGTTGCAAAGTACATGTCCCAAAGCATAGCAGCATCATCCCCATTATAATTTCTTAATAAAGCAGGCCTTTTTATTCCAATAATTTCTTCTATTACTTTCAGGCCCCCTTTTAATCCAATCTTTGAACAGACATGCCTTAAGTCAATATGTGGTATTTCTGGAATAATATTTCCAAAGTATTTATTCAGAACAGGAACATCATATGATAAGCCATTAAAAGTTATAATGAGCTTATATTTCTGAAATTCTTTTTTTAAAACATCTTTATCAAGATTAATGCCTCTTATCATTGTCTTTGTTTCTATTCCATCAAACAAACCAACAACAGTAACCATTCCATAATATGAGCATGTCTCTATATCTAAAAAAACAGCATCCTCTTTGAAGTAATTATATAACCTCCAATATTCAGATAAAGGCAGAACTTTTGTAAAATATAATGAATTGTCATTGTATAAATTTTCCCTTGCTTTCAGGATTTGTCTGTCATAGAAAGGCTTTCTATATCTTGAAATTCCTAAAATATTCTTGTTCAAAAAATCATCCCAGCCGTCTATGCCTTGGTTCCATATCTGTTTTTCCCTTTTTGACCCTATCTTATCAAGAAAGATAAAAGAATTTCTTATCATAACTAAATAAACCCTTTATTGGTTTATATACTTTATTCTGGAATGTCCAGTGACTTTTTTATAGAAATATTTATATACTTTATTATAGGGTTAACTTATAAAGGTTAATTATATGGTAAAGAAAAAAACCAAAAAAGACACGAAAGGATTGAAAAAAAGGATTCTTGAACTTTTGAAAAAAAATCCCAGAGGCTTGACTCTTATTGAGATTTCAAAGCTTACAGGATTTTCAACTATTACAGCAGCAAGATACATTGCAGAGCTAAAAGGAGAGAAAAAGATAGATATTAGAAAAGTAGGTTCAGCAAATCTGCACTATTTAAGAGAATAAAATTAAAAATGAAACAGCTTAGAAGTCCAAGGATCATGAATAAGAAATATCTTCTTATTTTTATAGTTTGTACTCTTTTTTTAACAATCATATGTTCAGGACAAAAAGTTTTTGCAGATGATGGCAGTGATAAATTTGAAACAGGTGTAGTAAATACAAATGGTTGGACTACAGTAACTCTAGACCAAAGTTATACAAATCCTGTTGTAATAGTCTTCGGCCAGCAAGGAGCAGATATAGACATGGATGTTGAAGCTTCAAGACCTATATTAAGAAATGTTGGATCTAATAGCTTTGATGTAATAGTAATCAATGACCAAGGTGAAACAGTAACAGAAGATGTTGGATACATAGTAATGGAAGAAGGACACTGGACAATTGATGGAGTTGAAGTTGAGGCTGGAACATATAGTGTTTCAAGCGCAAGTGCTCAGACTATTTATTTTGATACCTCTTTTCCAGGAAACACTGTTGTAATAGATACTCTCCAGGAAGATACAAGCCAGCCAGTGACTTCAAGATATAGTGAAAATAGTATGAGTTCAACTGGTTATACTGTTTATTGGGAAGAATTTGATTCAAATAATTGGGGGCTTGGAACCATAACAGCTGGTTATATTGCAGTGGAACTAGGAAGTTCAAGCAATATGTTTGAAAGCGGGATATATAATGAATGTGGTGCAGATCCAGGAAGCAGTAACTGGTGCAGTGTTTCATTTTCAAATTCTTATACAGAAACACCTATCTTATTTTCAAATCCTGTAGAATCAAGTGGTGGTGACCCGACTGTTATGGGAAGGCAAAGTTTAAGCACCACAGGCGTGGATTTAAGGCCGACAGAAGACAGGGTAACTGACTCTGAACAGAACCACGCAGTAAATGATTTGCCATGGGTAGTTTGGACAGATATAGACGCAAACACAGCTCCAACCATTCCCACAAATATAACTTGTGACGGCTCAGATAATTGTGATATTTCTGTTGATGCAAGTGTTAATTTAACCGGAACTGGCTCAACAGATGAAGATGGAGACACAATAACTTATTTTATAGGAGCTTTCCTAATAGACCCTTCAATAATCCAAAATACAACTGATATAAGTCTGGCAACAGAAGGAGGTGGTAGTGGCGCAGAATATAATGATACTATCACAGCATTAAGTCCAGAAGCAAGATGGATTCTTAACTCTGACGGAACAGACATTACAGGAAATGGGCATGATGGCACCTTAGGCAATGCACCTGATTTCGTGACATCAATAATACCAGTTGCGCCAGTGCCGAATTGCGGTGACTTTGACGGAAGCTCTGATCAGTATAATGTTGATGACCACCCCAAAATCAATACAGGAAGCGGTTACTTAGGATACCAGAAAGCGATATCTGTCTGGATTGAGGCTGATACCATAGACACTACTGGAAATGGAAGAGGCATCTGGACAGAGGGAGGAACCACAAATTCCTTGAACATGTACGTTTATGACAATGGAACAAGCACCAACATTTACTGTAATGCAGTAGAAGGTGGAGGGGATCCTAATGATTGGGTAGCATATCCTATAAGCACAGGAGTAACATACCATGTAGGTTGTATGTTTGACTTCAACAGTGAAGGAGCAATCCATATGTACATAAATGGAGAACTGGTGGATTCTGACACTTCATTGGGTGTCGGAACAGCTTTATCATCCCATGGAAACAACAACGCTTTGGGTGGTGTGGACCAGAACACTATAAATCATGCCGGATCTCAATTAAGTGGGAATTTTGAAGGCAGGATAGCTGATTTGGTGTATTGGAGCGATGGCTCATTTATAACAGCAGATGATTTTGCAGATATCTACAATGCAGGACTGATGGGTGAAGCTGTAAATGAAACAAACACAACTGAAACAATTTACACAGATATAGCAAAAAATCATAGTACTGTAAACAACATAACTGTTACTGTTGAAGTTGATTCTTATGACCCAAGAGCATCTGTAAATCAAGGAACAAACGACCCTGAGTTGTGGCTCGAAATTTATAATGGAATAGAATGGATTTCGATCGGAAACTTTAATCTTCCGGCAACATACACTGGAACAGGTTTGCAAACAAACAATGAAAACTTCTCATTATCAACAACAGATTCAGAAATTTTAACAGGATGGGAGGAAAAATTGAATCAGGACATCAGAATAAAGGGAATTTACATGGATTATAATGAACCACTCCAAGATGAAATCAATTACACAAACATTTGGGTTATAATAGATGGAACAGGATGGCAGGAAATAGGAAATCACACCAATGGTTCAACATTCATTTGGGACACTACAGATGTTGCAGAACAAAACTGCATCAATTTAAGAACAAGAGCAAAAGACATAGATGGAAGTAATACTTATACAGACTATTTTACAAAAGGTTGTTGTTTGAATATAAGCCATGTCTCTAACAATGCCCCAACTATTTCAAATATTGAAACAATTTCAGCTGTCACATTAGTAGCTGGTTCAACCAAAGAGATTAATATTTTGTTTAATGCAACTGATGCTGATGGAACAAGCGATATAAATGAAAATACAGCTAATGCAACAGTTTCCAAAGCTGGAGAAACAAGCAGACATAATTATAGCTGCACAAAAGTTTCTGAACAAGACAATACAATAAGATTTAACTGCTCTATCCAGATGTATTTCTATGATGGAGACGGAACATGGAATGTGAATGTTAGCATACAGGATAATTCAGAGGTTTGGGCAATAGATGATACAACAAGAACTTTTACAGTAAACACATTAGATGATGTTGATATTGATGATACAACTATAAACTGGAATAATGTGCAGGCAAGCGCTGATGATGTAGAAGGAGATGCCATTACCTTTACAAACAAAGGAAATCAAAATTATGTTACTATACAGGTTACAGGACAAGATGCAACAGACGGCTCACACACTATTACAGCAGAGAACTTTAGCATAGACACTGTCTCAGAAGCAACCTCTGGTCAAGATTATTTACAGGATGGAAATCCTATAACCTTTGATGGTTCTTCTCTCAACAAAGGAGCATCTTCAACTGAAGTTATGTATACTTATCTAGATGTTCCAACCTTATTAGCAGGCACTTTTACTTCAGTATCTGATTGGCAGATAACATTCAGCACAGGTTAGTAAGTAATATGGTAAACTAGTATACAAAATAGTAACATTTATATACTATTTATTACATAAAAAGCATAATTAAACAGAAATATATGAAAAATGAATAAAAGCGGTGATTTAAAGAGAAACATAGTTACAATTTTTCTACTTACAGCTTTAGTGATTCTTGGCAGCTATTTAGTGTATGCTTCACTATGTGGAGGAACATCCTGTAATGCTTCAACAAGCGTTGAAATAATAAATTCAAAGCCAAATATAACAAACATAGAACCTATATCAGATGTTACATTAGTAGCTGATTCAACCAAGGAAATCAATGTTTTATTTAATGTAACAGACCCGAATGGAGTAAATGATATAAACAAAAGCACAGCAAAAGCTTCTGTCTTTAAATCAGGAGAAGCAACAAGATATAATTACAGCTGTACTAATGTTAGTGAAGCAGATAATACAATAAGATTCAACTGCTCTATACAAATGTATTTCTATGATGGTGATGGAGCATGGAATGGGAATGTTAGCATACAAGATAATTCAGAAGTATGGGAAACAAATGAAACTGTGAACTTCTCTGTTAATACCTTAGATGATGTTGATATTGATGATACAACAATTAATTGGGCAAATCTAGCTCCAGGTTCAAATGATAATGAAGGAGATGCCATTACCTTTACCAATAAAGGAAACCAGGATTATGCATCTATTAATATAACTGGACAGAATGCTATCTCTGGAAGCAATATTTTAGCATCTACTCAATTTAGTATAGATGTGGACACAGGACAAAGCTCAGGACAGACTTATTTAGATGAAAACAATAGTATAGAATGGACAGGAGCATCTCTTAATCATGGTGCATCAGAAACAGAAGTTATGTATACTTATGTAGATATCCCAAGTGGTCAACAACCAGGAACATACACAACAAGTTCAGATTGGGCTATAAGCTTCATAAGCTAAAAAGATAGTTTTAAATAAGTAAATTTTTTATTTTAAGGGGTGAATAATTAAATTTATTTATTATAATAAAACAAAATGAAACATAATACATTGCTCGTAATTCTATTGTTGCTATCTGTATTATATGCACAAGCAGTTATTGCTAGTGTTGCTGGAACATCTTTACCCAAAGATCCCAAAACAGGTATGAGGGAGCTTAGGATTTACCCAGGAGAAACAGGGGGTATTGCAATTTATCCGCAGAATGACGAAAATGAAAGCATCTATTTTAAAATAGAGTTCATCTTAGGAAAAGAGTATTTGATAGAGGAACTTGAGGAAGAGTATATAATTCCACCACATACATTATCAGATGACTTTAAGATAAATTTAACATTCAAAGCACCAAAAAATGCTTCTATAGGAGATAAATTCAGAGTAGAATACAAGATGTCATCAACAACAAGCAAAGAAAGAGAAGAAGGCATGGTGGGTATAGCACCAGCAAGTTTTGTAAAGAGATTTGATATTGTGATAGTACCTAAAGAAGAAAAACCAATTCCAACATACATATACTTCATAAGTTTTGGCATAATTTTAGCCTTAATAATTATAATAACAGCAATAATATTAGTAAAACTTAAAAAGAAAAAGAAGCATTAGAATAATTAATGAACCAAACAAAAGTTTATAGAATCTTTTTAATAGTTTTTCTGGCAGCAATAGCAATATATGGTATTCTGACCTTTGGAATAAGCCATAAATTAGGAATCCCAATAGGGTATGTTCTATGTGGAGGATCAGCTTGTAACATAGGAGCATCCCTAACAGTTGTTAATCCAGAAGAGCAAAGTACAGAAACTGGAGGAGGAGGCGGAGGTGGCTCTACAAGAGCTGTACCAAAAGCTCCAGATATAGAGATTGATAAAGATAATGTAGAAGTAAAACCAATTCAAGGTGAAATTAAAAAAGAAACAATTACAATTACAAATCCTGGGAATAAAGAACTAGAAATAAAACTAGATGCAAAAGATATTGCAGAATTTGTATCTCTTAGTGAAGATGAATTTATCTTAAAACCAGGTGAAAAAAAATCTATAATCATTGAGTTTAGTGTAGATGAAAATGAAGATCTTGTTATCTATAAAGGCAATTTATCAATTATAGTAAATAATATTCTAGCAGAATATATCCCATTAGAGATAATGATATTGCCAAAAGAACGCATCTTTTTTGATATTATTATTGAGATACCAGACAAATATAAAGATATTAAAGTAGGAGACGAGCTATTGGCTACAGTAAGATTATTTAGAATGAAGGATCTTGGTCTAATAGATGCTAATATAAAATATATAATTAAGGATATAGAGAATAATATATTATTAACAGAAGAAGAAACTTTGCTTGTTGAAACACAGACATCTTTTGTAAAAGAGTTCAAAATTCCAGAGGATTTTGAAACAGGAGATTACAATTTATTCATAGAAGTTAGTTATGGTAACATGACTATTGGAACTAGCAGTACTTCATTTAAAGTTACAAAAAAAGAGGGTATTGAACAACCAAATATAGTTAATATTAATCTAACAAAAAAAGAGGTATATTGGATTTATGTATTTATAGGAATAATTTCATTATCCATATTGATATTATCAATTGAAGTGGTAAAATTAAGGCATAGACGTAAAAAAAATAAAAAAAGACGTAAATTAATCAAGAAGATGACAAAAAAAGATTTGAAGAATAAAGGATTAATCATAACAGAAGATAGAGAAGAAAAGAAAGACAATAAAGACAATTATAAAGTGATACCTTACTTTAAATAAAAAATATATTTCTACTCTGCTCCCAAAAATTTTATAAATCAATAAAATATCTCCCTGTTTGGGGTGGTAATATGACTACAGAAGATAATCTAAAGGATGCATTTGCCGGTGAGTCCCAGGCTAATAGAAGATATACTGCTTTTGCAAGAAAGGCAGATGAAGAAGGTTTTCCAAATATGGCAAAGCTATTCAGGGCAATAGCAGAAGCAGAGACAGTTCATGCTTTAAATCATCTAAAGATTTTAGGAGAAATAAAATCAACAAAAGAGAATGTTAATGCTGCAATCAACGGAGAGAGTTATGAAAATACAGAAATGTATCCGAAGTTTATAGAGGAAGCAAAAAGTGAAGGAAAAGAAGATGCAGTAAGAAGCTTTAATCATGCGAATGAGGTAGAGAAGATACACGAAAATTTCTATAAAGAAGCAAAGCAAAACCTGGAGCAGGGAAAAGATATAGAGCTTAATGAGGTATATGTGTGCCCTGTCTGCGGAAACACATTTAAGGATGGTGTACCTGAAAAATGTCCTATTTGCATGACACCAAAAGAAAAGTTTATGAAGATTGAATGAGGTGATGAGAAAATGGCAACAAATGAAGAATTAGCATTTGCAAGGCAATCAATGATTGAGGAGCTTGATGCTATAAACAAATATGAGGGAAGGATTCCTAAAACAAATGATGAAGAACTGAAGAAAGTATTGACACATAATGCTAATGAGGAAAAGGAGCACGTGGCAATGCTGATGGAATGGCTAAGAAAGAACGATTCTGAGCAGGATAAAGTCTTTAAGGAGCATGATTAAAATGCCTGTAGAAAAAGAAGGTGAAAAATATAAATGTAATATCTGCGGCAATGAAGTTGTAGTTACAAAGGTTGGAGGAGGCACATTAGTTTGTTGCGGACAGGATATGGAGCTTATGGAAGGAGAATAATCATTTCCTAAATATTCTCCTAAAGAAATTAATTATAATACTAAGTGTACTCTCTTTTTCAATATTCTCATCTTTTTCAAAATCTTTATCCTTACAATCTTCTGGGCAGTTTTCTTCTGTCTCAGTCAAATCATCACAGATACCATCACCACATACTACTTCTTTTCCAATTATTCCATCTTTCTCTTTATTAACATCTAAGCCCTCACAACCTATTGCCGGACAGCAGTCCTCAGGGCAATTTTCATAATTTTCCTGCGGTTCTACACATATCCCATCGCCGCAATTTTCTGAAGTCTCTTCTATTGAAGGTGAAGGGATTATTTCTTTACAATCAACTTTTTCATCACTTACACTACTTCCTTCTCCAAAGAATTCTTTTGCTCCTGTTCCAGCGACAACATATTCACCATTAAAATCAATTTTATTTACCCATGTATTTGTATTGTAGCTCCATAATGGCTTATTGCTGTCTTTAGAGAAAAGATAAATTTTTTTAGTTGTTCCACCTGCTGCTAACAAACTTCCATCCTGGTTAAGTTTGATATCCCCAAAAAAGGAGAAAAATCCCAAATCGCTGAATTTCCATAAAGGTTCATTGCTGTCCTTAGAGAAAAGATATATATTCCCGGTGGTTGTGCCAATAGCAACATAAATTCCATCCCCTGAAACAGAAACAGCTCTTGCAGTACTGTCTGTCTGGGAAGAGAAATCCCATAATTTATTTCCTTTGTTGTCGAATAAAAATAAAATTTCCTTTCCCTCCGAATGGTCAAGGGAATAAGCAATTAAGCTTCCGTCATCAGAAATGGCTGATTTATGTACAGGTGAATCCTTTGTCAGTTGTTCGCTTCTAAACAATAACTCCCCTCCACCGGAGAATAAATAAGCTCTCCTGTCAGGGCAGCCGGTAGAAATTGCTATATATTCACCGTCAGGAGTAACATCGGGCTGGTAAAAATCTCCTGTTTGGTCATATCCGGGGTGTTCTGGCTTGTATCCTAATATTTTATTACCTTCCTTGTCAAACAAGAGAATCTGTTGCCCCCTTCCTCCTTCTGCGTTACCTGTCCCGGCAGCAATCACGCTTCCGTCATCAGACATATCAATTCCGATTGATGCAGATTCAATATTTCTTTCCCATAAAGGCTCATTGCTTTCTCTATTGAAAAAATAAAGATTTCCATTTATGTCTGCGGCAATATAATTTCCATCAGCAGAAATCGCTACTCCAGCAGAAGTTGTAGAAACCAAATAAGAAGGGATTTCACAATCTTCACAAAATTCCCATAAAGGCTCTTTGCTTTCTTTAGAGAACAGGTAAATATAAAAGTGTGTTACTGCAGCAATATAATTTCCATCTTTGGAAATAGCTACTCCTTCTACCCAGTCTCTGCCAACAGGATAATTCCATACTTCATTTCCTTGTTTGTCTAACAAAACAATCTGGTTATTGTCAAATTTTTCAGAGAATAACAATGGACCTAAATCAGGTGTATCTATTATTGAAGTTCTCGCTTTACCCTTTCCATTACTTGCTTCATAATAATAAAAGAGAGATTTACCGGAATCAGGAACAATATTATAGGTATAAAGTGCTTCTGTCTTATAATCTCCGCTCGTCTTTTTCATATCAATCCATTCTCCATTCAGGTTTATCCTGACATATTCCGGAACTCTGCCCTCTTTATCTCTATATGTAACAT
>CAZENX010000021.1:0-12484 GCA_964513865.1 uncultured Methanosarcinales archaeon | reverse complement strand
AATATCTTGTATCTCTAAATCTTGCTCTTGGCCTGGGTATATGCCGACACCATCTACTAAATCACCTAAAACAAAGAGGAATTTTATTTTTTTAACAACTTTATTCTGAGATTCATCAAGCTCTCCTCTAATCCATTTTATAAATCTCTTAAATTCATTATTAAGAAAGAATTTTGAGCCAATATGTGTGTCCCCCATGAAAACAACATAGCTCTCTTCTTTTGCTTTTTTTATCTCTTTTGTTGGGATATCAGGGAATAAAACCTCATTAGCAAATAAGATGTTCTCTCCAGAAACACCATTAATTCCAATAACTTCATCTTCTACAATATCTTTACCTTTCTCATATAAGTCCTTTCTATTTTTATTTATCAAAACTTTTATGCTTCCTGAAGGGTCTTCTACAACCAACATTATATTATCATTTTTAGTGATAGATTTCTCTGAAACCATACCAATAACAGAAAGCTTTTCTTTGTCTCTTTTGTTTTTTAATCTTGATATAGAAGTTAATCCCTCCAGCTCTTTTCTATTAGTGAGCATTTTTTCTAGGACTTTATAGCGATTATTAAAATAAGTAATAAAATCTTGTACACCTCTCTTTGAAGACTCTTTATTATAAGAAAAAAGAATTTTAAGATTTTTTTTATTTTTAAGTTTTACCTCTTGTTTTTTGTATATATCAAAAGAGTCTACTATGTCTGAGTATTGTTCGGCATTTTTGTTTTTCTCAGCCATTGCTTTTGCAGTATCAAAACTCACCCAGTTTAAATCTATGTCTTTATTCTTCTCCAAATTTTCTAGAAGCTCTTTATTAAAGATAGCTAACAACTCTATGTTGGTTTTTTTTAAGAGATAGTTATATATGGTTTCATTTTTTAAAGAAGGCAAAATTTCTAAAAGATCTGCACTTATTAATATATCCTTATCCAAAAAATATTTTACAACATTTTTAGAAACTTTCTCTTGCATTTTATATTTAAGCTAAATTTAAATCTTCTTCAATAATCTTTTTAAGCTCTGGTTCAAGGTTTTGTGGAACTGCTAAACTTATTTCTCTAGTTCTGCCATATCTTCCTTTGCTGATTAATTTTGCATTTATTATACCAAGCATATCAAACTCCCCTAAAATATCACTTACTCTTCTCTGGGTTAAAGGTCTGAGGTTGGTTCTGCTGCATATTTTTTTATATAATTCGTATATCTCTCCTGTGAATAAAACATCCCTTCTTTTTGTGTAGATTGTTAAAATTGAGAAAAGTATTGCTTGAAATTGCTTAGGTTGTGTCTTTACCACTTCTAAAATTCTGTCCCTTTCTATTTTATCTTCTGCTTCATCAATGTGTTTTATAAAAACTTTTTTATAGTTGTTTCTTTCTGCTATCTCCCCTGAAACCCTTAATAACTCCAAAGCTCTTCTTGCATCTCCATGTTCATAAGCAGCATAAGCAGCACATTTTTCTATAACCCCTTCAGCTAAACATTTCTCTTTAAAAGCCTTTTTTGCTCTTTCTTTTAGTATATTTTGAAGCTGGATAGCATTATATGGAGGGAATATAACCTCTTCCTCGCTAAGAGAAGATTTTACTCTTGGATCTAACATTTCTATAAAAACTGTGTTATTGCTTATACCAACAATAGAAAGTTGAGAATTTTTAAGTTCATTATCTATTCTTGTTAGATTATATAAAATCTCGTCTCCTGCTTTTTTAACTAAAAAATCAATTTCATCTAAAACCAAAACTATATTTTGGGGTTTTTCATCTAAAACCTTAAAAAATATATTATAAACTTCATCTGTGGGTAACCCAGTAGGGGGTATAGTCTTCCCAAACTCTCTTGCTAGTTGAGCTATTAACCTATATTCTGTATCAGCCACTCTTTTTAATTTACAATTTATATATAGAATCTTCAAAGGAGCTCCTTTTTGAGTCGATACATTTAACAATTGTTTAGCAGTATATTTTATTGAAACAGTCTTTCCAGTGCCTGTATTTCCATAAATAAATAGATTAGATGGCTTGTCTTGTTTTAAACAAGGTGCTAAAATTTCAGCAATTTTTTTAATTTCCTCATCTCTATGGAGGATTGTTTCTGGTGTATATGTTCCTTGCAAAACCTTTTTATCTAAAAATAAACTATCTTTTTCAAGATACTTTTCAAAAAACCCAGACAACCCTTTTTGCACCATAGAAAGATTCCATAAGAAACAAAGGTTTATATAGTTTTATATTTTAAAAAATATAAATCTCAGACCCCTATGTTTCGTTTGAAACATAATTTTTTAAAATTTGGTGTTGTTTTCTTAAGATTTTTTAAAGGCATATAAAATAAAAAAATAAATTTTTTTATACTTTTTGGCTGAACTTATTTCATGTTATTTTTTAGACGAGAAAATAAAAGAATCAAAAACTAAGTATTTATTTACAATATTGTAAATAAATATCTAATTTTAATAATTATTTTATATTAATATATATTTTTTATTATATATATTAAATTATATAAACACCAAGTTGAAGAACATACTTTTTATGTTTTATTCTCTATAAGAAACAAAGGGGTAAGTACTTTATAAACACATAATTTCTTATTTTTATCACTTTTTAATAATAAAAAGAGAAAGCTTTAAATATAAGTTATTTTTTAACTCTAATACAAAAATGCTTATAAATAAAGAATTTGTTAATAAGTTAAGGGATTTTGGGCTTAATAGCTATGAGTCGAAAATATGGACTGCTTTGTTATCTAGAGGAATTGCAACTGCAGGAGAGCTGTCTGATATAGCAAACGTTCCTAGAAGCAGAAGCTATGATGTTCTTGAATCTTTAGAAAGGAAAGGGTTTATTATAATGAAAATAGGAAAACCAATAAAATATATTGCTGTGAATCCATCAGATGTTTTAGAAAGGGTTAAAAAAAGGATTAAACAAGAGTCAGACCAAAAACAAGAAGCTATAGATAGGATAAAAGACAGTGATGTTTTAAAAGAACTTACTCTATTACATAATAATGGTATTGAGCTTATTGAACCATCTGACTTAAGTGGCAGCTTTAAAGGAAGAGATAACATCTATAATCAGATGGAATCTATGCTTAGCAATGCCAAAAATTCTATTGTTTTAATGACTACTGAAGAGGGTTTTATGAGAAAAGCCAAATTATTGAAAAAGGCATTAAATAAAAACAAAGATAAAAATTTAGATGTGAAGATTATAGCTCCCATCACCAAGAAAAATAAAGATATTTATACTGAATTAAAAACTTTGACAAAAATAAAAAATAAGAACAATATAAAAGCAAGGTTTTTGGCAATAGATGATAAAGAATTGATGTTTATGCTTACAGATGATAATAAGATAAATCCAAGCTATGATTCAGCAGTGTGGGTTTCCTCTAAATTTTTTACAAAGAGTTTTGTAGATTTATTTAATTCTGTTTGGAATAAATAATTAAAACAAAAAATGATTGAAATCTAAGAGATTTATAGCACTTCTTGGAAATTTTTTAAATTTCCAAAAGTTTTATATACTCTTAATCTTTGATTATGATATTGGAAGAGGTGATAATATGGTTGCTGTTGATCAATATAGTGTTGTTCTTGCTATGATTGCTGGCACATTGTTTGCAATAGTATATGCTATGAGGATCTTAATCTTATTAGAAAGAAGAATTGCTAGAATGGATATGAATCTTATAAAGATAACCAGAAAAATTGCAGAGGAAGAGGAGGGCATAGAAGAAGAAGAGAAAAAGATAGAACATATGGTCAAGAAAAAGAAAAAATAATTTTTTCTTATAATTTACAATGGAACTTGCTAAAGCTCTTAAAAAAATTAAATCTCTTGAAATACAAGGCGCTGAAAATGTGGCTGTTTTTTCTTTACAAATTATTAAATCAGAATTAAATAAATCAAAAGAAGACCATTTACTTGAAAGATTAAAAATAATAAAAGAAAAAATAATAGAAACAAGACCTACAGAACCCTGTATGAGGAATGTCTTGGATTTTTTATTTTATAATCTACATGGTGGTTCTTTAAAACTACAGCTAAATAAAAGGATTGAATCTTTATTAAAACATTTTAAAGATTCTAGAGAAATTATAGCTGAGATAGGCTCCAAAAAGATAAAATCCGGTATGATAATTTTTACTCATTGTCATTCTTCTGCTGTTGTTGATATTTTAAAGAAAGCAAAAAAACAAGGGAAAAGTTTTGAAGTTTATAACACAGAAACCAGACCTTTGTTTCAAGGAAGAATAACAGCAAAAGAATTGGCAAAAGAAGGAATAAAAGTAACTCATTTTGTTGATTCTGCAGCAAGGTTAGCTATAAAAGAGGCAGATATTGTCTTGCTGGGGGCTGATGCTATTACCACTGAATCAAAAATTATAAATAAAATTGGTAGCGAGCTTTATGCTGAGATAGCAAAAAGATTTGATGTTCCTTTATATATCTGCACAAATTCATGGAAATTTGATCCTAAAACAATTTTTGGGTTTGATGAAGAGATAGAAAAAAGACACAAGAAAGAGGTATGGGGAAAACCACCAAAAAATGTAAAGATTAGTAATTATGTGTTTGAGATTATTAGACCTAGTTTGGTTACAGGAATAATTTCTGAGCTTGGTATATATAATCCTTACATGTTCATAGATGAAGTAAAAAAATATTATCCTTGGTTGTTTAAGATATAATCTCCTCGAAAAGCAAGCCCTTTCTTTTTGCGGTTTCTAAAGAAATCATAAAACCTTTCTTTGTTTTTTCTATATCTTCAACATTAATAAAAAACCATGACTCTTTTCCAAACTTAATTGCAATCCATGGTTCAGCCCCAAAGAACTCCGAGAAATCCTCCAACTGCTTAATCTCATTTTTCATAAAATATTTCTTATTTTCTTTTGTTGTTTTGCACTCTATTGCTAACTTTCTTAATTTATTGGAAGCGAGTATATCAGCAGAAGGGTATTTCATTGATCCAGAGCCTGCTACACGAGCAGCACACCATTTTTTTGACCAGAATTTATGTATTAAATCCCTTTCAGCATTGATTCCTTTTGATTTTCTTGACATATCTTTTAAGATAAATTTAAGATTTATAAATTTTCTTTTTTACAAATCTCCAAGATTTGTAAGAGTTAGAAATTTTTTAAATTTCAAACTTTTGTATTCAAGCAAAAATAAACCTCTTTTTTAAAAAAATTTATATATTCTGCCTTGTTTTCTTTAAATAAGATAAATATGGCCAAAAAAACCTTGCCTTTAGCAGCAATGGAGAAGATTCTAAAAAAAGCTGGAGCTGAGCGTGTCTCTGATAAAGCAAAAGAAGCATTAAAATTTGTTCTTGAAGAAAAGGCAGAAGAGATAGCAGAGGCAGCAATAAGGTTTGCTAATCATGCAGGAAGAAAAACAATTAAGGCAGATGATATAAAGTTAGCTATTAAGTGATTCTATTCCCAGCAGGTTGTTGCTGGTGGTTTGTCTGTAACATCTATTACAAAAGCACCAACATTATATTCTTTTAATAAAACATTATAAATATTATCCAAGCATTCCCATGACATCTTATCAGATTCAGGAGAAATAGGAGAAACTGTCATAAAATCATCAGTTGATACAGCCCTTAAAGCAACGCTTCTCTTTCCCATATTGTAGATATCAGCACCAAACAAAACAAAGATTGTCTGGCTTATCTTCTTGTCAAACCCATATTTTTCTATAATTTTTCTGCCATCATAATCAACATCTTTCCATAAGTCAAATGTTTCTCTATTTACAGTAGTTGATATTATGCTTTCTATGTATATTTTTTTGTTTTTTTCTTGATTGATATCATAAACAACTCTATTAATCCCACTTATTTCATTAGGTATTTTCTTTGTAGCTTCTCTAATGTTTTTCCAGTTCCTTTCTCCTCTTAACAATGCAAGATAAACATATGTTCTATCATCTCCTTGGACACCAACTGTTTTTATTGGAAGGGCATAACCCTCTAGACCAAAATTAGCTGCCATTTTTCCAACATTCTCATTTATTTTGAAGAACTCTTCATTTATCCATTTGAGGTTGCTATCTACAATTCTTATTGCTCCACCAGGTCCTGGAAACGGTTGTCTATTATAAATAATCTCAGGCAAACCTATCTCTTCTCCTGCAATCCTTATTTCATCTTTAAATATCCATTTATTTGGTTCAACTAGATTAATAAAACTCTTAATAAAATCACAAACAACATTGTGGTGGGGTTTTATATTTGAAGCTTTTTTTCCTACTCCTTTACCACTTTCAATAGTATCAGTATATAAGGTTCCTTGTGCTAAGAATGTTTTCTCTGGGTCAAGACCATATTCTTCACATACCTCTTTTTTTATCTCTCCAAATAAATTTCCAGAAATATTCCTTTTTTCTATATCATCACTAACTCCCTTTAAGACACCTATAAATCTGTCTTCACTTTCTTTAAATATCAGGTTTTTTATACCAGCTTTTTTTAGATTCCTAACAACTTCCTCATTTTCGCCTTTCCTCATCAATGCCCCTATATAAACATTGTAGACATTTCCAATGCCTTCTGTCTCACTTAATAATTTTGCAACAAAACTAGAATCTACCCCACCAGACACAAAACATATAACATCATTTTTTCCAACAGTTTCTCTTATATAGTTTTTAGCTTGTTCAATAAAATTTTTCGCTGTCCATTCATAACCACAACCACATACATCATGTACAAAATTAGAAACAACATCCAAACCACTTGGTGTGTGGGTAACCTCTGGATGAAATTGAACTCCATAAATCTTATCTTTGTCATTTGCAATAGCAGCAACATGATTCGCTGTTTTAGCTATTATTTTAAATCCTTTAGCAAGATTTTTTCCATCTACACTATCTCCATGGCTCATCCATGCTATTATCTTTTTTTCCAAACCAGAAAAAAGGACATTTTTGTTGTCAAGATTTATCTCTTTCTCACCATATTCTTTAACAACATCTTTGCCCTTTAGGATTTTTCCACCTAATAAAACATTTGTTAGCTGCATTCCATAACATATACCTAATATAGAGATCCCAAGATTAAAGAGTTCTTTATCAACTTTTGGGGCATTTTTTTCATATACGCTATTTGGCCCGCCAGAAAGAATTATTCCTTTATAATTCCCATTTTTTATGGTTTCTATATCTATTGAGCAATCCTTTATTTCAGAGAACACCTTACATTTTCTTACAGCTTTTGCTATCAATTGTGTATATTGCCCTCCAAAATCTAAAACCAGAATCTTATCTTCTATACTTTCATTTATCTTGTCCATACAATAAAGAAATTTACCAGATATTTATTTTTTATTGAAGTTTAAAATATAGGATTATAACTCTACTTTCATAAAATCATATGCAGCTACTGTATTTGGAAATATGTCTTTTGCCCAATTTAAAATATCTTTTGTGTCCTTGTATCTCTGAGAAAAATGCGTTAATATTAATTTTTTAGCGTTTACTTGAGAAGCTATCTGAGCTGCTTGTTTTGATGTTAAATGGCTGTGCTCTTCTGCTAAATCTTCTTTATCAGAACCGAAATTAGAATCACAAATCAGAATATCAGCATCTTTACAGTATTTCAATATGTTGTTGCATTGTTTTGTATCCAACACAATGCTTACTTTTTTCTGTTTTATTTTTGATGTAACATCGTTGCTCTTAATTTTCTTGCCTTTCCACATGATATCTTTTCCTTTCTGTAATTTTCCTAGTAATGGACCTTCTGGAATTCCTATCTTTTTTATTTTGCTCATTAAGATTTTTCTTTTTTCTTTTATTATAAAATTAAAACCAACTGTTGGAACTTTGTGCTTTAATTTAAATGCTTCTATCCTGAAATCATCATTATCAACAACTATATCTTTATTTATTTCAATTATCTCTAGTTCTAGAGGGTCACAGAAAGGAAAAGCTTCGTAAATTTTCTTTATTCGATTCTTTATGCCTTTTTGCCCATATACCTTAATTTTTCCTTCAGGTATTGTTTTACTTAATGTTTTCCATAAACCAGGAAGACCTAAAACATGGTCTCCATGCCAATGACTAATCAGTATTCTAGTAATTTGGCTGGGCTTTATTCCAACTATCTTCAGCTGTCTTTGCGTGCCTTCACCGCAATCTACTATAATTCCTTCATTCTTATATCTAATAAAAATGCTTGTATGGTTTCTTTCCTTTGTTGGGAACATGCTTGCTGTTCCTAAAAATGTTATTTTCATACCAAAACAAAAAATTTCACTCTATTTAATTGTTTTTATTTTTATTTATTTACAATATTGTAAATAAGTAAAAAACTAAATGTTTTTAAATAAGATATTTCTTCTTTAGTCTCATGTCAACTAAAAAAACCAAAAAAAAGAAGACAGCAAAAAAAGCACCAAAGAAAAAGACAAAAAAAGAAAAACAGAAGAAACTTTCGACTAAAAAGGAGAAAGGTTTAGAGAAGTTAGAGACTTCTCAAAAAGTAATAGAGGAAAAACCAATTATAAAATGCCATTTAATAGAAGAAAGAGTAATTACAGAAGATAGTGATAATGCTAGAGAGCTATTTAATCAAAGCTCATATGGAAAGATTATAGAAAATAAGGTTCAACTTTCTTTGCTTGAAGCTTTATACCTTTTGGAAAAAAAGAAGATTAAAATTATAGACAAGAAAAATCCGCTGACTTTTGAAAAGTTTTTAAAGATAGCAAAAAAAACAGAGCCAAATTTTTGGATTAGATACTGTGTATTCAAAGATATAAGAAACAGGGGTTATGTAATAAAGACAGCTTTAAAGTTTGGAGCGGATTTCAGAATATATGATAGAGGGGTAAAACCAGGAGAAGCACATGCAAGATGGATAGTTTATCCTGTTGCAGAAGGTTCTACCTTAACTTGGCATGAATTTGCAGCTAAAAACAGGGTGGCACATTCCACTAAAAAAAGACTTCTAATAGCGGTAGTAGATGATGAATCAGATGTAACTTACTATGAAATAGCCTGGAAAAGACCGTGAGCCACCTTAACAAAGTTTATATAGGAAATATCTTTATTTAATGTTTATGGTTTGGTTTATTTTTGCGATACTTGGAGCATTTTTTGATGCTACTTCTTACGCCTTAATTAAAAAGAATTTACAGAAGATTAATCAATATGTTCTTTCGGCAGGGGTTTTTCTCGCTTCTTCTATCATCCTTTTCATAATCTCAATTTTTAAGGGATTCCCTGAAATTGGTCCTGCATTTTACTCTTCTGTCTTTGTTACCAGTGTGCTGAATATTTTTATAGCCATATTTTATTTTAAAGCTTTGAAAATAACAGATTTATCACTTGCTATTTCAATGAAATCTTTTACTCCAATATTCTTGATTTTAACTTCTTTTCTTCTGCTTAGAGAGTTTCCAACAATGTTCGGGATAGTTGGTATTTTTCTAATTGTTATTGGCTCTTATGTTTTGAATACAACAAAAAACAGTAAAAAATTATTTGAGCCAATTAAGTCTATTATTAATAATCGTGGGGCAATGTATATGCTTGTTGTTGCATTCTTAGCCAGCATTTCGTCTAATTATGATAAATTGGTGGTGCAAAATTCTGACCCAATCTTTAGTTCAGCAATAGTATTTTTATTTTTAGGAATTTCATTCTTAATAATAAGCTTAGTCAAAGCAAAAGGCGAATTAATAAATTCAAGGAAACACTTAAGTAAATTTTTACTGGCTGGAATAGTCTTTTCTTTAGTGGCCATAACAATAAATATTGCCTTTACAATGCAAATAGTTCCTTATGTTATTTCATTAAAACGTATAAGTATTCTTTTTAGTGTTGTTTATGGTGGTTTTTTATTTAAGGAAAAGAACATTTTAAGAAGAAGTATTGGTGCTATCATAATGCTTGGTGGGACTATCCTAATCATTTTATTTTAACTATATTGGAAAAGACCATAATCTTTAAATAATTCTTTCCTTTCTTTTAAGATATGTCAGAAAATGAAAAAGATGAAAAGATTCTTCAGTTAATAAAAACAAAAGGACCTCTACTTCCTGTTCATATTGTTAAGGAAATAGGTTGGAATACCCTCTTAATAGGGGCTGCTTTATCTGATTTATCAAAAAAAGGTTTGGTGAAGATGTCTTATACAAAGATAGGAGGAAGTCCTGTTTATTATGTTTCAGGACAGGAATATAAATTACAGAATTTATATAAATATCTACATGAAAAAGAGCAGAAAGCTTATGATTTGTTAAAGCAAAAGAAGGTTCTTAGAGATAGAGCCTTAGAGCCTGTTGTAAGAGTTGCCTTGAGAAACACCAGAGATTTTGCAAAGCCATTGGAGGTTACTATTAAAGGTGAAAAAGAGATATTCTGGAAATGGTATTTAATTAGTAATACAGAAGCAGAAGGTTTGATTAGGGATTTGATTAAAAAATTATTGTCAAAAAAAGAACTAAAGAAACCAAAAGAAAGGGAAGAAAAAGAAGAAATGCAGGAAAAATTAAAGAAAGAGGCAAAAAAGGTTATAGAGGAAAGTTCTCCTTTTTTAGATAAAATAAAAAATTATTTTGCAAAGAGCCAGATTGAAATCTTAGAGCAAAAGATAATAAGGAAGGCATCAGATGCTGAATTTGTAATAAAGGTTCCAAGCTCTATTGGAAGTGTAAGATATTATTGTAAAGCCCGCTCTAAGAAAAGATTTAATGATTCTGATTTAAGCAATGTTTATGTTCAAGGAGAAATCAAAAAACTTCCTGTATTATTTTTAATAACAGGCGAGCTGACAAAAAAAGCTCAAGCTTTGCTTGAGGAACAATTTAAAAATCTTAATGTAAAAAAGATATAAAATGGGAACAGCAATAATTGATTTATTAAAAACAAAGGAGATTTCATTTGAGGAGTTGAAAAATAAAAGATTAGCAGTAGATGCATTTAATATGTTGTATCAGTTTTTATCAACAATAAGGCAAAGAGATGGTTCTTTACTTACTGATTCTAATGGAAATGTAACCAGCCATTTAGTCGGTTTGTTTGCCAGAACAGTAAATCTAATGGAAAAAGGTTTAAAGCTGGCTTTTGTTTTTGATGGAGTTGTACCAAAACTAAAAGAAGAGGAAAGAGAGAGAAGAAAATCATTAAAAGAGGAGGCTCAAAGAAAATATGAATTGGCAGTTGAAAAAGAGGATATTAAATCAATGAAGAAATATGCAGCAAGAACCTCTCTTTTAACTAAGGAAATGATAGACGAATCTAAAGATTTAATACAGGCACTAGGTTTGCCAGTAATACAAGCGCCTTCAGAAGGTGAAGCTCAAGCTTCTTATATAGTCAAGAAAAATAAAGCATATGCAGTAGTTAGCCAGGATGCAGATTCTTTGTTATTTAGGGCTCCTTTGTTAATAAGGAACCTATCTGTTTCTGGAAGAAGAAAAAAAGCTGACAGTTTATCCTATGTAGCTGTAAAACCTGAGATAATAGATCTAGCAGAAAATCTCAATCTTTTAGGAATAGATCAAGATCAATTAATTGCACTGGCAATGCTTGTAGGAACTGATTATAATAAAGGGGGAATAAAAGGAATTGGACCGAAGAATGCTTTAAAGCTAGTCAAGCAATATAACAAGGATTTTGATCACTTATTTGATGGAGTGAAATGGAACACTTTCTTTAATTATTCCTGGAGAGAGGTTTACTATTTGATAAAGAAGATGCAGGTTACAGATGATTATAAGTTAGAATGGAAAGATACTGATGAAGATAAGGTTATTGAATTATTAGTTGATAAGCATAATTTTTCTAAGGAAAGGGTTGAAAAAGGGCTATCGAAAATTTTAAAAAAGCAGAAATCTAAGAATCAAAAGGGATTGAAGGATTTTTTTTAAAATGGTTACGTTAAAAGAGGCTTTGAAGAAAAAGCTTACTAAAAAAGAGCTTTTTTTAGTTACTAGAAGTTATGATGTTGTTGGGGATATTGCTATAGTAGAGATTCCTCATGGCCTTGGTAAAAAGGAAAAGCTAATTGGTGAAACAATCCTAAAATTATATAAACATATCAAAGTGGTTTGTAAAAAGGTTGGCATACATTCAGGAAGATTCAGATTACAAAAATTAAAGATAATAGCAGGAGAAAACAGAAAAGAAACTATTTGTAAGGAAAACAATGTTCAGCTTAAATTAAACCCTGAAGAAGTTTACTTTTCTGTTCGGTTAAGTACAGAGAGGAAAAGGATATCTAAGTTGATAAGGAAGGGAGAGCTTGTTTTGGTGATGTTCTCTGGAGTAGCACCTTATCCTATTGTTATCTCAAAGAATACTAAAGCTTCTCAAATCTTTGGAATAGAAGTATATGTCAAAACTCATCAAAACGGTGAGCTGATAAACATTAACCATGGTTAGATTTTAAATGACAAGATGATAGAGGCAATGGGTAGATTTTTAAATGACTTGACAGGGGGAGGAAGCAAGGT
>CAZENX010000020.1:9803-12855 GCA_964513865.1 uncultured Methanosarcinales archaeon | reverse complement strand
TTAATTGGGGGCTTATATATGGTGTATAGGACTGTATTCAAGAGAATAGCTTACTTCAGATACTAGGAGATAGTAACCTTTATAAATACCAACTTTTTCTATATGGAAAGAGAAAGAAAAAGAAGAGAAATTGGTAAGGATTTCTCTGTATAATATAATGATAAAAATAAAACCAATTTTACCAAGTTTAAGAGAAAAAAAGCGTTACCTTGTATATGAAGTTATCGCTAATAAAAAATTTCCGGCAGAAGAGATAGAAAAATCTATAAAGGATTCATATTTAGGTGCTTTTGGAGAGCTAAATTTAGGAAAAGCTGCCTTGATATTTTTAAATAAAGGATTTAATAAAGAAAAACAGAGAGGTATAATAAAGGTAAGCAATAAGTGCCTTGAAAATTTGAGGTATTCTATGGCTTTGGTTAAGAAGATAAAGAACAGCAAGGTTATTATAAGAAGTGTTGGCTGTTCAGGAATATTAAACAAAACAAGAAAATATCTTGCTTAAGGAGGTAAAAAAATGGTAGATCCACTACAACATCAAATGATGGGTTATGACAGGGCTATAACTATGTTCAGTCCAGATGGAAGATTGTTGCAGGTAGAATATGCTAAAAAAACCGTAAAGCAGGGTTCAACTGCTGTAGGAATGGTTTGCAAAGAGGGTATCTTACTTGTAGCTGATAAAAGGATAGTAGATAAGCTAATTATCCCAGAAGCTGTTGAAAAGATATTTCAGATAGATGATCATATAGGAGCAACTGCCTCTGGTATAATATCAGATGCTAGAATTTTAATAGAGAGGGCTCAAATAGTTGCTCAGCAACATAGAGTAACTTATGATAGTAGTGTTGATACATCCACTATTGTCAAAGATATATGTGATTTGAAGCAGATGTGCACTCAATCAGGGGGCTTAAGGCCTTTTGGTGTTTCCTTGCTTATAGCAGGTATAGATGAGGATGGTCCTAAACTATTTGAGACAGACCCTACAGGCATATACTTCCAGTATAAAGCAACAGTTATTGGAGAAGGGGAAACAGAGATAGAGAATATACTTCATAAAAAATATAATGAGAACATGACAATTGATGAAGGTTTGAATCTGATAATAACTAGCTTGAAGAAAGTTCTTGGAACTGATTTTGATGCTGGAAGAATTGATGGAGCTTTTATTACAACAAAAGACAGGAAGTTTACAAAGATAGAAAAAGAAAAGATAGCAAGAATTCTAAAAGGATCTAAAAAATAAATTAAAAATGAAACCAGTATCATTTGATAAAGAAAGAGTATCTTTTAATCTTGCCAAGCTAAGAAAAGGAGGGCAGGTTTTTGAGCTAAACATAGACCCAGACCAAGCTATTGCCTTTAAAGAAGGAAAAATCTCAGACATAAAAAGTATATTAAAAGCAGAGCATATCTATTTAGATGCAAAGAAAGGAGAGTTGGCTCCTGAACATTTGATAAAAAGCATCTTTCAAACAGATGACCCTTTGAAAGTAGCAGAGACAATATTAAAAGAAGGAGAGATTCAGCTTACTGCTGAATATAGAGAAAGATTAAGGGAAGAGAAAAAAAGAAAAATTATAGACCTTATCCATAGGAATGGTGTTGATCCAAGAACACATCTTCCTCATCCTACTACTAGAATAGAAGCTGCATTAGAGGAAGCTAAAGTTAAGATAGATGATTTCAAGAAAGCAGAAGATCAGCTTCAAAACATTATAAAGCAAATAAGACCTATTCTGCCTATAAACTTTGAGATTAAGGAGATAGCTGTTAAAATCAGCCCAAATTATGCAGCTAAATCATATTCAACTGTTACACAATTTGGCAAAATATTAAGAGATGGTTGGCAAACTGATGGTTCTTGGGTTGTTGTAGTTGATATCCCTGCAGGTTTGCAGAATGATTTTTTTGATAAACTAAATGAATTAACTCATGGTGAAGTTGAAACTAAAATACTAAAGGTGAAATAAAATGAGTCAATTAAAGGTAAAAGAAAAAGACATTGTAGTTCCTGGAGAAATTTTAGCAGAAGGTATGGATTTTCTGCCAAGTAATGGAACCTACAGATTAAAGGATAAGATTTTAGCTAAAAAAATGGGGATAGTAAAAACTGAAGGAAAAGTGCTAAAATTAATTCCTTTGTCAGGGAAATATTTGCCTAAAAGACATGATGTTATTATAGGCAAAGTAATTGATGTTAACTTTAACGGCTGGGTTATTGACACAAATTCAGCTTATTCAGCTATGTTGTCTATGAAAGATGCTACCTCTGATTATATAAGGAGAGGTGCTGATCTTACAAGATTTTATGATATAGGAGATTATATAGTAACTCAGATAATTAATGTTACATCTCAAAATCTGATTGATCTAACAATGAAAGGTCCTGGCTTGAGAAAATTGAGAGAGGGAAGAATTATTACAATAAACCCTCATAAAGTTCCAAGAGTTATTGGCAAACAAGGTTCTATGGTAAATATGATAAAGCAGGCAACTAACTGTCAGATAATTGTCGGGCAGAATGGAGTTATATGGATCCAAGGAAATCCTGAAGGTGAAATATTAGCAGTAAAAGCTATAAAAAAGATTGAAAGTGAAAGCCATATTTCAGGATTAACAGATGAAATACAAAAATTCCTTGACAATAATAAATTAACCGAATCAAAAGAAGAAAAAACAAAAAAAGAAGAAAAGGTTATAGGAAAGGTGGAAAAATGAGCTATAAAAAAAGATTTGATAATAGAAAATTTGATGAAACAAGAAAGATAGAGGTAAAAGCAGGAGTAATAAAAAGAGCAGACGGCTCAGCCATGTTCAAGATAGGAGACACTATTGCTTATGCTGCTGTATATGGTCCTAGAGAACTACATCCTAAATTTATGCAAAATCCTGAAAAAGGTTTGTTGAGGGTAAATTATAATATGATGCCTTTCTCTGGCTCTGGAGAGAGGGTCAGACCAGGACCAAGCAGAAGATCCAAAGAGATATCAATGGTCATAGAAAAATCTTTACTTCCTGTTATAAATCTTGAAGAATTCCCTAATGC
>CAZENX010000020.1:1905-9793 GCA_964513865.1 uncultured Methanosarcinales archaeon | reverse complement strand
GGAACAAGATGTGCTGGTATCTGTGCTGCAAGCATTGCATTGGCAGATGCTGGTATAGAGATGAAGGACATGATATCTGCAATCTCTGTCGGAAAGGTTGATGATAAAATATTAGTAGACCTGAATTATGAAGAAGAAGCTTATGAAAATGGCCCTGTAGCTGATATTCCTATAGCATTAATCCCTTCTACAGAAGAGATTACCTTGCTTCAGATGGATGGGGAAATCTCAAAGGAAGATTTATTAAAAGCAATAGAGTTAGGAAAAAAAACCTGTAAAAAGATTAATGAAATACAAATAAAGGCATTGAAAGAGAAATTTATGATTAAAGAGGTAAAAAAATGACTGAAAAAAATAAAAACAACATAATGAAATACCTTGAAAAAAAGATAAGGCTTGACGGAAGAAAACTAGATGAATTCAGAAAGATAGAGCTAAAGTATGATATATCCAAAAGTGCAGAAGGTTCTGCTTGTGTTAAGATAGGAGATACAGAAGTTTTAGCTGGGATTAAGTTAGCCGTAGAAGAGCCTTATCCAGATACACCTGATGAGGGTAATTTGATGGTAGGTACTGAGTTGCTTCCCATAAGCAATCCTGAATTCGAATCAGGCCCTCCTGGTATTGACTCAATCGAACTTTCTAGAGTTGTAGATAGGGGTATAAGGGAAGCCAAGGCTATAGATACTAAGAAATTAGTTATAAAGAAAGGAGAAAAGGTATGGGCAGTTATGATAGACATAGTACCTATAAATGATTCAGGTAATTTGTTTGATGCAGCTGGTTTAGCAACTATTGCTGCTTTAAAGAACACAAAATTTCCTGAATATAAGAATGATGTTATTGATTACAAGAAAAAAACTACTAAACAATTACCAATAAAGAAAGTGCCTATTCCAATAACAGTGATAAAGATAGGAGACTATTTTTTAGTTGATCCTTCTATAGAGGAAGAAAAGAGCGTAGATGCCAGACTTACTGTTACTACAACTGTTGATGGTAATATATGCGCATTGCAGAAAGGGGAAGATTCTCCTCTAACAACAGAAGATATAAAAAAGATGATAGAATTAGCATTAAAAAAATCAACAGAACTCAGAAAAAAGTTATAGAGGTGAAAATATGGTCAAAAAAACAGAAGAAGAAATGGAATATACAAAATATGAGAAAGCAAGACTAATAGGTAGCAGAGCATTACAGATTTCTATGGGTGCTCCTTTTTTAGTTAAATTAAGCCAGAATGATCTTAAGAAGATTGGATATAATATAATTGAAATAGCTAAGCTGGAATATGATACAGGGGTTCTTCCAATAACTGTAAAAAGACCTTATCCAGGAGAGAAAAAAGAAAATAAAACGTAGGTTTTAAATATAACTTCTTTCTAATTTTTATAATGGTAAAAGAAAAGGGTATTACTGTAAACAAAAGCAAGAATTTTAGTGAATGGTATTCTCAGGTATTGGATAAAGCTGAAGTTGTTGATATAAGAAATAATCTTAAAGGTTTTATTGTTATAAGGCCATGGGGAGCTATGCTTATTGAGAATATGTATGATTTATATGAAAATGCTTTGCAGGAAAAGGGTCATAAGCCCACCTTTTTTCCAATAGTTATTCCTGAAAAGAATTTTAGAAAAGAAGCCAGCCATGTAAAAGGATTTTCTCCTGAAGTTTTCTGGCTTGAGAAGGTACAGGGTGAAGAAAGGCTCGCTTTAAGACCTACTTCAGAAACTTCTATGTATCAGATGTATTCTTTATGGATAAGAAGCCACAGGGATTTGCCTTTAAAGCTGTATCAAAGAGCAAATATTTTCAGATTTGATACAAAAGCAACAAGACCTTTGATTAGAGGCAGAGAATTCTATTGGATTGAGGCACATGATGCCTTTGCAACATTAAAAGAAGCAGAGAAGCAAGTAGAAGATGATATAGCAACAACAGAAGAGATAATGCATCAAAAATTTGGGATTCCTTTTCTAGCTTTAAAAAGACCAGAATGGGACAAATTTCCAGGAGCTGTTTATACAGTGGGCTCAGATGTTTTAATGCCTGATGGTAAAGTAATTCAGCAACCATCCACTCATTTATTAGGCCAGCATTTCTCAAAGGTCTTTGGCATTGAATTTAAAGATGAATCCGGAAAAGAGGATTATGTTTGGCAGACCTGCTATGGTCCGGCAATATCAAGAATTTTGGTTTCTGTAATCTCAATGCATGGTGATGATTCTGGATTAATACTGCCTTTCTGTATTGCCCCTTTACAGGTTATTATAATACCTATTTATACTAAAAAAAACAAAGATAAAATTTTAAAAGAGTCAAAAAAGATAAAACAAAGATTGAAAACATTAGGATTAAGAGCAGATATTGATGAAAGTGAATATAGACCTGGTGAAAAGTACTATAACTGGGAATTAAAAGGGGTTCCTTTTAGGTTAGAGGTAGGAGAAAAAGAGATAAAAAGTAAAAAATTAACCTTGTTTACCAGAGACCTAAAGGAAAAAGAAAAATTAGCTATAAAAGATCTTTCAAAACTAAAGAAAAAAGGAGAAGAATTTGACAAAAGATTAAAGCAAAAAGCTGATAATTTCATGAAAGGGAAAATAATTAATTGCAAAAACAAAGCAGAGATAAAAAACACAGTAAATAAGGGAAAGATAGCTAGAGTTAATTTCTGTTCATTAGAGAAAGAAGGAGAAAAATGTGCTGAGATAGTTGAAAAAAAGATTCTGGCAGAAGTCAGAGGAGAAAGAAGAGACATTCAAGAGAAACCTTCTGGTAAATGTGTTCTTTGCAATAAAAAAGCTACTTTGGTTGCTTATATTGCTAGAAGTTACTAATCTTATTATCTTTATTTATTCAAAGAAGCAAGATTTATTGAGTCATATAATTCCCTTATTTGATTGTAAAGCCTTGTTTTTTCTGGGTCTGGGAAATGCTTTTTCATAAACTCTAATCTGATACCATTATATATAAACTTAGCTTGATCTGCCTTGCCTTGTCTTATAAGGTCCCTGCATTTCTGTATTGATTCCTGTATAGAAAGAGGTTTCTCAGTTAAATCAGGTATCTTCAAAGATTCTGCTTTCCTAATGTCTCTGATAGATATTTGTTTTTCAGGAGCAGGAGCTCCGTGCATCTCTCCCACCTTGCTTTTCAAATAAGCGTGGAACTCATCATCCTCTAACTTTATCTTCTCTTTTTCAAACTCTGACATTGCATAATCAACAGCTCTATCTTCAATATCAACCTCTTTCTCTTTCTTTCTCAGGTATCTTTTTTTGTTCTCTAAATCTTTTTCCCTTTTCTCCAGCTCTTTTTTCTGTTTATTAATCTCACTTCTTGCATTTCTTTTCATATCCTCTATTTGGCTTATCAACTCATTATATTTTTTCTGCTGCTTTTCAAGCTCCTTTTCCTTAACCTCTATTTTTCCTGCCCTTCTATCCAGATTCTTCCTTAAATTCTCTAATCTTGTCTCTTTTGCTTTTACAGAAATAAGCTTATCTGCTAAAATATTCTCCTTTCCCTTTAAAAGTTTCTGTTTACCTGTCACCTTTCTCTTTGCCAGCTTCTCTTTCATCTCTTTTTCCAATAGTTTTTCCTCTTTCTTCAACAGTTTTCCTTCTTTTTTTGGCAGTTTTCTTGTTTTTGGTTTCTTCTTTGCTTTAATCCTTTTTGCCTTCTTTCTTACCTTTTTAGCTTTCTTGCCAGGTTTCACCTCTTTTTCCCCAGCAGAAGTTTTAGGAAATTCTTTTAAAGAAAAGTCTGATTTAATTAATTTACCCTCTACCTTCTCTTGCCTTGGCATAGGTTTAGGCAAAAAGTCCTCATCCTTAAAAGCTTTAATAGGCTCTATTGGTTTAGTTTCTAACTTTGGTTCCTCAATAGAAGGCATTTCTATAGGTTTTAAAGGCTTTAGAGGCTCTTTTATCTTCCCTAGAGGTTTTTCCTCCTTTCTTGCAAAAAGTCCTCCAAACAAGCCCTTTTTCTCCTTCTTTTCAGGTGCAAAAACCTTTTCCTTTATTGGTCCTATTTTCTCTTCTTTAGAAGAAGGTCTGCTTGGCTCTGGCATTTTTATTTCTGGTAATGGCTTTAATGGCTGTAATGATTTAGGCTCCTGCCTTTTTTTAAAAAAAGGAAATGCAGACTTTCTTTCCCCTAACTTAGAAATATCTTCAAGCTTTTGTTCTTTTTTTATATCCTTTATTAACTCTTCATTTAATTTATCTAGTTTCTCATCTACCATTATCCTCAATATATCTATATCTATTTATATAGTTTTGTTGTAATTTTAAGATAGATAATAATTGTTACCAGATATGAATAATAATAAATAAAAAATAATAAAAATAGATAACATTAGAAATCTTATTCTGTAGTTTCCTCTTTCTCTTCTTCTTCGCTTGAAGCTTCCTCTGTTGTTTCATCAGCTGTAGTTTCATCTTCAGCTGGAGCTTCCTCTTCCTTAGGTTCTTCATCACTTGAAGTTTCTTCTTCGGATTCTGTTTCCTGTGTATCTTCAGCTACATCTTCTCCTTCATCACTTTGAGTATCTTCTTCAGCTTCTTCCTCTTCGTCTTCTTCAACCTTTTCTTCTTCTGATTCAGGTTCTTCATCTGTTGAAGGTTCTTCATCTCCTTCTGTTTGTTCTGAATCTTCAGCTTGAGTTTCCTCATTTTGAGCTTCCTCTTCATCAGGTTGCTCTTTGTTTTCTTCAACTTGTTCTTCATCCATTCTTAATACCTCCGTATTAACATAATTATATTAGGGTTTTAACTCATCATTTATAAAGTTTTTGGTAAAATAAGAGAAAATAAGAAAAAGAAAAAGATATTAATAAGGTTTAGTGAATTCAGGTGGTCTGTTTATATCATTTACCTTTACTGTAACATCTTTAGTTACCTGATTAATGCCGTCATCAGCAGTTATTGTTACTATATGCTCACCTGCATCTTCATAGGTTGTTTCATAAGTATCTGAGGTCATCCATCCTGAGTATGTTATTTCAACCTCATCTTCATCAGGATCTGTAACAATAGGCTCTAAAACAACTGTCTCTCCTTCGTTTAGCTCTATTATGTCTTCTATTTCTATTACTGGTGGTCTATTAACTGCCTCTACAACAATATTAAAGTCCTGGCTTACCTCACTTATGCCATCTGAAGCTGTAACAGTTATTCCATAGCTACCAGCATCTCCTATCTCTGTCAGCCATTCGCCATTTTCATCCAAAGGTTCTGAAAATGTTATTGTTAATTCATCTCCGTCTGGGTCTGTTGCATCTACTATAACAGCAACAGGGTCTCCTTCTTTAAGAAACATATCATCAATCTTCTCCATTACAGGAGGTCTATTAAACTCATTTACTATGATGTTTACATTTTGGCTTACCTCATTTACACCATCTGAAGCTGTTACTGTAACAATATATTCTCCTGCATCTTCATAAGTTGTTTCATAACTTGAAGTAGTCATCCACCCTGAGTAGCTTATTACAATATTGTCTCCTTCAGGGTCGCTAACAACAGGTTCAATTGTAACAGTATCTCCTTCAGTAACGATTATATCCTCTATAAATTCCATTATAGGGGGTTTGTTTGCTGGCTTGACAAGAATAGTTACTTCTTGGCTTACCTCATTTACACCATCTGAAGCAATAACAATTGTTTTATAAAGACCAGCATCTCCTATCTCTGTTAGCCATTCGCCATTTTCATTTAATGGTTCTGAAAAAGTAAATGTGATTATATCACCTTCTGGATCTGTTGCTTTGGGAGCTAATTTTACAAGCTCTCCTTCTGTAACAATAATATCTGCTTCCTCAGGAAGTTCTTCTTCAACTTCCTCAGGAACCTCCTCCTCTATTTCTTCAGTTGGAACAATAATCTCACCTGATATTTCCTCCATTCCTTCTTCCATTTCTTCAGGATAAACACAAACCCCTGGGCTAGGGCAAAAAGTTCCTAATTTTTGGCATCCATTTAAAAGGAAAATTAAACTAATAGCAAGAATTAACATAAATAAAATATTTTTTTTCATACAACCCACCTCATTCTTTAGTAAATACTAAATGTTAGTATTTTATAATGCTAACTCCTATATAAATTTTTTGGTAATGGAAAAAATAAGAAAGATTAATATATATTAAAATCAATATTACACTTATGAAAAAGGTTCTAGCATTTGGAACCTTTGACAAGCTTCATAAAGGACACATTTATTACCTAAAACAAGCAAAAAAGTATGGACATTTAACAGTTTTGATTGCTAGAGACTTAACTGTAAAGAATGTCAAAGGTCAATTCCCAGAGAATAATGAACAAAGAAGGCTAACTAAGGTTAAGGATTTAGGTATAGCTGACAATGTTATTTTAGGTAATTTCACAGATAAATATACTGTGCTGGATTATGTAAGGCCAGATTATATATGTTTAGGCTATGATCAGAAGTTCTTTATTGATAATCTAAGGGAAGAGCTGGATAAAAGAAGATTATATAAAACAGAAATATTAAGGATGAAGGAATACAAAGGAGAAAATACATTTGTAAAATAATCATTGAGCAGCAATCTTTTTCAAAACTTTTCGGGAATCTAATATATCTTTTATAGTTGATCTATTTGATTCTAAAGTTAAAGCTATATTTTTTGTATTTATGTTAAAAGGTTTTAATATATCAGCATTTGTAAGTTTTGGTTGATGGTCTTTTTTATTTAGTATTTCATGTATATGCATCTCAAAGATTTTATCTTTAATCTTTTCAACAAAATCCTTTTGTTCTTCAAAGCCAGGATTAGCCATTTTCATATGACCTATATCAAGGAGCATCCCTAATCTTTTATTTCTTATTTTATTGAAGAGCTCTAAAAAATCCTCAACATGGCAGAATGATATACTTTCAGAAACCATATTTTCAACTGCTATCTTTACATCATAATCTTGGGCAAAATCCATTATTTCATGTATCCTTGATACCATTAATTGAATTACCTTTTCTCTTGGTATAGGTTTGGTAATAGGATTTAAATCTAAATCCAAGTCACGAGTAAAACCAGGATGTAAAGAATATATTGGAGCTTCTAAATCATTGCAAAGTTCAATGCCTTTCTTAACAACATTAATGGATGTTTTTGCTAATTTCTTATTTAAGGACGAAAGGTTCAAAAGACATTTTATGTTTTTAGCACAAGGAAAATTATAATGGATTAGAAAATTAGCATCATTCTCTTTTTTGTATTTAAACAAATCTTTAATATTATCAAAAGGCTTATGAGCTGCTCCTAATTCTATATTTTTAATACCTACTTTTGCATAAACATCAAGAACTTTAAAAATATCTTTTGTAAATTTGCTGTTTTTTCCTTTTAAGCAAGCTGTTGATATATAATACATTTAAAAAATGAGAATGCAGAAAGTATATAAATTTAACTAATTAAAAACTATTCAATAATAATCTTTTTCTTCTTTTTCTTTTTTGGTATCTCTACTTTAAGAACTCTGTCTTTGTATTTTAGTAAAAATAGATAAAAAGTTAGATCTATAAAAGTTCTTTATTTAGATATTTGTTAATCTTCTTAGGATTAACTCCTATCTCCTCTTTTAATTCCTTTAAGAAATACTTGGGATGTTTTTTAAAATCAACATCAAATTGGAAATTAATATCTTTTAATTGCTCTTCTAAATCACCATATTTAAGAGTAAGAAATACATCATTTCCTTCAAGGATATTAGGTTTAAGTTCATCGTAACGATTAGTAAATCTTTTTAACTTATTACTAAAACCAGAAAGTAAAGAGTTGCCTGTAATTAAACCTAATATCATCTCTCCTGCACCTGCTGAACCAGCAATTGCATTTACATTAGAAACAATTTCTTCTTGAATTGTA
>CAZENX010000020.1:0-1895 GCA_964513865.1 uncultured Methanosarcinales archaeon | reverse complement strand
ACTTAAACCTATTGCTGAAGCAGCTGCTCCTAGTCCTAGAGCTCCGCCACCTATAAGTATGGCAAGAGCTATATTTTCCATAGGTCTCGCGTAATCATTAGGGTATTCAGCTACAAATCTGTAATTAATAAATTTCTTGACATCCTTTTTAGAAGGTAAGTTAATAAAACTCATATATGGGCTAACACCATTATTAGTTATGATTAAATCATATGTTCCATCATCTGATTCTTTTGTATAAAAATCATCTCCATCTGGAGCCCAGAATGGATGATGTGCAGGAAATGGCCTAAAACCTTTTGATTTTAAAACACGATTTAAATCTTCATCTTTAGTATCTAGTTTAGATTCTATATCCTCTTTTTCAGTCTCAAGTTTGTCTATAGAATCCTGTAATTCATTGCCTTGTTTTATATAATCTTTAATTGCTTGTTCTTTTTCTTTTAACATTTTATTTGAAAATGATAACTTATATATAAACTTAACCATTATATAGTGACAATATTATATCTTTAATTCTTTGAGAATTTTATTGGATATATTGTTTATCTTTTCCTTACCTTAAAGCCATGTTTTTCCTCTATATTATTATGAATTAGATATTATCTTACAATCTTATAATTTAATATTCTATTTAATTTATCTGTATCTGGGATTAATTCATTAAGTTCTGCACCTGATATAGTGGGCTTTGACTTTAAGCGAGATGCCCATTCTCTTATAGCAACAGGATCTTCTGGATTTAGAAGATGATTGACTATAAACCATTCATTTAATTCCTCTCCGTATTGGTTACATGAAGCTATCCTGCAATTTAAAGGCTTTACATCATGTATCTTGCAAAGGTTCTTGTTTAGAAAAACACACTCCCCATAAGGTTTATTGCTTTTTGTCTTGAATTTATGTATCTTTTTATTGAATAATATTTGTTCTTCTAGATATTTTTCCTTAAATCTTTCTTCTGAAATATTTAGAAAATCAGCTATCTGCTTTATCTCTTCTTCCAAAACAAAACCAGAGCCATGTCTGCAGCAGTTGCCGCATTTCTTGCAGTCTTTTGCTAAGTTAAGAACTGCCTCTTTTGATGTATGCTTTGTTATCATGTAGATATTGAGAAGGTTAAAGGTTTAAAAAGTTTATTATGTGATTAAATTTGAACATATTTTTTGAATAATCTCCGAAAAAACTAAACAAGGATTTAAATATTAGTTCTTATTTTATATTTTTATGGAAAAAAGAGAGATAATCAGAACTGAAAAATTCAGGAGAAGTTTCAAGAAACTACCCGAAAACATAAAGAAAGGTTTTGATAAACAGATTAAAAAATTAGAAGATATAAAAGTTAATCCTTATGGGATAGGAGATCCATTAGGCTATAGATGGTTTAGAGAATTAAAACAATATAAATTCAGGGCTTATTTTTATATTTATGAAAATGAAATCATTATTTTATTTTTGGATACATCTGATAAGAAAACACAAAAAGAAACAATAAGGCAACTTAAGATATTTTTAAAATCTTTTAGAGAATCGCAAAAAAATAGATGATTAAAGAAAACTTTATATATTTGGTTAGGTGGCTATATATTATTGACAAGGAGACAAAAAAATTGTTGAAAGAAAGGGATAAATTGTGTCAAGCTGTAGCTAAGGATTTGTATAATTTAAGAAGAGGAAAGATTGGAAAATGGGAAAAGATGATAAATTGAAAAAAGAACTTAAAGAAGGTAATGAATTTCTTAAAGGTATAAAGAAAGCTTTAGATGATGTAAAAAAAGGTAAGGTTTCTAAATATGAATATGAATAAATTTCTATTCCAGACGAAGACTGAACACAATAAAAGATACAGTCATTATAATATTACCTTTTGGTAGTAAATATGAAAAGCTTTATAT
>CAZENX010000019.1:1096-13042 GCA_964513865.1 uncultured Methanosarcinales archaeon | reverse complement strand
CCTTTTTCAGGAGCTGTTCTTAAGGAAATAATAAAAGATCATAATTTCAAGCTAAAGAACAAAATCATTACTTTGAATAATAATGCTACTTACCAAATTTCCAAGAATATCAGAATAGATTTTATAAACATGACTCATTCCACTCCTGATACAGTTATGGTTGCAGTTAAGACACCGGAAGGAACTATATTATATGCCAATGACTTCAAGTTTGATAAAAGCCCTACGCTGGGAGAAAAGCCGAATTTCGATAAACTAAAGAAACTAAAGAAAGTTAAATTATTGATATTGGATTCATTATACGCAAACAGGGACGGAAAAACACCATCAGAAGCAGTTGCTCGTGAACTATTAAAAGATGTTCTTCTGGGAGTTAATTCCAGAAAGAATGCAATTATTGTTTCTACATTTTCCAGCCATATTGCTAGACTAAAAAGCATTGTGGAATGTGGTAGGAAGCTGAACAGGAAGATTATATTTTTAGGGAGAAGCCTGGCGAAATATAGTTTAGCAGCTGAGGATATTGGCTTGGTAAAGTTCTCTGACAGTGTTGAGATAGTAAGATATGGCTCAAAGGTAAAGAGAAGATTAAGCAAATTAAAGAAGGAAATAGATAGAAGCAAGGTAATGCTTGTAGTGACAGGACATCAGGCAGAGCCAAAAGCAGTGCTTCCGAAAATGGTATATAAAAATTTCTTTGATTTCAAGAAAAACGATGTTGTTGTCTTTTCATGCAAGGTTATACCAAATGAGATAAATCAGAGAAACAGGGAAAAATTAGAGAAAGAGCTGGAAAGATATAATCTAAGGGTATTTAAGGATGTTCATGTCTCTGGTCATGCTTCAAAAGAGGATCATCGTGATTTAATAAATTTAGTAAAGCCGGAAAAGATTGTGCCAGCGCATGCAGACAAAGAAAGGTCAGAGGCAATGAAACAATTGTGTTTAGATATGGGATATAAGGAAAAGAACATCCATCTTCTAAAAGAAGGGGATAAATTCATAATACAATAAAAACTAAACAAATTTAAATAATCTAATTATCCGCTTCTCAAAATGCATGACGATCCTATTGATAAAAGAGTAGGTTTTGTAAAGAATAAACTAGTTTTAGAACTAACCTATGCATGTAATTCTGCTTGTCATCATTGTTGCGCTAATTCATATTTACCATCTAAAGATATACAGGTCATGGATTTTGATGTTGCGAAAGCAACTATTAATCAAGCAAAAGAATCAGGAATTGATTATCTGCTTATTTCAGGAGGAGAACCTACACTAGTTGATTATTTGCCTGAATTAGTAGAACATGGGAATAATAAAGATATGGAGATAAGAATAAATACAAATGGCTCTAAAAGCGATATAGAGTATTGGCAAAATCTTAAAGATAAAGGCTTGGATTATGTTGTAATAAGTATAGATACATACCATAATGACCCAAGAACAAATCCAAAACATATACCAATAGAAAAGGTATTTTATACACTTGGAAATTTGATTAAATTAGGCGTTGGAACAACAGTTCCTTTTTATTCATTCAAGGATTATAGTAAAAAAGGAATTGAAATAATGGCATACTTATTAGCACTTCATAAACACTTTGGAAAAACAGAAACAAAAAATAACTTTGTTAAAATGTCTTATAATGGTATGGATCATTATATTGCACATCATATTTATAATTATAATGGAAGAAAAAGAAAAATATTATTTCAATATAAAGGTAAATGTCCAAGCGAAATTAATTTAGAAAATAAATTTACTATCAGAGTTACTCCAGAAAATAAAATAAGAACTCCGTGTAGCAGTTTTGAGCATTTAAAAATCAACCCTTTGCCTTTCGATACCAAAGATAGTAAAAGTCTTATGAAAGGTATTGAAACTCTTAGAAAAGATGAATCATTCAAAGAATTTCTAAGAGAAGGACATAATAAAAAAACTGATACGTGCAATTATTGTATTGAAACTTTCCTCAATAAAAGAATAATATAAGTTATAGTAAACTTTTTATATATGTGTCTTTTCTCTATGCTTGGGGGTGGAAAATGAAATTAACTTTAGCAGAGAACAGGTATCTTAAAGATAGCATTACAATAATATCTGATTTGGTTAACGAAGCAAGATTTAAAATAGACAAAAATGCAATTGAGTTAGTTGCAATGGATCCTGCTAATGTTGCAATGGTTGTTTTTAAGTTATTGGGCAGCTGTTTTTCAGAATATAATGTTGATAAACCAGTTGAAATCTGCTTAAATTTAGCAAATCTTAAGCAAGTTATCAGGAGGGTTAAGCCTGATGATATAATAATAATGGAACTTGATACTTCCAACAGATTAAAGCTGCAGTTCAAGTCATCCACAACAAGAACCTTTTACTTGCCTTTAATAGATATAGAGGAAAAAGAGCAGAAAATTCCTGATTTAAAATTCCCTGTTACTGTAAAAATACCTTCTACTATGTTGGATGAAGCAATAGAGGATGCTGATATTATAGCAGAATCAGTAAATTTTATTGCTGAGAAAAACAAGTTTACTATTCTGGCAGAAGGTGACCTAAGCAAGGTAAATATAGAAATACCAAAAGGAGATAATGTAAATATAGCTGTTGATACAGCTGATACAATAAAGGCAAAGTATTCAATTGAATATCTTAAGAAGATGATGCAGGCTTCAAAGCTAAGCGAGGAAGTTTCTATCCAGTTTAACAAAGACTACCCTTTAAAATTAGAATACAAGGAAATAAACAAGGTTATGTTATCTTTTATATTAGCTCCAAGAGTCGAGAATGAGTAAATTCTAACTAACCCAACTTGCAATTCGCTTACGATACTCTACAGAATTATCTTTTTTAATCTTATATTCTAACTCTGCTCCTCCTCCAGATAAAACTGCAACATCCTCAAACATAATTGTTGCAGATTGCTTGTCTGGTTTTGTGAAATTGAGAATTGTAAATATCCCTCTCCTATTTCCTTCAGAGTATTTCTCAAACAAATCATCAAGTTTTGATTCCACATCCAAGTCTTCCGGAACAAGACTACCCATAGGTCTTTCTGTTCTATTTTCTTTTAGATCTTTCAAAACATTCCTAAATATATCTTCATTTTCTCTTGCTGTTTTGTAATAGTCTTTGACTGGAAACATAATATCAGTCAGTATTTAGTTATTATTTATAAATATTTACTTTAAAATAGTAAACTTTATATTTGAGAGTGTTTTAATTTCTTAAAATATTAAAGAGTCGTGGGTGGAATGGGTAATATAGTGATGGAAAAAGGACTTAATTTTGTTCTTCCAGATGCTGTTACGGATAAAAAGGTTTCTATTGTTGAAGTAGGACCATTTCATGAAGGAGCGCAAGCAGTCGAATTAAATAAATTCTTTAATACAAATATTAAAGACCTTACCAGGGTTGATACATATATCTTAACCCATAAAAAAGGTTTGAAAAACCTTGATTCTGTTGTTATTGGAGTTCCGATAACAGATCCAATAACCCATAGAGCAACATTAAATAAATCATTAATATATGAACTAGGAATTCCCTTCGATTATGTTTTGCAAAGCATGTTAAATCCAGGAACAAGCGATGCTGAAGGAGATACCGTACTTAGACAAGTATTGCTTAAACTGGGACAAAAATTTACAGAAGGAGACCTTGGTTTATATTCAAAACAATATTTTTTAAAAGGAAATCTAACAAATAAACAATTAGAAGCTGTTTCTGCATTTCTCGCTAATCCTGATTTAAACACGAGATTGATTATTCCAAGAGACGATTATCAAACAGGGAGAAAGATTATTGTACCTATAGTTACATTGAAACCAGAGATTAAAGTTGAAAAGTTTGATGTTGCAAATATGACTCTTGATCAATTGCTCGAACTAAATAAAAAAAGAAAACTTGCAGCATCCTCTGAGGAAATGCTTCAGTTTGCAAAGATGTATAAAGATGAAGAGTTTATTAAAAAAAGAAAGGAAGCAGGGTTAGATGAGCGTGCTACAGATGTCGAAATAGAGACTTGGTTCGGCCTTAGGTCAGAGCATTGTTTCCATAAAGAGATGAACGCTCACATAACCTTAGAAGATAAGGTTAATGATGCTATTTTTGAAAAAGCATTCGAGAAAGGATTTCTAACCAAAGATAAAGACGGCAACTATGTTATAGAAAGAGGCATTTTTGATACTTTCATTAAAGAACCAGCAGAAATTATTTTCAAAAAATTAGAGAAAAGAGGGAAAAACTGGATAGCTAGTATGTTTAAAGATAATTCTGGGGTTGTTTTTTATAATGAAGATTATATGTTCTGTATTAAGTTTGAAACTCATAACTCACCATCAAATAAGGAACCAATACAAGGTGCAAAGACAGGCATTGACGGGGTAAATAGAGATGATATGGCTACTATGTTAGGTACATTTGAGCTTCTTGCAAATTTCTTCCTTTATTGTACAGGAAATCCTGATTATAAAGGGTGGCTTCCTGAAGGAGTAAAACATCCATATGTTTTGCTTAAGGGAATTACTCAGGGAGTAAGGGAAGGTGGCAATGAATCTCAGATTCCTACATTGGGAGGAGGATTTATTTCTGACCCAAGGTTTATTGCAAAAATCTTAGTATACTGTGGAACAGTTGGCTGGTCTCCTGTTAAATCTCCTGATGGAAAAAGCTACTTGGGAAAACATCCAGAAGTTGGAGATTTAGTGTTTGTAGCTGGTCAGCCTGTCGGAATTGATGGGGTACATGGAGCTACTGAGAGTTCTCTTAAAGCAAGTGCATATATAAGTCTTGGACATGTGCAGGCAGACTTTTCATATATACAGGCAAAGATGAAAGAATATTTGTTGGGGTGCGCGAGAGATGAGTTAATTAAAAGTATTGGAGATTGTGGAGCTATGGGTATATCTGTTGCGTTAGAACTTGCAAAAGATACAAATGGTTTGATTTTGGATTTAGGAAAACATCCAAAGAAATATGCAGGTATTCAACCATGGCAGATAGCTTGCTCTGAAACCCAGGACAGGATGGTTCCTATAGTAGATTCTAAAAATAAAGATGAGCTTTTAAGAAGAGCAAAACTTCATGATGTTCAAGTAACAGAAATAGGAAAACTTACTGATTCAGGTTACGCTCATTTGAAATATAATGGTGAGACTGTTGGTTTAATAGATCTTAAAAAAATATCTAATAAGGAACCAAGGAAAAGGATGCTTGGAACATGGGATGTTGATACAGAAAATCTGCAAAAGCCATTTGAAATTAGAGAAGATTATTCTATTGAGGAATCTCTTTGTTTGGTTATGTCTCATCCAGATATTGCTTCAAAGGAATGGTTTTTCAGGCAAAAAGATTCTTCTGTTAAAGGAGCAACTATCCAAGGTCCATTAATAGGCCTGAAACAGGAAATAGAGGCAGATGCAACAATCCAAAAACCTCTTGATACAGAAGGAAAGGATTATGGTGCAATAGCTTATGCTATGGGGATAGCCCCAAAGATATCTGATGTAGATGCTTATTATAGCGCTCAAAAATCTTTCTTGGATATGGTCGGGAAGATAATTGCAGTTGGAGGGGCTTTGCCTGATATGGAAAATCCAAAATGGGATGCTTGGGCAGTTTGCGGAAATTATTGTCAACCTGATTCAGAGTTTAGAACAACTCTGACAAAAGAAAATGGAAAACATAATCTTGCTTCATTAGTAAGAGAAGCAATTGGTATAAGAGAAGTCATTGAAAAATTAAATATTCCTGTAATCTCAGGAAAAGACAGCATGAAATGTTCCTGTGTTTATAATTTGAATTTAGATAATTTTTTAGTTAATCATAATAGCAAATTTGCAAAAGAATTTATGAAGTTATCTGATAAAACTAGGGAAGATTTGGATAAAGTAAAAGAACAGTTAGGTGAAATCTATGATTCAAAATTATTAGAATCTATAATTTTTGAAGCAATACCTTTGGACTTAAGAAAGCACTTTACAATGGTCGAAAGAAAAATAGAAAAAACAGATGAGAAAGGTAAAAAATATAAAGTAAAAGTTAAGTCTATCGAAATACATGACCCAGATAGTTATCTTGCTTCTGCTGCTGTAAAGATTGAAGATTACAGAAAATGTGTTGACTCTACCTTTAAACAAGAAGGAGATTTGATTTATGTTATCGGAACTACAAAGAATCATGTAGGGGCTTCTCCATATTCAGAAGCAATTGGTTATAAAGAGGACGGGGCTCCAAAATTGGGAGGAAAAATTCCAAAAGCAGATCTTGATGAATTTGTTACCAATGCAAATGCTTTTCATGATGTTATTGATAAAGAGCTTGTTGCTTCATGTAGTTATATACATAGTGGATTATTGATATCATTAACAAAATCTATATGGGCAGGAGAGAAAGGTGCAAATATTGATGTTAATGCTGTTGCTACAGATGGAAGCTGTAGAAATAAAGAAGATATACTTTTTGATATCAGCCCGGGAAGATATGTTGTAACTATAGATCCAAAAGACAGGGAAGAATTTGAAAAATCTTTAGGGTTAGCAAAATATAGTTTGATTGGTACTGTTAAAGATAATGGCCTTGAAGTAAAAACATTAAAAAATGTAACTGAAATTGTAGATCTTAATAAAGTAAAAGAGGCTTATCAAAAAACATTAAGTTATGGGTTGCAGGAGATGAAAAACTAAAATGAGAAAACCAAAGGTATATGTTTTGTATGGCGAAGGAATAGGATGTCATAATGAAGTGGTGCATGCTTATAAAAGAGCAGGAGCTGAACCTGAGTTGATACATATAAAAAAATTGCTGGAAGAAGGAAAGGATTTTCTCTTTGAATCCCAGATATTGAATATGTCTGGAGGATTTTTACATGGAGATATCCCTGAAGCAGGGATGTCTGCTGCAAATGAATTAATAAATTCAGGCATTAAAGAAAATTTGTTAGAATATGCAGATAAAGGAAATATAATATACGGGCAATGCAATGGTTTCCAGCTTCTGGTAAAAACAGGTTTGCTTCCTGGCATAGATAATGATTATTCAAAACAGACAGTTACATTAACACAAAATGATTGTGGGAATTATTTCGTTGATTTTGTTTTGCATAAAATTGAAAAAAAGCATTTTGCCTTTGAAAATATTGGTTCTTTGGGATTTTATCTCTGGTGCAGGCATGGGGAAGGAAAGATTCAATTCTATTATAAGCATGGGTTAATATCAAAAGAAAAAGGAGAAAAAAATAGAGAAAAGGTAAATAAAAGGCATGTTTTGTTGAGATATATAGACCCAAATACTAAAGAGCCTACTCAGAGTTTTCCCTTTAACCCGAATGGCTCAATTGATGCTATTGCCGGTTTAGTAAATACAAATGGGCATATTTTTGGGCACATGGGGCACCCTGAAGTTTCTATTTATGAATCAAGAGACCCAAGATGGTTTAAGATCAAAGATGTTTTAAGGAGACAAGGAATAAAATTAGAAGATTTAACTGTAAATGAAGGAATTGGTTATAAAATCTTCAAAAATATTGTTGATTATGTTAAATAAAATTAGGAGGAAAGTAAAATGGCAAAAGATTTAGACTTCTCAAAAGAAACCTATGCAGGAGCTGGCGTGTCAATTAAAACTCAAAATATGGTTAATAAAGAGGTTGCAGAACGTTTAAAGAAAGTTGGTTTTAAAGCAGAGGGTTTGTTTGGAGGAGCTGTTGATATTTCAGATTTCAGAGGGCAAAAGGATATTTATTTGAGTATTGCAGGAGCATCTCTATGCAGCCCTAATAAAAATTTTATAGAGGCTGGAAAAGAGACTGCTGAAGCAGCATTTTTCAATATTAAAGGAAAGCCAATAGGGGTATTAGATTATATAGCTTCCCTTGATATGGGAAATTTTGTTGCGGATTTTGTTGAGGGAGTAGCAAAGACTTCTTTAGAAAAAAAATGTGCAGTTCTTGGAGGAGAATCTGCACAGATGAAAGATACCTATAAAGAAGGCAAAGTAGACTCCTTTGTTCATGTTTTAACTATAGGAAAAGATTTTAGTGGCTGTGAACTCTCTGATTTGATAGAGAATATGAAGCAGCCCCTTTTAGTTGCTTCAACCGATGGAACAGGAACTAAAACAAAAATAATAAGAAATCCTGAAGATGTTATCTATCATGGTTTTAATGATATTGGTGCACAAGGTGCAAAACCTATTGCCTTTGCTCTTTATGTTGCTGGTAATGTGCCTATTAAAGAAATTTATGAAATAGTCGAAAAAGCCAAAAGAATTTCTGAAAATTTAGGAGTAAAACAATTAGAACCCCTTGTCATAGTAAAGGAAGATACTTATCTCAGGGGAGAAGTTGATATTGCTGGTACAGCCATAGGAATAGTGGATAAAAAATATCTGATAACAGGTTCCAATATAATACCGGGAGATGCAATACTTGGTGTTGGTGTAGATGGTTTAATGACAAATGGCTTCACAATAGCAAGGAGATTACGTGACCGATTAGTTAAAAAAGAAATAGCAGAAAGTTATGATGCTCCTGTAAAAGAACTAAATGGCAAGAGCCTAACATATGAACTTTCAAGGCCGCACAGACCAATGACAGACATTCTATTTGGTTATGATAATATTGAAGGGGTTTTATCCAAATTTCAAATAAAAGGAATGGCTCATATCACAGGAGGCGGGCAGCCGGACAATATCCCAAGAATGGTTCCGGATGATTGCAAAGCAGTTGTTACAAAAGATGTGCTTCCTGTGCCACCCCTTATGCAATTGTTTAGGAAATATGGTTTAACAGAAAAAGAGTTATTCCATGATTTCAATATGGGTGTAGGATATGCTTTGATAGTTTCAAAGCGTGATGCACCAAAAGTAGCAAGATATATCAATGATAATTTTAGAACCAGGATCGAAGGTGTTGATAGAATAGCAGCATTAATTGGAAGTATTGAAGCAAGAAAGAAATCAGAACCAAAATTTCAATTTATTTAAAATGGAAGAAAAAATAATACCAATATATTCAGGAAAACCAGAGGACTTTCATTGGGTTGGTTTTGGTTCTGGAAGTGGAACTAACCTGAGAGAATGTGCTAAAGTAATAAAGCCAGTGTTAATTTTTTCTGACAAGCCTGATGTCAAGTTGTTGAATTTAGAGGAACTAGCAGATGTCCCAAAAATTGTTATAGATGGAAAAGAATATTGTGGTAGCTGGAAAAAAGCCGAAGGCAATCCTGATTTAGAATCAAAATATGAAGAAAACTCTATCAAATATAATCAACTTATCCTTGACGAGTTGAGGAAATTTGAAAGAAAAAAAGAGATTACAATAGACTTAATTGTTCTTGGTGGTTATATGAGATTAATAAAAGAACCTTTGCTTGGTAATTTTAAAGATAAAATAATTAATGTTCATCCGGCTAAACTTTCTGAATGGATAAATGGTACAGAAAGAAAATATATTGGAGAAGATGCTGTTTATGATGCTATAAAAGCAGGAGAAACAAAAACAAGGTCCTCTGTCATAATTGTTAATGAGAAAATTGATGGCGGAGAGATTTTGGTGATGGGGCCGGAATTAGTTGTTGAAAAAGAATATTTGCAAATAACTGAAAAAGAAAAATCAAAACATATAAGAGAATATGCTGATGCTCACCAAAATAAGCAAAAAATAATAAGTGATTGGCCAGCTTTAACAACTACCTTAGAATTGATAGCTCGAAATAGATTAAAATTAGGAACAGAAAGGACTTGGGAAGATGGTTTAAGATGTGTTTATCTTGATGGAAACGCTTTATCTTATGGTGGTTATCAGATGAATAAAGCTAACAAACAGAAATAATTATTCCCTTACTTCAACCTTTTCAAAATATTTCTCCACCATTAATCTAAAATCTTCCAGTTCTTCTTTTGAAAAACCTTTCTTTTTATTATAAGAGGGGTCTAAACATTTTCCTGGTCTGAAATTCTGTATTGCAAAAGATTTGCTTCTTTTTAGCCATTCTCCTATCTTCTTTAAATCTTCTCTTGTATGCAGTTCTGGCAAAACTGTTGTCCTGAATTCATAATCTATTTCTGAATTTTTAATCAAATCAACGCTTTGTTTTATCTTTTCTAGATCAACCTTTGTTTTTGCAACCTTTTCATAATTATCTAAATTAGATTTTATGTCCATAGAAATAAAATCCAATAATTTCTTATCCAATAAATCCTTAATCATATCTGGATTAGAACCGTTTGTATCAAGTTTAACAAGAAAACCTCCTTTTTTTACTTTTGCAATAAATTTATCTAAATCTTTATGCAAGGAAGGTTCTCCTCCTGTTATGCAGATGCCATCAATCCATTTTTTCTTAGCAATTATATAATTAATTACTTCTTCTTCAGGAATCTCTTCTATCTTGGGATCATTCAAAACAATCTCTGGGTTGTGGCAGTAAGGACACCTAAAGTTACAGTTAGTAAGAAAAATAACTGAAACTATCTTGCCAGGATAATCTACCAAAGAAGTTTTTTGAAAACCCTTAATCTGCATTTTATGCTTTTGCCTTTACTGCTATAGGAGGAAGTTCATGGCTAAGAGTCTTTTTTTCGCTATATTCAAGCCTCTCTTTGAACTCTTCCTGTTTTCCAGCATGCCACTTGCTTACAGGTCTAAAGTAACCAACAATTCTTGAATATACTTCTGTTTCTGCATTACAAGTTGGACATTTTGGATGCTCTCCAACTATATACCCATGCTCTTTGCATATACTGAATGTAGGGGTGATTGAAAAATAAGGCAGTCTTGTATTTTCTGCTATTTTTCTTACAAGAGCTTTGCATGTTTCGCCAGATGACATCTTTTCTCCCAAAAATGTATGGAATATTGTTCCTCCTGTATACAAATATTGAATATCATTTTGATGCTCTATTGCCAGAATAGCATCTTCTGTATAATCAACTGGAAGATAAGTGGAGTTTGTTAAGTAAGGTTCTTTCTTCCCAGCTGTTATTATGTCTGGGCAATATTTCTTGTCAGCTCTTGCTAATCTGTAAGATGCGCCTTCTGCTGGTGTTGCCTCTAAATTATACAAGTTTCCTGTTTCTATCTGGAATTCTTTTATCACATCTCTCATAAAATTCATGGTTTTTATTGTAAATTCCTTTCCTCCTTTTGTTGAAATATCCTTTCCCAAGAAGTTTCTGCAGCATTCGTTCATTCCACATAAGCCAATAGTTGAAAAGTGATTGTCCCATGTTCCCAGATAAGCTTTAGTATATGGCATAAGGCCATTGTCAAGATTTTTTTGAATAATCTTTCTTTTTGTTTCTAAAGCCTCTTTTGCCAATATCATATAATGCTTTAATTTATCAAAGAACTCCTCTTCTGTTTTTGATTCATATCCTAACCTGTTCATGTTTATTGTAATTACTCCTATCGAGCCAGTGTTATCTCCAGGCCCCCACATACTTCCAGGCCTCTTTATTAACTCATTCTGATTAAGATTTAATCTGCAGCACATTGCTCTTATAGATTTGGGGTCAAGGTTAGAACCAATATAGTTCTGGAAATAAGGAGTACCATATTTTGCAGTAAGCTCGAACAATAATTTTGCATTTTCTGAATCCCAATCAAAGTCTTTTGTTAAATTATATGTTGGAATAGGAAAAGTAAATATCCTTCCATTAGCATCTCCCTCTAACATTACCTCTAAAAATGCTTTGTTTACCATACCTGCTTCTTTTTGACAATCTCCATAAGTGAAGTTTTGCTCTACCCCTCCCACTATAGCTTTTTCATTTTTCATATCTTCTGGAACTGTCCAGTCAAATGTAAGATTAGAGAAAGGGTACTGAGAGCCCCATCTAGAAGGTATGTTCAAAGAAAAAACCAGTGTCTGAATCGCTTGTTTTACCTTCTTATAATCTAATTTATCTGTTCTTACAAAAGGAGCTAATAATGTATCAACACTG
>CAZENX010000019.1:0-1086 GCA_964513865.1 uncultured Methanosarcinales archaeon | reverse complement strand
TGCTTGTGCTCCTGCAAATTCCATCTGCAAGCAGCCAATATAATTAACCATTTGATGCACAACAACATCCATATGTTTTGCTGGTTTTGCATCTACTTTATTAGGAACATTCCCAAAGCCCATTATTAATAAATTCTTTAAAGACCATCCTGCACAATAGCCAATAAAACCGTGGCTTAGGTCATGTATATGTAAGTAACCTTTTTGATAAGCTTCTCTTATGGTTGGGGTGTATATCTGGGTTAAAGCATAATTAGCTATTACCTTTCCAGATGTATGCAACAATAAGCCTGAAAAAGAATATTCCTCGTTGCTGTTCTCTTTTACTCTCCAATCCAGTTTATCTAAATATTCTGAGATGGTTTCATCAACATCTACAAGAACTGATTCAGTCTCTCTTACCTTTTCTTGCTTTTCTCTATATAAGATATATGCTTTGGCGGTTTTTGCATGTCCATTTTCTATTAAGGTTTTTTCAACAATATCCTGAATATCTTCAACTCCTGGGATATTCTTATTATCAAATCTTTCATTTATAACTCTAACAACTTCATCTGATAATTTTTCAGCAACTGATTTATCTTTACCACCCACAGCCTGAGCAGCTTTGAATATAGCACTGGTTATCTTTTCTTGGTTAAATTCAACTATTGTTCCATCTCTCTTCCTCATTCTTTTGATTTTATTCAGCTTTGATTTTTCCGGTTCGATATTCTCATATGTAGTAAATCTTTTTTTACAACTAAGACATTCCCTTCTTCTTCTAGAAGAACCCTCAGATGTTTCTCTTTTATCAACAACTTTAGTATTGTTTGAATCGCAAAATGGACATTTCATAGTTTCACCTACCTTTTAGCTTTTCACTCAATAGTAACACTATATATTGTGTTTCTCTATTTTGAGAATACAATATGTTGTGGTATAACTTCTATATAAATATTTCTATAATTTAAAATATATAATTAAGAAGAATTATACTAAAACAAAAAAACTTTATAAATAGAGCTTTTCTCCATTAAAACATGGCGGTAGTAGTGTAATCGGTTAGCACAAGAGACTGTGGCCTTTGGCAGAGATCTCTTAGAC
>CAZENX010000018.1:0-13434 GCA_964513865.1 uncultured Methanosarcinales archaeon | reverse complement strand
AGCCCATACAATACACCAAAAGATAAACTCGTTTATCGTTAATTTTTTGTCCCTTACTCTTAATATAACTCTGCTTATAGCAAACAAAGCAAACAATATAGCAAGGATTTGAATTGGTTCAATTTGTATCATTTTCTCAACCTCATTTTGATAACCATCTGAATATCATCTTAAATAATATCTTAAAGCTGTTTAATGTTTTTTGGCCTCCTTTTATTGAATAATCTGTATATCTGATAGTAACAGGTATTTCCTTATACTTTAATCTTTTCTTTTTTATTTCTTCAAGGATCTCAGATGCATGTTCCATGCTATCAGATTTTATTTCAATCTTTTCAGCAGCTTTTCTTGACATTGCCCTAAAACCATTATGCGAATCAGTTAACTTTATGCCATACATTAAAAATATAATAAATGCTCCTCCTTTTAAGAATAGTTTTCTGATAAATGGGATTTTGTTTTTCTTTAAGAACCTGGAGCCCAGTGTGATATCAGCTTTTTTGTTTTTTATGGGCTTAATAATGTCTTTTATATCATCTGGCGAATGCTGGCCATCTGCATCATAAGTTACAATAATATCCGCACCATTTGATAAAGCATAATCAATCCCTGTCTTTAGAGCTGCTCCCTGCCCTCTGTTTAGGATATGTTTCAATACAGTTATATTCCCTTTTTTAGCTTCTTTAAATGTATTGTCTTCAGAGCCATCATCTATAACAATAATATTCTTGTAATTATTTTGTTTTAATTCTTTAACAACATTAGCTATACTTTTCTCTTCATTATACGCAGGAATTATTATAAAAGTCTTGTTTCCCATTATTTTTACGAAATTAGCAATATTTATATATTTTATTGAAATTACAAATTTAAATGGTTAAGGAAAAAGAGGATTCTAAATCTGAATTTGATGCAAAGGATATCCTGAAATTTTTTAAGAAGAACTGGAATTGGTTAGTGCTGGCAATCATCTTGATTATTGGATTTAATTTAAGGGTATATCATCTGGATTATCCTGTTGTTGGCTACCATAACTGGAAAGAGGTCCATTACCTGACAGAAGCAAGAAACTTTGCTGAAGAAGGCTTTTTCAAATATGGCTTTTTTATCCCTGCTCATGACTATCCCCACATAGATGAAGATTTAAGAGGTGCTCATACTGACACTTTTCCAACTGTTTCTGTAATAGTCGGATTCTTCTTTAAGATATTTGGTGTTAAATTAGCAGTTGCCAGATTAGTAAATATTTTCTTGGTTTTAGGAGCTGTTGCTCTTTCCTATTTAATCATGAAAAAATTATTCAACAGAGAGAATTTAGCATTAACTACTGCATTGTTGTTTTCAATAAACCCTTTGTTTGTTTTCTTTGGAAGGCAGACTCAATTAATTAACCCTGCTTTGTTCTTCATGATGCTCTCTATTTTCTTTTTCCTTAAATGGAGAGAGTCCCCAAAGATGAAATATATGATTATTTTTGCTTTGTCATTATCATTATCAATTCTGACAAAATACAGCTTTGCATTGATAGGGCTTCCATTATTAGCAATATTCCCTTATAAAAGAATCTTTAAATTTGATAAACTAAAAAAATATTTAAAGCAATACATTGTCGGAGCTGCTTGCTTATTATTAACACCTGCCTGGTGGCTCTATACAAAAATTATTGCACCAAGATTTATGACAGCTGTTGCTGATATACAGATGAACTTTAGTGTTATTTTTCAATCTTCTTTCTGGCAGACATTAAAGGCTTATGCAGCAGATAACTATACAATTGTTGGTTTAGTGTTCGCAATTATTGGTTTAATCTTAATGATTGTATTCTTCTTAAAGGACAAGAAAAACATTGGCTATAGGTTTGTTCTTTCATACTTCATAGCTGCAATTATCTGGTTTATTGTAATGTCATGGAAATTATCTGGTCATAATTACCATCAATATCCTGTAGCTCCTTTAATCATAATGCTGATTGCTTATTCTTTCATTGTAATAGCTACAAACATACAAAAACTCATTAAAATAAAATTCCTGAGATATTTCATAATACTTGGTTTGTTTTTAATAGTTCTATTTCCGTCATTAGCTGCAAAAAACCGAATGTTTGATACTCAATTTCCTGGCTTGGATGTTGCTGGAGAATATATAAAAGAAAACTCTAAGCCAAATGAAAGAATCTTTTTCCCAAGCGGACAAAGTTATGGTGTCTTGTGGCATGCTGACAGAAAAGGAGACAAAACTCCTTTTAATGATTTAGCAAGGTTCAAGGATGGTGAATCAAAGAATATGACATGGGTGTTTGTATATCAGTGGGGATTCGAGGTTATGAATTATCCTGAAGTCTGGGATTACATACAGGAGAATTATGAATTAAAGCAGTTTGCATATTACAAAACTGATCCTATACAACCAGTTTACCTTCTGCTTAAAAAGGGCGGAAGTTTTAACATGTCAAACATTAATGAAATACTCCAAAACAAACAAACCTACACAAAAGATTATGAGCTGTCTGAAGAAAGAATAATAAGATTGTATTATGTTAATATCTAAGTATAATGATAAAAGCAATAATTTTTGATTGTTGGGACACTCTGTTTTATGATGCTATAATACCTAAACCATTTAATAGGTTCGCAGAAAAATTAAAAAAATCAATGAGTGACTACACATATCTAAAAATATTTGAGAAAAAATTTATGCTTGAAAGATGTAATAATATAGAAGAGGCAGTAAATAATCTTTTAAAGGATTTGAAAATTAAATTGGATAAAAATTCTATTAAAGAACTTGTTAACTTTCTTACTAAAAAAGCAGTAAACTATATCAAACCATTCCCAGAAACATTAGAGACTTTGAATAAATTGAAAAAAAGATTTAAACTTGTATTACTAACTAATGCTTTTAGTCCCTCTTCTGACGCACTTGAAGAGAAATACAATATAAGAGAATTATTTGATATTATTGTCCTTTCATTTGAAGTTGGTTTGTTAAAACCAGACCCAAAAATGTTTGAGATTGCTTTGAAAAAACTTGGTTTAAGAAAGAATGAAGTTTTAATGGTTGGAAATTCATTAAAAGATGATGTCGAAGCAGCAGAAAGTTTTGGTATAAAAGGAATTTTATTGGATAGAAAAGGAAAACATCCAAAATATCCTAATAGAATAAAATCATTAGAGGAATTAAATAAATTTCTTTAAACTCTCTTCAAAACATAAACATACTGCTTTCCTGGGAAAAGATAGCTTTTGTATTCAAGCTTTTTTATTGTAATATAACTCTCTATTTCAGAAAAAGAAACAATGTATTCATCATCAACAATGAACCACCATGATACAGCATCCTTTTTGCCTGGATGCCTTATATCATCTTCACTTAAATTTTCCAGGGCATATTCATAAGTGTACCATCCATTGAATTCAAAACCACCATCTATTTGCTTCTCTGAAATGTTTTGCTGCATTAAACTAGTTGTTGCATACCATCTTGCTTTGTTCCAGTTAATATAATCCTGTGTTCCTATAAAGCTGAAGATGCCAAAGATTATTATTGTCAGAAATAAAACCCTTCTTACATACCTAAACCTTCTGATAGAAATTAAAAACAGAATTATGAAGAAAGGAAGAAGAGCAGTGAAGTACCTGTCAAAGAAAACCAAGTAAAGGTCATATACAGAAGATAATAATATCAGGAAAAGAAGCACAATAGCACCAATAAACAAGCATAGGTCTCTTATGTTTAAATTAAATCTTTCTTCAATCAAAGCTTTGATGTTAAACTTTCTCAGGATTTCATATATCTTTTTAACTATAACTATAGCTAAAAATGAACCAAGAGTTATTGCAATTACTGCTAAGAACCACCAGATATACGTTGGGAACATATTTGGTAAAGAGCCTGCCAATAATTTAGGGCCAAGACCATTAGCATTTAATATATAACCTTGATAACCTAAAAATGAGAAACTATTGGTTTTTAGGAAATAAAGGGTATTTCCTGCCAACAAACAAATAAAAAACAAACTAAATAAAATTATGAAATTTCTTAATCTTATCTCTTTAATAAATCTCTTTATATTCAGAAGATAGATTATAACAAAAGGGAACAGATACAGGCTGATATTGTTAAGAGTTATGAATGAATAAATCACTATTCTGGAAATTGTGCTTAATCCTATCATTAAATGTTCTATGCCTAAATACCTGATTGTTTGTCCGTGAACAAAGAAATACCAAAATTGAAATATTAGAAAAGATGCTATTGGTAAAATTAATAATATTGTTATTTTTCTGAACTTTAAAATATATTTCTTGTTTAATAACAAAAATATGAAAACAGCAATTGGAACCAGTAAACCATGCTGCCTTATCAAGAAAGCGAATATGGAAAATATTGTTCCCAGCAAAAGTAAGATATTATCCTCTTTTTTTATAGCTTTTACAAAGAATAATGTTGCTATTAAAACCAATGAGATAAATGGAATATCTGTCATAAAGGTATAGCTTAGATTAAAGTAAATAGGGTTAAAAAACAATATTAAGCTGGCTAATGTTGCAATACTCTCTTTAAATCTTAATTCTTTCAATATAAAATAGAATACTGCTATTCCTAAAAAACTTAAAACTATTGTAGAGATTCTTAAGGCTGTAAATGAAAATCCAAATGGTAATGTAAACAGATAGCCATAAAATAACTGAAATACAAAGCTTGCAGCAGTCCATTCTGAAATCTCTACTTGATGATTATCTGCCAGGTTTTTTACAGATTTAGCATGAGCCCATGAATCATTCAAAGGAAATTCAAATACTGGGCTTAATATTAGAAATACAGCAATAAACAAAAAGAATATCATAATTAATCCAGGGTTTTTCTTTAAAAACTTCTTTATCTTTTTCATCTTAATCTTTAATAAAATGAATTTATATTAAGGTTTGGTTTTTTCAGATTATTTCTTTCAATATACATCTTATGCCATAATGCAAGGCTCAATAAAGACCATATCTGCCTTCCATAATAAAACTTTGATGTCTCATAATTGTCATATATCTTTTCAACCGCTTTTTTATAAAAGTATTTTTTGAAAACATCAGATTGCTCAAATATCTGCGGAGCTATCTCTTTTAGTTTTTCTTCATACCATCTGTTCAATGGAACCAGGAACGGCTGCTTTTCCCTCTTTAAAATCTCTTTTGGCAACTTATTCTGCATCACTTTCTTCAAGATATATTTCCCTCCTTGTCTCATCTTATATTTAGCAGGAATCTTGAATGAAAATTCCACTAATCTATGGTCAAGAAACGGAACTCTTGCCTCAATTGCATGAGCCATGCTCATCTTATCAACTTTATGCAATAAATAATAAGGCAACCTTGTTTTTATGTCCATATAGGTTATCTTGTTCAGGTAATTCTTCCTGTTTGTACCTCCGAAATATTTCTTGAAATCATTTTCTATTTTTATTTTATTTTCAGACTCCATTAACCTTTTTTCATAAAGCTCTTTCTTTTCATCCTTGTCAAAAATGTTCTGCAATAAAAGATAAATTTTTTCTCTATTATCCAAACTTTGCATATACTCTTTAAACCTTTCCTTTCCTTTCTCCCCAAATCCAGAGCTATACTTAAAGAATTTATCTAAAATCTTATTTGGTGTTTTGTTAATTATTTTTGGAATAAGTGTTTTACTGGCCTTCGGCAATATATTTTTGTATTTTTCTGTCTTCTGCATTACTTTATACATCATATAGCCGGCAAATACTTCATCTCCTCCTTCCCCATTTAATATTACTGTAACATATTTTTTGGTTAGCTGGGAAACCAGAGATTGAGCAATAATTGTAGGATCTGAAATAGGCTCATCCAGATGCCATATTGCTTTTGGCAGAATTTCAGAGGCATCTGCTTTGACAATTAGAGGATGGTGGTTTGTTGAAAAATAATCTGCAACTAATTTTGCATATTTTGATTCATTATAGAATCCTTCAGATTCAAATTCAACTGTAAATGTTTCTACTTCCTTATTAAGCTCTGACATTAATGCAACTATTGCACTGGAATCTAATCCGCCAGAAAGATGCGTGCCAAGAGGAACATCACTTATCAGTCTTTTCTTTACAGAATCTTTTAATAAATTTAAAGTCATCTTTTTATAATAACTTTCAGAATAATCTTTTGGTTCAATATTAAGAATATCCCAATATTTCTTTATCATTATTCTTTTACTTTTTGCATCATATATCAAATAATGCCCAGGCTCTAGCTTTTTTATTCCCTTAAACAAAGTTTCATTGTCTGGAGTATATCTAAAAGTAAGATATTTTGTTAAAGCTTTTTCATTCACCTCTCTTTTAACCTCCTCATACTGCAGTAAGGATTTTATTTCAGAAGCAAACAAGAACTTATCTTTTACCTTAGTGTAATAGATTGGCTTTATTCCTAATCTGTCTACTGCCAGAAAAAGTTTTTTCTTATTTGAACTGCATATTGCAAAAGCAAACATACCATTAAAATACCTCAAACACCTTTCTCCAAATTCTTCATAAGCATGTAGAACAGTTTCAGAGTCGGTTTTGCTGATAAATTTGTGTTTTCCCAATCTCTTTTTTATGTCCTGAAAATTATAGATTTCACCATTGTAAATTATTACAAGAGAACCATCCTCATTAACCATTGGTTGCTTACCTTTGATGCTTAAATCTATTATACTTAATCTTTTATGTCCCAGACAGATGTCTTTGTCTATGTAAGTTCCAGCTTGGTCAGGACCCCTGTGTTTTGACACAAAACCCATTCTTTTAAGTAAAGCTTTATCTTCAAATCCTAAAAAACCAAATATGCTACACATTTTTTATTTTTCTTGCTATAACAAGCATCTCCCCGCTGTATACTGGCAATGAAGTATTTTTTAGAGGAGATTTTTTTATTATTCTTTTTAAAGCTGAAAATATCCTCTTGTTAAAATAACCAAGTTTATCAAAGATATAACTAAGTAAAAATGTTTTATACTGCCTTTTTATCTTTATTATTTTAAATCCTGTTTTCTTTAAAATCTTTGAAATGGTTTTCTCAGTAAAATAATACAGATGGACATTCTCAATAAACCACCAGTTGTTTTTCAGCAGCTTTGAATAAATGCTGTCGAATTTTGGGGTTACTATTGCCAAGGTTCCTCCTATCTTAAGTTTTTTATTTAGTAAAGTTAGAACTTTGTAAGGATTATCTAGATGCTCTATTACTTCTATCATTACAACAGCATCAAAGAAATTATCTTTTAGTTTTACACTTTCCAGAGAACCTTGCTTCACATTCTTTAATCCAAGCTTGTTTGCTATGCTAACAGCCCATCTTGAAGGCTCTACTCCATAAACATCCCACCCTTGTCTTTCTGCTTGTCTTAAGAAGAAACCTACAAAACAACCTAAATCCAGCAATTTTCCTGGCTTTTGGTAATTTTCAATAAGCTTCAGAATCTTTTTAGCATCCCTGTATTTTTGCTTTTTTTCCTTTAGATATCCTAAACTTTCAACATCAGCATATGCTTTAATTATTTTCTTTTGCTCAGCTCTTGGGTTTACATAAACCAAGTTGCAATTTTTACATCTAACTATCTGCCCATGATATTTATGGGAGTCTATGCTTGTTGTATCAAAATGTCTTTTATCTATCTTTTTAAATTTGGGTTTATACAGTATCTCATAATTATCTTTACCACAAAGATTGCATTCTACATTTTCCATTTTAAATTAAGGTTTCTCCAATAGAATCCTTTGGAGGTCTTATTCCTAAAAGATACGAAACAGTCGGAGCTAAGTCCAGGATTCTTGTTTCCTTTTCTATCCTTTTGCCTTTTTCTATGCCTTTTCCATACATTATAAAAGGAACATATTTTTCTCCTAAATCCCAATGTCCATGCCCTCCTATTCCTCTATATGATTGACCATGGTCTGCCATGATTATTATTGTCGAATCATTAAGTTTCTTTTTTCTTTTTAACCAAGCTATAAAATTTCCAATTAGCTTATCAACCTTTTCAATCATTCTTTCATATTCTGGATAAGAAGTGCCTCTGGCATGTCCTGTCTGGTCAGGGCTTATCAATTGGGTTACAACTAATACAGGATCTTCTTTTTCAATCAGTTTTTTCATCTTTTCCATTGCAAAAGCATCAACGGTTTCATTATCATGGATAGCTGAATAGGTTTCAACAGTTTCTCCAAAAACATCCTTTAGATGGGCAATACTTATTATCTTACTTTTCATTCCTTTTTCTTCCAAAACATCAAAGACAGATTCAGTTTTCAGCTCTTCCTTTCCAAGCAGGCTTCCTAAAACTAGGTTGCTCCTAACTCCATGTTTTTTCTGGGAAGCACCAGTAAACATACTGGAAAAACATACAACTGTTCTGCTCGGATAGACAGTTCTCATTGCAGTTGCTTCTGTTCCTTCCTCTAACATTTTCTTTATATTTTTGCTGTTTGCTTCAAGTAGCTTATCTCTTCTGCAGCCATCTATAACAATGACATAGACTCTTTTAGCAATTCTCTTTTTTATGTTAATCTTTTTTGTTTTTTCTCCTGTTTCAAACTTTATGACTTTTTTAAAGAAGAAATAATTAGACAATAACCCTAAAATTAAAGCTAAAACTACAAAAAAAACATAACCCGAGATGTTGATGCCTTGCTCTAATATTATTAGGTTCATTGTAACAACAATTAATGATTTAGGCATCTGCTCCATAAAATTACCTGATGTAGAATCAGAGTTTTCCAAAACCAATTTCCAGAATCTTGTAAAATTCAATAGAGAAGTGCCCATCCTTAGATGATAATAGATGGTTCCCCACCACCCTATTGTAAAGGCAAAATAGATTATGATGATTAAGGAGATAGCTAAAAAATTATAGTATCTAAATAAACCAACATTAACAAATAACAAAAGCCATAACCAGTATCTATATTTCAATGGAAAATCAAAATAATAAAATATCACCCATAGAGGCAATATTATTGCCAAGCTTAACAAAACCTTTGATAAAGGATAAAAATTAATCAAGGTCATCAAAAGAATTATTGCCAGATTGAAGATTATAAAGAATGATTTTCCTTCGTTGAGCATGTTCCAGACTCTTGCTGCATACACCTCAAATAAACCTGCTTTATTCCTTGATTTCATATTGGTTTCCTCTTTTGACAATCAAATCAGCAATAACTCCTAACAGTAAAATCTGAATGCCTAAAATAACCAGTAAAACACCAGTTAAGGAAAGTTTTTCCTGGAAGTTTGTTTTTATTAAAAAATATAAAATAGTTGCTACTCCTGCAAATACAGAAGCCATACTTAAAGGAGCAAATATCTTTAAAGGGTTAAAGAAAACAGAGATCCTAAAAATTAAGCCAGCGAAATTTAGGAAATCCTGTATTGGTTTTATTGATGATTTTCCTTTTCTTTTTCTGTAGTTTACCTTAATGTATTTTACAGTATAGTCATTTGTTAATGCAGCCAATGTTAATGTTGTTGTAAATGAAAAACTGCTTGGAAACAAATGAAAGAATCTTAAAGCAAGCTCTTTCTTGAAAATTCTGAAACCAGAGTTTAAATCTGGTATGTGTCTTTTGGAAAGAAAGTTTGCTATTGCTGATAAAATGAATTTTGCTGGTCTTCTTAGTAAAGGAATATTAACATCTTTTCCTATCCTAGCTCCAACAACCATATCATATTTTGAAATGTATTTTAGCAATTTTGGTATATCTTCTATTGGATAGGTTCCATCTGCATCTGTTATCAAGATATAATCTCCTTTGCTTGCTTTAATGCCTGTTTTTAAAGAAGCTCCATAACCAAGATTATAAGGATGATTTATCAGCTTTATTCCAGAAATATTTTCAAGAATCTCTTTGCTCCTGTCTCTAGAGCCGTCATTTATTATAATTATTTCATAATCTGCTTCTGCTATGCTTAAGTAATGTTTTATCTGACTTATAGTATACTCTACTGCCTTCTCTTCATTATAAACAGGAACAACAACACTAATCAATCCCCCCACCATAGAATTAGGAGTTTTACGTTATATATAAAGTTTATTTTACTCTAATATATTGTTTCATGTCTTTATCTTCAAACTAGCCCCTGCAAACAACAACTCTGCAATTATTGTCCAGATTCTTGCAACTAGAGAAATGATTATTGCAATGGAAAAAGGCATATATAAACTTAACAAACCTGCTAATATACCTTCTCTTACTCCTATTCCACCTGGTGTTATGAAGCTTAAGAAACCAACAACCCATGCAACAGCATAAATGCCAGCTATAACAAAGAAGTTTGAGATACTAATAGAATAGATAGAATTTACCAGTAAGAAGAAAGCAAAGCCAGCAACTAACCAAAAGAAAGAATACAAGATAATTAACAATAACATATCTCTGTATCTAATATGCAGTTTAATCCTTTTCTTCTTCAAAATCTTTAATCCAAAATTTATTATTTTATTAAGTATCTTTGGGTGTATCATAAATAATCCTAATGGTATCAATACTGCAAAAGGCAGTATTTTTATAATTACTTCAGCTCTAAAGAAGAAAGGTAATGCAATCAAAAAAATAATCAAGCCGGCAATAGTATTTACTCCGAGCTCGATAGCAACACTGGTTAAGATTCTCAGAGGAGATATCTTAAGTGTTTTTGCATAGTATGTTCTTCCAACTAAATGCCATATCTTTCCAGGTAGATATCTTCCTAATTCAGTGATTGCTCTTATCTTGTATGTTTTCAGGAAATCAATCTTTACAAACAATTTCTTCAGAATAGTATGCCAACCAAAAACAATACAAAAAGAATAGCCTATTAAAACAATAAAGGATAATATCAGATAAAGATAGTTAAAATGCCATTCATATTCTTTCAAAGAGCCCCAGTTCCTAAAAACCTGCATAAACATAAAATAGAATATAGCTAAAACAATTATTACCTGCAAAAAAATCTTTAATTTTTTGTTCATCTTGCCTCTTCAATAATGTCCTTCATCTGCTTTCCTATTGCTTTTACTGAATATTTTTTCTTAAATAGCTCATAACTATTTTTTGCAATCTTATCCCTCAACTTTTTATTCTTAGCTAATAATAAGATTGAATCTGCAATTGCTTTTTCATCTATTCTTTTACAGAATATCGAATTTTTCTTATCAACAAAACCTGCTTCCCTGCTTGCTTCTGAATCACTAACTATTATGGGCTTTTTCATTGCCATCATCTGGAAAGTTTTATTTGGTATAACTCTAGCTGCTTTTCCTCCTGAGCCAAAATGCCCTCCTAAGCAGATATCAGCATCTGCAATCTTTTTTGGCAGCTCAGCATAATGAACCCAATCAATAAAATTAACATTCTTTAGTCTTAATTTTTTCGCTAGTTTTAAATCCTCTTTGTGGGTCTGTCCAGAACCAATAATCTCAAACTTTATGTTTTTTTTCTCTAATAATTTAGCTGCTTTTATAATAAAAGAAGTTCCATGCAAAGGAGTGAATTTCCCGTAAAACAATACTTTAATAAAATTCTTTTTCTTTGATTTTCTTGGGAAAAATAAGTACTCTTGCGCACCTATATAAAGTATCTTGACTTTATCTGGCTTTAATCCAAACTCTTCTATAAAATATTTCTTATGCTCCAAAGTATCTGCACAGACTATATCAGCTAATCTAAAACTTAGTTTGTCAATAAAATGGAATAGCTTTGCAAAAAACGATTTTTTCCTGAACATCTTTCTATCCAAAACAAGAGTGTCATACAATGAAGTCATGGGGTTAAAGATTATGGGCTTTCTTGTTAAAAACCATGCAATAGGAACATCTAATTGACCAATGTAGCCGACTATTAAAGCATCTGTTCTTCTTATCCTTAAATATTTAAGAATTAGCTTTAAATAAACTAGTGGAAGTTTTAAAAAGAAGGTTTTGCTTAAACCTGTCTTATCTTCTATCTTTTCCCAGAAAGGAACATGGCATTCTTTTACATTTACTTTGTTCTTTCTTAGACCTTCTATTACAACCCTGTTTCTGGGATAATTTCTTTCATAAGTTCCAAAATAGCAAACCCTCATAGATATCTTTTCTTGATTATGTATTCTTCTTTTTTTGAAGAGCTAACCATCTCTCCAATCAATCCTAAAGAAACAAACTGGACTCCGATTACCATCATTAGTACTGCTAAAATTAACAAAGGTCTATTTCCAATTGCAATACCCTGCAACCATTTTACTGCCAAATATGAGCCAATAACAAAACCAAATAAAGCAGATAATAATCCCAAAATTCCAAAGAAATGCAAAGGCCTTTTTGCATATCTGTTAAGAAATTTTATTGTTATTAAATCAAAAAACCCTTTGAACAATCTTTCAATGCCATATTTACTCTTTCCGTATCTTCTTCTTTTGTGCATTACCTTAACTTCCCCTACTTTGTAACCTTTCCAATGAGCTAAAGCCGGGATATATCTATGCAATTCTCCATATATATTCAGATTTTTAACAACCTCACTTTTATAAGCTTTCAAGCCACAATTAAAATCATGTATTCTAGCCCCGCTAATAATTCTTGTCAGATAATTAAATAATTTTGAAGGCAATCTTTTTGTTATGGCATCATATCTTTTATATTTCCATCCTGAAACTAAATCATAGCCTTGGTTTAATTTTGCTAGGAGCTTGGGTGTTTCTTCAGGTCTGTCTTGCAGATCTCCATCCATTGTGATTACAATATCACCGGAAGCCTCTTTAAAACCAGCATTTAGCGCAGCAGCTTTCCCAAAATGTGTTTGGAATTGAATTATCTTAACAGTTCTGTCTTTTATTCTCAACAAATTTTCCAAAGTTTTATCTTCTGAGCCGTCATCAATGAATATTATTTCATAATCCTTTTTTAATCTGTAAAGAACATTCTTTAAAATACTATAAAGCGGGACAATATTCTTCTCCTCATTAAACAAAGGGATTACAATACTTAGATAAGGTTTCATAGAAAATAAAAAATTGAGAAGTATATTTAAAGGTTATTATTATACCATTCAACAAAGCGGTTCATGCCTTCTTCTATAGAAACTTTTGGTTCATAATTAAGTAGCTTTTTTGCCTTGGAAATATCTGCAAAGGTTGCTTTCATATCCCCTTTCTGCTCTTCTGCTTGTTCAATAATGGCTTTTTTACCTGTAATTTTCTCAATCAAAGAAATGAAATCTTTTAATATTATTGGATTTGAATCTCCTAGATTGATTATCTCAAACCTAAACTCTTTGTCAATAGCTGCTATTATCCCATCAATAATGTCATCAACATATGTATAATCCCTTTTGCTGTCCCCCTTTCCAAACATCTTTATTTTTTTACCTTCTGAAATATTCTTTACAAAAATATAAGGTGCCATGTCCGGTCTTCCTCGAGGACCGTAAACTGAAAA
>CAZENX010000017.1:0-14153 GCA_964513865.1 uncultured Methanosarcinales archaeon | reverse complement strand
CCTTCAATTAATACTTCAATAATCTCTTTAGCCATAATATATCAAGAATTTAGTGGGTATTTAAAAAGGTTGCGGTATTAATCTGTTGTTAAGCTATCAAGGAGTTTTCCAAAATAAAAAATAGATGCTTTACCATTGTATTTATTTAAAATCTTAACATAATGAATACCTTTTTTTATATTACTAGAATTCTCCATAATTACAGATCTCGTATCATCAAGCTTAGACTTCAAATCACCATGTTCCCCTCTTTCATTAAATCTGTACCATCTTTTTTCACCTTTTTTTGGGATATAATCTGGTTCACTTTGGAAATTGTTTGTTTTAAAAGCAGGTTTTTTTATTTCAATTAGCTCAGCTATCCTTTTTATAACCTTATCTAGACTTTCAGAAACTATATTAACTTCATATACCTTTCCAGGAGACAGATTTGAATCATTTTTAAGAAAAATTATAATATTCTTATTTACTTCAGACACAAGATAATTTTCCCATAATTCTTCTATCCTAATTATATTTAATAAAGATTTTAGCTCTTTTTTTATATTCTCATCTAATGGAAAAGAAGAAGCAAGTTTACGGGCTTTTATCAATTTTCTTTTTCTAAGATGTTCAGCTTTTTCAAAATAAAATTTATTTCTTTCTTCTTCAGAGTCATGAGTAGGTAAATATTTCTCTGCTTCCTCTTTTAATTCTTGTGCTTTCTCATTTACTTTTAAACTGTTAAGAACAATAACAGATAAATTATTATCTTCCATAAAACTGGTAATTAGAAATAATATATAAATCTATTCCTCGGCTTCTCTTCTTATCACTTTGATAGCGTCCATCTTTACAGTAATAGGAATAGGAACAGCTGCTTCAAGTAATTCAACTACTACTTCTTCTTTTGTCTTGTCAATTCTTGTAACCTTACACTTCTCTCTTTTAAAAGGTCCGGAAATAATCTCAGCAATATCATTCTTCTTGATGTTCATCTCTTTCTTTACCTGCTCAAGCATATGCTCTATCTCTTCATACTTTACTTCATTAGGCAAGACACCTCTGGCATAAGGAACATTGAATGCTGCCTGCTCAGCATCTGTCCTTGTATTTGCTTCAATAAATATATAACCACGCATGCCATGCGGCCTTATAATAGAAAAAACATTTAATCCTTTTTTTTTGGCATTGCTGCTAACAAAATCCATTACTTGATCTTCTCTGTTTGCAGTTGTCCTTAAGCTGTATATGTGACTCATTTTAAAAAAAACATCTGTTTTAAAACCTGGACTATAAAACCTATAAGCCCTATCAATAGTATCCCAATACCTGAGACCTTGATGATTGTCTTAAACTCATCTTTTGTAGGTTTTTTTGTAACTCTTAAAACCCTTCTGCATTCCTTTATAAAATCCTTTAATCTCTCAAAAAATCTCTTAATCATTTTAATCTATGAATTCAATTCCAAGCTCTGTCTCTATTTCTTTTTTCTTTTGTTTAGAAATCTCCCTTTGAGGACCGAATATCTGGGAGCTTTTTACACCTGTTACTATCAGCATGGTTCTTATTGTTCCCTCCAAGTCATCTGAGATTATAGCTCCCCATATTATCTTTGCATCTTCATCTAGTCTTTCTGAAATTGTCTCTACTACCTTCTTTGCCTCTTCTAATGTCATGTCCTGTCCTCCTGAAACATTAATTAAAGCACCATCTGCGCCAGAAACATCAACATCCAGCAAAGGATTCTGCAATGCCTTGTCAACAGATTCAACTGCTCTGTTCTCTGTATCTGATTCTCCTACACCTATTAGAGCTACTCCTCCTTTACCCATTACTGCCCTTACATCAGCAAAGTCCAAGTTAATTAAACCTGCTTTTGTCACTAATTCAGCAATTCCCTTTACAGCGTTTGTCAGAATTTCATCTGCAACCTTAAAAGCAGTATGGAGAGGTAAGTCTGGCGCTAATTCTAGCAATTTATCATTTGGTATAACTATTAGAGTATCAACAATTGACTGCATCTTTTCTAAGCCTAAGACAGCATTCTCATATCTTCTTTGCCCTTCCATAGTAAATGGTAAGGTTACTATGCCTACAGTTAATATACCTAATTTCTGTCCTAACTCAGCTATAACCGGAGCTCCGCCTGTACCTGTGCCTCCTCCCAGGCCGCAGGTAACAAAGATCATGTCTGCACCTTGTATAGCTGCTTTTATGTCCTGTTCATTTTCATGTGCTGCCTCTTCCCCTATCTTAGGGATAGAACCAGCTCCTAACCCTTTAGTCAGGTCTCTACCAATTAAGATCTTCTTATCTGCTGTAGTATAAAGTAAGTCTTGAGCATCTGTATTTACGGCAATAGCTTCAGCTCCAATTATTCCCACTTCAGAGATTCTATTTATGGTGTTGTTTCCTGCACCACCAACACCAATTACTTTTATGGAAGCTTTTTGTTTTGATAATAACTCTTCTAACTCTTCATCCAATACATTGGGTTTAGTTTCTCTTATAAATTCTGAAGTTTTTTCTTCTTTTGGCTTAATTTCTTCATCAGCTCTTTCCTGAGCATCTCTAATGAATGTTTCCAATTTAACACCTCCCCATACTTCTTTAATAAATTAGTTATAACTACTATTTAAAGTTTTTTTATTTTTTAAATTCAACCTCTTTTATTTCCACTATCAGGTTTTTTATCTTCTTTTTTAGGGTTTCCTGGACTGGCTTGGGAACCTCTTTTATAATTGCTTTGCCTTCTTTTATCTCCAATTTTGGCTCTTTCATATTCAGCTCTATTTTCAGCAAACCTTTTAGTTTCTCTTTTTTGTCTTTGATTATCTTATTTATTTTTATTTTATAATCTAATTCCTTACCTGACAATGGATGATTAAAGTCTACAATAATCCTTCCACCGCTTACGCTTCTTATTATTCCAGGCATTCCATCAACATTTATCTCCAAGCCGGCAATTGGAACAATCTTCTGCTCTCTGAAAACCTTGGCAGGCACTAATTTTAATAATTGAGCTGATTTCTTTCCAAATGCTTCTTCTGGCTTTAAAGTAAATTCATAATCTTTACCTGTTTCTTTTCCTATAATCTTTTTATCCAAACCAGGCAACAGGTGTTTTTCTCCTATGCACACAACAACAGGACCATAAGACATCTTTTCATTGTATATCTTTTCCTTTTTTGCAGTTTCTGCATCAGTTGTATCAAAAACCTGATTCAGTTCTTTAATCTTACCAGTATATTCAATTTCAACAAAATCCTTTTCTTTTATCTTCATAATAACTCCTCTAAGAAGCTCTTATATAAAAGATTTAGGGCTTATTTAAATATGTTTTGTTTAGGTAGTCTGAAATCCTGTTTACTGTTTCTTTTATTGATAAATCTGTAGTGTCTATTACCAAATCATACTTTTTATGATCATAAGGATCAATACCATAATATTCTTTATATCTCTTTTTTTCACTTTCCATTCTTTCCTTATTCGCTTTTTTTACCTGCTCAATATTATTATATAAAGGTTCATTTCTTTTTTTCAAAGCTTCTTTTGATTCATTAAATACCCTTTTAGCACCTTCTTCATCACTAACATCAAGAAATATCTTTATAGATTGAGGAATGAAATGGAAAGCAGTTCTGCTTTCAATAACAAAATTATCTTCTGTTTTTCCAAGTTTTTCTATCATACCCTCAACCATTCTGTCAGTAGAATCATCCTTCTCCTCTATTTTGCTTAATTCATTAATTGTAATCCCTTTCTTTTTTGCTATATCTCTTTGTATCTGTCCTATATAGTATCTTTTCATATCTAATTTTTTAGAAATTATCTTTGCAACACTTGACTTACCAGAACCTGGTTTCCCTGATATTGAAATTATCATACAATCTCAAAAATTTTTAATGTTTAAATTTCTTTTTATTTTAGAAAAATATTTAAACTTGATAATTAATAAACTTTCATTCAATATAATTAATAGAGGAGAAAGTTGACACAGGATATCAAACAATTTCTAAATAAGTTTTTGAGCTTGAGTTATGTATCTGTAATCATATTCGCATTATATCGCGACCATTTATTTAATATAAATGAGGTGAATATCCATGGCTAAAAAGAAGAAAAAAGGAAAGAAAAAGAAGAAATAATTATGAATAAATAATTTTTTATATTCTTTTTATTTTTTAATTCTTATGTTAATCATTTACAAATTTCTTTTAGGCATTGTTTTTGGAATAATATTTACAGTAATCTACGAACTAATATATAATCTCATTAAAAGAAGAAGAAAAGGTAAAGAGCTTTTATTAACAATAAAAGGTTATCATATTCATCATAGTTCACTTGGTTTAATTCCAATTATTTTGGATATATTCTTTAAAACCTATTATTTAATAGGATTTGGTGTTGGAATAATTATTTGGCACACAATAAGTGAGAAGAAATTTGTCTTTATTGATAAAATAAATTAAATTATGTTTTTCAGTGGACATTAAACAAAAACATTTAAATACAACCGATAATTTCATTTCTTTTGCTAAGGGGGGATAATATGACAAATAAGGATGTACAACCTATATTTATATTGCCAGAAGATTCTAAAAGAAGCTCTGGAAAGGATGCTCAAAGGAACAATATAATGGCTGCTAAGCTAGTGGCTGAAACTGTCAGAACTACTCTAGGTCCAAAAGGAATGGACAAGATGTTAGTAGATTCTTTAGGAGATATTGTAGTAACAAATGATGGTGTTACTATATTAGAAGAGATGGATATTGAACATCCTGCTGCAAAGATGATTGTAGAAGTTGCTAAGACCCAGGAAGATGAGGTTGGAGATGGAACAACAACTGCAGTTGTTTTGGCAGGAGAATTATTAAAAAAGGCAGAAGATTTACTGGAGCAGGAAATACACCCAACTATTTTAGCAAAAGGTTACCGCTTAGCAGCTGAAAAAGCCCAGGAAATTTTGAATAAGGTTGCAGAGAATGTTTCCCAGAAAGATTCTGTTTTATTAAAAAATATTGCAATAACAGCAATGACAGGCAAGGGAGCAGAAGCTTCCAAGGAAAAATTATCAGAGATAGTAGTTAAAGCTATAAACAAGGTTTTAGAACAGGAAGAAGGTAAGCTTGTAATAGATTCTGGAAATATAAAACTAGAGAAAAAGGTTGGAGCTAGTGTAGAAGATACTGAACTTATAGAGGGTGTAGTAGTAGATAAAGAACGGGTTCATTCTGGAATGCCTAAATCTGTAAAAAATGCAAGGATTGCTTTAATAGATTCTGCTATTGAAATAAAGAATACTGAGACAGATGCTAAAATATCTATTACAGACCCTGAAAAGATGCAGGCTTTCATTGATATGGAAGAAGATATGCTTAGAAAGATGGTTGATAAAATTTCTTCAAGCAAAGCAAATGTTGTTTTCTGCCAGAAAGGAATAGATGACATTGCCCAGCATTTCCTAGCAAAAAAAGGCATATTTGCAGTAAGAAGAGTGAAGAAATCTGATATGGATCAACTAGCAAGAGCAACAGGAGCTTCTATTATAACTAACTTAGATGAATTATCAGAGAAGGATTTAGGAACTGCTGGTTTAGTAGAAGAAAAGAAAGTAGGAGATGAAGCAATGACTTATGTTAAGGAATGCAAGGAAGCCAAATCTGTTACAATCTTAATTAGAGGAGGAACAGAGCATGTAATAGATGAGGTAAAGAGGGCAATGGAGGATGCTATAGGAGATGTAATAGCTTCATTAAATAATGGAAAGATAGTTGCAGGAGCAGGTTCTCCTGAAATGGAGCTTGCCAAAGAATTAAGAAGCTTTGCAAATTCATTATCAGGAAGAGAGCAATTAGCTGTAAATGCCTTTGCTGATTCAATTGAAATAATCCCAAGAACCCTTGCAGAGAATGCTGGCTTGGATCCTATAGATGTTCTGACTTCATTAAAGGCAGAGCATGACAAAGGAAGTAAATGGAAAGGCATAGATGTTTTTTCTGGAAAAACAATAGATGCCTGGCAAGCTGGCATAATAGAGCCATTGAAGATAAAAACACAAGCAGTTTCTTCAGCAAGTGAAGTAGCTATAATGATATTAAGAATAGATGATGTTATTGCTTCTGGACAGGAAAAACAACCAATGCCACAAGGAGGAATGCCTCCTGGAATGATGTGATTTTCTTATTCTTTCTAATTTTCGTTAAGTTTATATATCAATAGTTCTAATATTTCTTATATTACTCTAAAAGAGGTGTAATTATGGCAGACCCTACTGTTTCAAGCTTAAAAGAAAGTATTGATAATCTGAATAATTCTATTAATTCTTTAATCAAGTTATTTAAGGAAGCAACAGAAGAACTTAAGATGGAGGAGCATGATACTGATTTAATAGATAAAAAGATATCTCCGGTGATGAAGAAAATAATTACATTAGAAGAGCAGAATGAAAAGATAGCAAGAGGTATAGTTGCAGTTGCTGATATGCTTAAAGAGAGGCAGATAAAAGTTCCTGAATTTAGGCCAATGCAACCACAACAGCCATTAATAAGACCTTCAATGCCTCCTATGCAGCCTCAACCAGGGACAATGAAACCAGCACCGACTTTTCAGGCACCAGCAGTAAAACCTTTGCCAAGGGTCGAGGAGAAGAAGGAAGAAAGGAAAGGTTTCTTTGATATGTTTAAGAAATAATGAAAAAGAAAAAATCTAATAAGTTAAGAAGGATAATTTTTGCTCTAGGCAGAGCTGCACAAGGCATAACTATAAAAACTGCTCCAAAAACAGAAAAACCTAAAGTAGATAAGCAAAAGCTGGAGATTGAAAAGAGAAGAATGAAAAGACAGCTAAAAGTCCAGAGATTAAGAAACCTTGAGAAAGCAAGGCTTAAAAGACAATATATTCTTTTGTTAAATAAAAAACTTTCATATCTAGAAGGTACTTACAAGAAGATGAAAAGGTCTAAGAAATACAAGAAATCTGAGCTAAATAAGATAGAGAAAAAGATTAATGAGCTAAAAGACAAGATTAAAGGTCTTTAGCCATCAAAGTTCTTCTTCCATTTGCATCTGCCCTAACAACAGCTTCTTCTATTAGTTTCTTTACTTTCTCTTCCAAAGCAGGAACAAAATCAGAAGATATGTTCATCTTCGCTACTTCTTTAATTTGAGATTTTACTACTATTGCCATTTTATTTATGAGTAAACCAGAACACATATTTATTGTTTTTCTTTCCATCAAACCTGCAATAACCAAAACGTTCAAATTGTACTATATCATTCACCTTTAATTTTTTTATATCTGGCTCTGCAAGACCTTTTTTAACAGTTCCATCAACATCCAAAACCTCAACTTCTGCTAAATCTTTTTTAACAGGAAGAAAATGCATTATTCTGTCCCCTTTTTCTTTATATTTCTCATACTCCTTTGAGTCATAAATATATTTATTACCTTTCTTAATGAAATTTAGACAATCCATTAACCTATATAATTTGTTGTTCTTTAATTTATTAACATCATCTTTAGCTAAATAAAATTCATTTTTTACATCAAAGATTCTTTTACCCCTGTTCTTGTAATCAGGATGTAAAAATAAACTTACTCTCTGACTAGGAGCATTATCTATTTTTATTTTTACAGGATTTTCAATGAAAAAATACCTATTCGCATCTGCTTCTACTAATCTCCTGTTTTCTGAATACAAAGCTTCTATTGGCAAGGTGACCTCATTTGCATTTAGCCCAGATTCTAGGCAGAACCTTCTTACTGCCTCTGCTTTTATCCCCCTTCTTTCTAATGATTGAAGGCTCCACGTTCTTGGGTCATCCCATCCAATATAGATTCCCTCTAAAACCTCTTTCTTTGATTTGGATTTTGATATCTTAATACCTTCTATCTGCACTAAGCCAGTATGTATGACTTCAGGTTTTGGCCAATTAAAAATTTTCCAGATATATCTTTCCATCTCTGTTTCCATCATCAAATCCTTTCCTCTTATTATGTTTGTTATTCCAAGAAGATGGTCGTCAATTGCCCATGAAAATTCCAAAACAGGCCATACTCTATACTTATTTTTAATTCTCGGATGCTTTCTTTCAGAAATTTTTAACAACACACGGTCCCTAAAAGCAGGATTCTTATGCTTCATATCTGTCTTAATCCTTAAAACTGCCTTACCCTCTTTATATTTTGTAAGCATGTTCTGCCATTCTTCAATATTTTTCTTTATGGAATTTTTCCTGCATTTACAGGCAAGACCTTTCTTTCTGTTTTCCCTTAGTTTTTCTGCTGAGCAGGAACAGACATATGCTTTTCCTTTTTTTATTAATTCAAGGGCATATTCATAATAAATCTGTAGACGGTCAGATTTATAAACATAATCCGAAATATTACATTTTAAATATTTAACACCTTCTATGATTAAATCATAAGCTTCTTTTGTTATGTTCTTTTCTTCTGAACCTATGGTATCATCATAGACTAAGATTAGCTTTCCTTTGTATTTTTTTGCATATTCATCATTTATTACAAGCTGTTTAGCATTTCCTATATGCAGAGGACCAGAAGGATAAGGGGCAATCCTGAATACAGGCTTTCCTTTTATTTTTAGCTCCGGTAATTCCTTTTCTTTAATTTTTGGCTTTTTCTTTATGATATCAAATTTCTTTAATGCTTCTTTCTGCTCATCCAAAGACATAGAATTGATTTTTTTAATAATTTCCTGTATCTTTTTACTTAGCCTCTTAATATTCTCCTTAACTTTTGGATTTTCCTTGATAACAGAGCCAAGTACTGCTCCTAAATTAGCTTTACCATTATACTTTACAGCATTAAGCAATGCATATTTCTCTATTGATTTATCTAAAGACATGCTTATTCTAAAATATGAGAAGTATATAAAGGTTTTTACTTTCGAAAAGTATATATAATATAATCACTTTTTGGAATACATGGGAAAAAACAAGGAAATTATAGCTAATGCTCCTTTAGGGAGAATTCTTAAAAAAGTGGGAGCTGCCAGAGTTAGTGACTCTGCTTTAGAAGTGTTTGCAAATGTTTTGATGGATAAGGCAGATGAGATAGCAGAGCAGGCAGTAAAGATGGCTCACCATGCAGGAAGGAAGACAGTGCATGAATCTGACATAAAGATAGCTGCCAAAAAATATTAAATATTTATACTAGTTCTTTTTATTCCTAACTATGGGCTCGTGGTCTAACGGCATGACGTTCGCTTGGCTTGCGGAAGACTCTGGGTTCGATATTGCAATTCAATATTTGCACGAAAGTCCCAGCGAGTCCATTATAAAAATTTAAGAAGTTTAAGTGCAGAGAATATTGCTACTATTATGCAAAAAAAGAATATTGCTCCTAAAACAACAGTTATTAGTTTTTCTTTTGATAAAGAAGCAAAAGCATTTTTTACTATTTTTCCATCATAACCTGCTTTCAGCAATTCATCCATTATAATCTTGTTAGAATAACCTTGCTTTCTTGTTTCTTTTATGTAAGAAACAGCCCTTCTTATGTTGTTTTTGGTTATATAATCAATATTTTTCTGCATATGGTTAGTGTAATAACCTCTTTTTATAAATTTTAGTTGTCACTGGGAAAACAATACTATAATCTGGTAAATGAACAAACAAAATCTTTTTATATACAACATAATTAAACAACTACATGACAGAAGACTGTATCTTTTGTAAAATTGTAAAAGGAGAAATCCCTTCATCTAAGGTATATGAAGATGAAGATGTTTTTGCATTTCTGGATATCGGGCCTGTTCATAAAGGACATACCTTGGTTATACCAAAAAAACATTTCGAAACAATACTGGATATTCCTGAGAATGAATTAAAAGAACTTATTTTAGCTATAAAGAAAATAGCCAATGCAGTTGAAAAAGGAGTAAATGCAGATGGTTTTGTCATTACTATGAGCAACAGAAAGGCAGCAGGGCAGGTAGTTCCTCATGTGCATTTCCATATAATACCAAGATTTGAAAATGATGGCTTGAAGTTCTGGCCCCAGGGAAAATATGAAGAAGGGGAGATGGAAGAGTTTAAGAACAAAATTGTTAATGAACTAAAACAATAATCTTTTTAAATAGCTTCTTTTTCTCTTATTCTAATGCCGCTGTAGCTCAGCCTGGTTAGAGCGCTACGCTCATAATTATTGAGCGATGATCCTCAGGGAAATGATTAACTCAACTAACTGGGTGACGTAGAGCAAATAAGAGTTCCTTTTTGCGCGAAAAGGTCGGGGGTTCAGATCCCCTCAGCGGCATTTTCTTTTTATTATCCTTAAAATAGAATCAACGCCGGGAGCAGGACTTTCAAACCGAAAGGTTTGAACCTTTCCGATATTCGAACCTACATATCCCGAAGGACAGCTGCTTTCGAGGCAGCCGCAATGCCATTATGCGATCCCGGCACATAGAAGTTAAATTTCTTATTTTATTTAAATATATACTATAACCCCACAATTTTTATATATTTGTCTTACCTTATAATATTTTTAATGGAAAAAGTTTCTTTAAATAAAGTTCTTTTTTTAGAAAAAATTATTAAGTGGAATGATTGTTTTTATGCTCCTATAAAAACCCATAATGGCAAATTTAAAAGGTATAATAATAAAATAGTTTTACAAAAATTGATACCAAATTATGAAGTTTGTTTATTGGATAATAATAATCTTGATAAACCTTCTATTTCAGAATGGAATAGGGATGATATATCCTTCATAGTTGGAGTACAGAAAGATTTAGATTATATTGAATTAAAGTTATTTTATGAGAATGATATCTCTAAGAGATTATAAATGCTCCGACCGGGACTTTCAAGCCCTGAGTTTTCTCAAAGACATTTGAACCCGGGTCTCGGCCTTTCCCCATCATATACGAGAGGGCCGAATGATAAGCCGGACTACACCATCGGAGCATCTCTTATTAGGTTATCAACTTGTGGCGTATTCCTCGCTTTACTCGGAATACACAGAACGGGCTCAGAGGGATTCGAACCCCCGACCTACTGGTTTCTTTGGCTAAGAGCCAGTTGCTCTACCAGGCTGAGCTATGAGCCCATTTTAAATTTGTCCATAGTGACGCCGGGACTGGGACTTTCAACCTTCAAAGGTATTTGAACCCAGACATCCCGAAGGAAACAGCCTTTCCAGGGCTGCGCAATACCAGATTATGCGATCCCGGCATATATACCAAAAAAACTCTGATTTATTTATATACTTTTTGTAAAAAAGAATAAAAGAAATAAACTTTATGCAGGATATGCCTTTTTTACTGCTTTAGAGTTTACTGTCTTCATGTAAAGTCTTTGCATTTTAACAAAATAATCCTTTTTGTTTTGAAGAGCTTTTCTAAGGTGTTTTTCTACTTTTGAAAACTTAATCTTTCCTAATATTTTGGGTCTTTTAAGATGAACTTTACGATAGGCTGCTATTTCACTATCTAAAAAGTTTTTCAAGGATGGGACCTTGTTCCTTATTTTTTCTAATTTCTCGTTGAGATATGGAGCTGCAAAGTGCTTTAAAGCATCTAATCTTGTTCCAACAAACTCATAACCATTCTCAAGTTTCATTCTTATCTTTTGATATATTGATATAGGTTCTTCTGCTGTATTCTCCAGAATATCTATACTGATTATTTTTGATTTTTGGAGTTCTTTCCATGAATAAAGCTGCCATGGCTCATATCTTCTTCTTTTTTGTTGTTTTTCAAGATATTTTATATGTCCTTTAAAATGTATATATTTTGCACAGTGCGCAAAATAAGAGCCAACAAGATACCTATATTTGGGAGTATTAAATCCAAACCTTCTCTCTGCAATCCTGTGAACCTTTGGCAGGTATTTCAGTAAAGTAAAGGTATTTTTTCTGTCTGTCAGAAGCTTTATGCCAATATATATGGTTTCATTTAAAGTTCGTGTATTATTAGGGAATTTTGGATTAAACAGCTTAAGCTCCTTTATTACTCTCTTGAAGAATGCTTTTTCATTATATATGCTCTTAAGTATTTTTATATAATCAAGCTCTGCCTGTTTTGCTGAGAAGTTATAAGGAATAAAATTAATTCTGCCGTCTGAATTATTGCCACTGCTTCTTTCTGAAAGCCTTCCCTCTTTTTCCAGCCTGTCCCAGAGTTTGGTATAATGCATAGCATTTAATAAGCTAACCATAATAGTTGGAGAATGCGTGGAATTTATGAAATTAATAAATGAATTAACTAGTGAACTATTATCATTGTCAAAACCATAAATCATGCCCAAGGTTATACTTGCCCCTGTTTTTTTTGTTATGAATCTAAGTTTATCCTGTATAGATTTTTTTCCGCTTAAATTCTGGAGCTTTCCGGTCTCTATCAGTGAAGCTACATTGTTTGTCTCTACACCAATAAAAAACATATTAAAGTTGGTTTTTCTAAGCAGGGTTCTTAGTTCATCCATAATAGGTGTCTCATCAGCAAGCCTTAAAGTCAGCTCAGTAGATTTTGCAAAGCTATAGCCAAGCTCTTTTTCTAATCTATATATCTTTTTCAGAACTTCAATAGTTTTTATTGGATTTCCAATAAAATTATCATCCACAACAAAAAGAGTGTGTTTTGAGCCAAGCTCATGCAATTGTCTGAGCATGATTTCTATGTGCTCCCACGGAGTTAATCTTGGTTTTCTTCCAAATCTTGCTGTAATATCACAGAATTCACAATCTTCTGGGCATCCCCTGCTGAGCTGAATGCTCATAGTAACATAATTGTCCCTGTTTATGGAAATGAAATCAGGTATAAAGAATTTTTCAGGTGGAGCAGGCATTCCTTTATAATATTTCTTTGCTGTTCCATTAGAAAGTCCCAAGATAAGTTCATCTATAACCATCTCTGCCTCATTCTCAACAAGATGGTCTGCTATTTCCATTAAAGGGGAATTTTTATCAACAACTGTTCCTCCTGCGATAAGTACCTTTCCCAAGCTTTTAACAGTAAGTGCATCTTTAATAAACCCTTTCTCCTGAGCAATCATTCCTCCCATGAAAACATGGTCAGCATCCTTAATCAGGTTTTTTAATGGCCTTGGGTCTACATTCCTGTCAATAAGAACAATCTTTTTGTAATATCTTTTTAAATGCCTGTAAAGCCCCATCAAACCCAAGGGTGGCATTGTTCTTTTAGGCAAGCCAAACTCTCCTTTAGGAACGTATCTTGCTAAGCTTCTTTGAAAGCTCCAGAAAGTATCATCATAAAATTTTGGGTAAATAAGAACAGCTTTTTTAAAGAGTTTTTTTGTCATTCACCTACTTATAAATTAGATAATATATTAATCTTTTCATTAAAATCAAAGAAATTTTATACATCAACCATCTCAATCTCAATATTCAATCCTTCTGGTATTGGCACCCTCATCACCAATCTAAGAGCTCTTTCATCAATTCCTAAATCAATCAGTCTTTTATGAACCCTCATTTCATATCTTTCCCATGTTGCTGTTCCTTCTCCATCCGGGCTTTTTCTGGTAGTAACCCTTAATTTCTTAGTAGGCAGAGGAATTGGTCCTCTCATATCTACTCCAGTCTTTTCTGCTATTTCCTTTATAGCTTTACAAGTCTCATTAATCTTGTTGATATCAGTACTTGCAAGCTTTATTCTCGCTTTCTGCATTTTATTTTATGAGGTTTGCCAACATGATAAACCAGGTTCACCATGAAATAAAAAATAAATGATAAATTAAAGGAATTATTTCTTGACTAAGTCAATACACATACCAGCTGCAACTGTTGCACCTGAGTCTCTGACTGCAAAGTTTGATAATTGCGGTATGTCTGCTTTCTTTTCTATAACTACAGGTTGAACTGGTTTTACTTTAATTACAGCAGCATCTCCATTCTTGATAAAGTCAGGCTTCTCTGCAATTGTTTCTCCAGTAGCTGGGTTAAGCTTTTTCTCAATAGCTGTTATCTGGCATGCTACCTGAGCAGTGTGTATGTGGAATACAGGTGTATAACCAACAGTTATAACAGTTGGATGATTCAACACTATAATCTGAGCAGTAAATTCTGTAGCAACTGTAGGAGCTTTGTCTGTATGACCTAGAACATCTCCTCTTGCTATATCCTTCTTTCCTATTCCTCTGACATTGAATCCAACATTATCTCCAGGTTCTGCCTGTTTCATC
>CAZENX010000016.1:0-14592 GCA_964513865.1 uncultured Methanosarcinales archaeon | reverse complement strand
GGAATAATCCATATAAATATAAAGACCCAGATGGTAAAAATGCAGTTTATGCTGTTGCAGGTATTATAGGTTATGCTGGTGGAGTTTTCCATTATGCTTGGACACATCCTCTTGATATAAGAGACACTAGCTGGAAAGAAGTTGGTATACATACTGCAAAGATGGTTGGTCATGGTGCTATTGGTGCTGCAGCCGCTATGGGAACAGTTGCCGTAGTTACTACTGGTGGCAGAGCTGCTGGTGCGACATTAACAAGGACTGCTAGCACATTCGCTATTGGTGCAGGAGAATATGCATTACACCAAGCAATGGAAAATGAACCTATTAATGCTCAAGACCTTCTTCTTTCAGGTGCTGCTAACGCAATCAATCCTTTCAGGTTAAAAGGAGGAACTTACTTATCCCCAAATAGATTTACAAAAAATACTCAAAAAATCGCTATGAATGTAATATTTAGTGAGGTAGCACCCTATGTAGGAAAAGTGTGGGAATCTATTGTCAATTTTGTATCACAAGCAGATAACACTAAGTCGAGTGATTCAACTGGAAGTGGTTCAGGTGGTGGAGGAAGCACATCTTCATCTTGGACTTTTGATAGATATGGAGGATATGATAGCTCTCTTGGTTATCATGATTATGAAAACCAGCAATCAGTAATGTACTAATATTATATCCAAATAGGATAAATTTATAAGAAAAAACATTATTATTAATAGAATGGATAAAGCAAAACAAAGATTATATAAGATTTCTGAGCGGATTAGATATATATGGTGGGCTCTTATTATAATAAGTTTTATTATGCCATTGATTATAAAAAAATTTCCACTAATTATTTTGCCTATATTTTTATTTATCTTGGCAACCCATATGTTAATTTCAGCACTTTATTTTAAGAAATCTCTGGGTGTAAGAGGAATTGAAGTTGGAAAAAAGCATGATGCCTATCTTTATTGGGGAGTTGCTCAATTTATTTTTTATGCTATGTTCGGTGTTGTTTTATATAGGATCATAATTAGAGAAGAGTATTCCAATATAATAATATATGGAATAGTAAGTATGGTTATTATTCCGTTACTTATTTACGGAATAAAAAGATTAATGAGAAAAATAAAATGAGTCAAAAATTATCCATAACTGCATTTATTTTTAGTTTACTATTTTTTATTCCATTATTCCCTATCGTTGGCTTGATTTTGGGAATAATTGCTTTAAAAAAATCAAAGAAAGATTCTATTTTATCTAAAAGATTGTCAATAGCATCTGTGATTATTGGTGCGTTTTTTGGGATTTTTAATTTAATTACCTTCAGTGGCTTAATTATAAGCATCATAATGGGGTCACTAGGTTAATAATATTTTAAAAAAGATTAATCAGCTAAGAAATTTACTTGAACATGAATTTAAAAAACCTAAAAAAGATGAGGTTGAAGATGCATTAGATATAGCCAATTTATTTATTGCTTATGCAAGTAAATTAAAGACTACTTTTACAGAATTTTATATGTCTGGAAAAAGACAAACTTTTTATAGAAAAATAATGTTTGATAAATTTAACAACAGATTCTATTTCTTTGATCATAAAACCAACAAAATTCTTTTTTCTATATCTGAAAAAGATAAAAGTTTTGCTATTATTAAAAAACAAGCTTTATCTTGGTAAATAGGTTGTACAAGTAATATTACTAGAATAATTGGCTATGATGTTAAGAATTCCTTTGATTTATTAAATACAAATATCTCAATGACTTATGAATCAGATAGTTTCTCAAACATTACAAATCTTACTTCAAATGAGAATGTAATGGTCTTTGCAGAAGTCAATTATTCCTCAGATGACTCAAAAACCTTCGATATTCTAGCTTCATCAGATAATGATACAGAAAGTTATATTGAAGCCTTTAGCTTAAAAGGAGTTTCAATAGAGAATTATAACAGAATAGAAATGAATCATACTACTAATATTTTAATGTTCGATGTATTTAACAATTGGTATACAGACACTGTAAACTGGTCTCTAACAGATCCAGATTTAGCAAATTCAACTGCATTAAATACAAACGAATCAGTTATGGTTATTATTGAAGAAAACTATTCACAGGGAAACAAATAACCAGGAATAAATAAAATTATTTTTTAAATTGATTATACAAACTATGTTTTTCAATATAATTCTTTAGCCATTGAACATCATTCTTATCTTTCATTAAGTCAAAGAAATGCTCCTTTTTCTCTATATCCCTGAATTTTTCAGATCTTTCAGGAATGAAACCTAATGCCTTGAATATGGTATCTTCAAATTTAGTTGGTTTAGCTGTTGATAAGCAGATAAGTTTAGTATTATCATTCCATTTTTGTTTGTAATCCAATCCAACTTTAACACCATTCGCTGTATGTGGATCAGTAATTACCCCATAAGTCAGATAAATATTTTTTATGGTTTCAATTCTATCATTCTCCCTTGATGTACCAGAAACAAAACCATATTTCTCTCTCATCTCATTTAGAAGATACTTAAGATTAATAGAACCTTCTTTTTCAAATTCTTCCATATATTTTCTTGTTTCTTCTGGATCCTTTCCTAATAAATCATAAAAAAACCTTTCTATATTTGAGGCTTTGGAGATATCCATTGATGGGCTGCTAGTTTGTTTAACATCTTCGGTTCTCCAGCTCTTGTAGATGCCTCTAGAGAAGAATATATCCAGAACATTATTCTCGTTTGTAGCTAGAATCAGATTCCTTATAGGAAGCCCCATTTGTTTGGCAATATGCCCGGCAAGTATATTTCCGAAATTTCCTGTTGGCACAGAAAAATCAACTTTCTCCCCAACGTAATCTGAAACTTTAAAATAACCTTTAAAATAATAAACTACCTGAGCGGCAATTCTTGCCCAGTTTATTGAATTCATTGCACCAAGATGATGTTTTTTCTTAAATTTATCATCCTTAATTACAATTTTCACCAAATCCTGACAATCGTCAAAAACACCAACAACAGCTATGTTATGTACATTTGGTTCATTAATTGTATAACCTTGTGCTGTTTGAAAAGGACTCATCTTATTATAAGGTGTCAGTGCAAATATATTCACATATTCTTTTCCTATAACTGAAGCTATTGCTGCAGTAAAGGTATCCCCGGAACTTGCCAATAGTACATTAAGGAAATCCTCCCTTGATTTGAGTATGTATTCAAATGTGTTTCCCAAAAATTGTAATGCAACATCTTTGAAAGCTAAAGTAGGACCTCCAGCCAAATCCTGGATATAGGTTTTGTCTCCGATTGAGATTATAGGAGTTATTTCTTGTGTTCCAAAAATCTTTTTATTATATGTTCTGGAGATTATGTCCTCTAATTCATGAGCAGGAATATCATCAGCAAATTTTCCCAATATTTCCATAGCTAGTTCTTGGTAAGAAAGATCCTTTATTCTTTTTAAGTCTTTGATAGAATAAATTGGATACTTTTCTGGTACTATTAACCCGCCATCTGGAGCTAAACCTTCAATAGTAGCATCACAAAAAGACTTGGGTTCCATATTCCCGCGAGTGCTTATATATTTCATAGCCGTTGGAATAAACAGATTATATTTAAAGCTAATGTTTTGAAAACCTATATAAACTAGCAGTTTTTCTTAATATTTATGAAAGTAGAATTTATAGAAGCCAGATATAAAGAAAAGTTTACTTTACCTGAAAATTTAATTAGAAAATTACCTAAAGAGCTAGCTATATTCACAACAGTCCAGTTTATAGATTCTTTGGGGAGTATAAAAAAACAGTTAGAAAAAAACAATATCAAAGTTCAACTCTATAAAGTAAAACATACGCAATACAAAGGCCAGTTATTAGGATGCTCAATAGAAAAATTTGACTCTAAAAATTTCTTGTATATTGGGGATGGTATGTTCCATCCAAAAGCCTTGCTATTAAAAAATCCTAAAGCAAAGGTTTTTATTTTCAATCCTTTGAATAGAAAGTTCTTTATGATAAATGAAAGAGAAATAATACCCTGGTTAAAGAAAAAGAAGAGTGCATTAATAAAATTTTTAACTGCCACAGAAGTCGGCATACTAATTTCAACAAAACCAGGACAAAACAATTTGGAAAGTGCTTTAAAGTTAAAGAATAAATTTCCTGAAAAAAATCTTTATTTCTTTTTGTTTGATACATTAGATTTTGAACAACTGGAAAACTTTCCTTTTGTTGAGGTTTTTATAAACACTGCTTGTCCAAGGATAGCGTATGATGATTCTATTAGAACAAAAAAAGCAATCCTTAATTTAGAAGATTTAAAATGATAGAACTATTAAGTCCTGCAGGAGATTTTGCTTCTTTAAGAGCTGCTGTTTCTAATGGTGCAGATGCTGTTTATTTTGGATTAAAGCAATTAAATATGAGAGCAGCGGCAAAGAATTTTTCTTTATCAGATATGAAAGAGGTTGTTGATTACTGCCATAAAAATAAAGTAAAAGCATATTTAGCATTAAATACAATAGTTTATGATAATGAGATAAAAAAAGCACAAGATATTCTAAAAAAAGCTAAACAAGCAAAAGTTGATGCTGTAATTGCATGGGACATTGCTATTTTACAATTATGCAAAAAATTAAATTTGAAAATACATCTAAGTACTCAGGCAAATGTAACAAATTCAGAGACAATAAAGTTCTACAAAAAGTTAGGAGTAAAAAGGATAAATTTAGCTCGTGAATTAAATTTAGAGCAGATAAAGAAACTTAAAAAGCAAAACATGGAAATTGAATGTTTTGTACATGGCGCTTTATGTGTAAGTATAAGTGGAAGATGCTTTTTATCCCAAAGCTTATATGGAAAATCAGCAAATAGAGGAGAATGTCTTCAACCTTGTAGAAGAGAATATGAAATTAAGGATAAAGAGACAGGTTTTAAATTAAAATTAGGAAATAATTATGTCTTAAGTCCTAAAGATTTATGCGCTTTGCCTTTTTTAGACAAATTAATAAAAGCAAAGATAGATGCTTTAAAGATAGAAGGGAGGAATAGAAGCCCTGAGTATGTTGCTATTGTAACTAAAGTATATCGCAAAGCTATTGATTCATATTACAAAAAAAGATATAATAAAAATTTAATTAAGAAATTGTTGAGGGAATTAAAGACAGTCTATAACAGGGGATTTTCCTCAAATTTCTATTTAGGTATACCAGATAAAAAAACCTTTACAGACGAGTATGGAAGCAAAGCTACCAAAAAGAAAGTATATTTGGGATATGTTAAAAATTTTTATAAAAAGATATATGTAGTGGAAATAAAAATAGAAGCAAATTCTGTTAAAGTTGGGGATGAATTGCTTATTATTGGAAATAAAACAGGTGTAAAGCAGGAAAAGATAAAAAGTATGGAGATAAATCATAAACCTGTTAAGCAAGCAAAAAAAGGACAACGGGTTGCTATAAAATTTAAAAATTTGGTGAGAAAAAATGACAAGGTTTATTTGTTTGGATAATTATAGTTTCTCCAAATAATTTAATTGTTTAAACTGCTTTAGAGCACATTCTCTGCAATAACAAGTATGTGGGAGTCCTTTCACACAAAACTGAGCAGGTATACCACATAGAATACACTTTCTAGGTTTTTCTTCCTTTTTCTCCAATTCCTTTTCTTTTTTCTTAACTTCTTTAGCCATAGAGGACATTATATCTTACTTTGTAGATTATTATATATAAATATTTTGGAAATTTTAGAGAATAAATTTTTTGCAAAAGTTTTTAAATAAAACCTTTTTCTTTATATAAAATGAGTAAAAAGGAAAGAGAAGCACAGGCAGAGCAGGAGAAGATTCAGGAAGAGATTAGAAGAGTTAAGTTACCTAGGGATAATCAAAGCATTGGCATTCTTGACCAAAGATTAGGAGCAAGCAGATGTAGAGTTAGGTGCTTAGATGGCAAGACAAGAGTTTGCAGAATACCAGGAAGATTAAAGAGAAGATTATGGGTTAGGGAAGGAGATGTTGTTTTAGTAGAGCCATGGGAATTTGGTGGAGATGAAAAAGGAGATATTATTTTTAAGTATAGAGCAAGCCAGATAGAATGGCTTAAGAAGAAAGGCTATTTAGATAAATTAGATGAGTTTGAGGAGTTCTGAGATTTAGACATACTTTTTAATAACAGTTACAACTTCTTTAAGAAATTTTTTCTCCTTACTATTTAATTTATTTTTTCCCATATTATTTTTATTTTTCTTTTTACTATTCTGGGTAATTGAAACATATAGCAAATTCTTTTGCCCATTATAATTGGTACAAAAACCCAATTTACTATACTTTTTATTATTACCATTACAATTATTTATTGCCGATAAAGTTATTGACGAATTATTTCTACGTATTTCTTTATAGGTATCTTCCTTTATTCCGCCTAAAATTATATCATAGCTCATATAACAATTATGTAACAAGTTATATATAAATCTTTTGTATTACTACTACTTGATAGTGATTAAATAATAAAATTCAGAATGTTATCAGTTTAAATAAAAATTTTATAATCCTATTCTATTACTACTCCAAAATAAAAACCTTTAAATATTAGATTACAATTCTTTTTAGCATGGATAAAACATATTTTTCACTCATATTGCTGTTTATAGCTAATCTTTTGGGGATATTCTATATTTTGCCAAAGCTTGGCACAACTTTGTTTTTATTTGAGTTTTTGGTTTTAGCTTTTTTCATGCTTCTATTTGTAGTTACAATTTATACATTCTACTTTGATTTTGAGAACAGATATATTTTGAATGCAATGTTCTTTATCTTAGGTTTAATAAACACAATATTCCTTTATTTTAATATCAAAACAGTTATGCTTGTTTTGTTAACAGCTGCTAATGCTTTTGGACTAGTTATAGCAATAAACAGCATTAAAGAGAAAAAAGCTAAACACTTAGAGAAGGAACCCTCAGTTGTAGTTGAAGAGCTAAAGCCAGAGATAAGAAAGAAGGATGAAGAGAAGATAATTTCTGAAGTAAAAAAGGAGCTTGAAGAATACAAAAGAAAAAAAGAGGTGGAAGAGATTGAAAAAGAGGCAGATTTATTGGCAAAAGCTGAGAAAAAGATTTCTGAAGTAAAGAAAATCTATAAGCCAGGGAAGTTTGTTGGCTCAAAGAATTCAAACAAGTACCATTCTCCAAAATGCGACTGGGCCAAAAGAATAAAAAGAAAGCAAAGAATTTGGTTTAACTCAGAAGCAGAAGCAAAAAAGAAAGGATATTCAGCTCATTCTTGCCTTAAATAATCATTTCTTTTTTATTGTTTTTAAAATATCTATAATTAGCAAAGCAACACCAACAGTCAAGCATGAATCAGCAACATTGAAAGCAGGCCATATTCTGAAGTCAATGAAATCTACTACAAATCTTAAGAAGATTCTGTCTATTAGATTTCCAATAATACCTGCAACTATTAAAGCTCTTGGAATAAAATTTATTTTATCATAAAGATAAAGGATTATACCAATAACAATAACAGAGAACCATATTAACAAAGAAGTACTATTCTGGAATAAACCAAATGCTATTCCAGTATTCTGGACATAGGTTATATGCAAGATATTAGGAATCAGAACAATAGATTGTCCTTTTTCCATAAAAAATCTTATAAGAAATTTAGTCAGCTGGTCAAAAACAATTAAACCTAAAGCAATAAAGATAAAGATATAATTTTTACTAAGTTTCATATTACCATCTATATTTATATTTCTCTTGGTCTTCTTTTACAAGACCTTCAAACCTTTCTAATCTTTGGCTTAAGTTATCAATAGCTGCTTTTAGGTAATCAAGTTTTGAAGAAATTAATTCAATATCTTTCTCTGAAATATTACTTTGCTGAGCCTGATACCCAGGAGATTTTTTAGCTTCCTCCATCGGTTCATTAAAAAAGTCTTCTGCCCTTTTTTCCCTAGAACCAATCTCAGGTATGGATGATTCAGAAGATGTTATTGAGGGTGTGCTAGGTAAACCTTTATCTTCTAAAATATCTTGCTGAGGAAGTTCTGCTATCCTTTCTGAAGATCCCTTATTTAAAGGGTCTGTGAGGGGTTTTTTTACTTCCTGTTTTCTTCCAAATCCGAAAAATGCCATATTATACCTCTTTTCTAATTATGAAATTTTTACATATATAAATTTTTGTTTTATCTGAATATATTCAAAATAGTATACCATATTCTTCTGAAAAAACTTACTTCTTCTTTTACTTCCTGCTTTTCTTCCTCAATAATTGGCTCAGGTTCTATTTCTTCTTCTACTTCTTGCTTTTCTTCTATCTGAATTTTTGGTGAAGTAACCTTTACCTTAACAAGATTAGAAACTGCTCTGTATCTATTGCCCAAGTAATCATAATATGCATAAACCTTTGGCAAAGAGATCTCTCCTTCTTCATACATTCTGGTTTTATAAGATATAATTTTCTTTGAACCTGCATTTATTGTTTTGTTCCATGTCCTGTCTCCATCAACTATTAAGATATTAGCATCCTCATTCCCTATATTGCTTACATTAATGGTTACATTAATCTCCTCGCTTGTATTTATATCATATCTATCTGCTATTTTCTTGAGCATTATAGCAGGACCTTGCATATAGGTATCTTGTACCCTCAATGCCAAAGAGGTTGAGGTTGTGTTAAAGTTAGCTCCATTTTTATCTTGATAAGAGAGTACAGAGCCGTCTATGACCAATCTGCTTCCAGATGCTTTTGACCTTATCTGCTCCTCCTCAATTGTTATTATCTCATCAGGATTTAAATTATCTAATCTATATTCGTAGGTGTTGATAGCATCAAAGTTTTCATTATCTGCAAATTTTAAAACAAGATTATTTGCAGGTTCTTCGTCAGTATTTTCGATTGAGTATCTAACATTTATGATTTCTCCCTTATGTATATCAGTATCTGAAACTGTTTTTGTTACATCTATTTTTAATTTCTTTGGTTTTACCTTAAACCTTATATCTTTAGAATAACTAAATTCTTGATCGTCTTTTGTGTAACTTGCTATGGTAGTTATATTATAATAGGTATCGTTAGTAACATCTGGAGCTACAATTGTATATTCGTAAGCTGTAACTGTATCAGATTCATTTATCCTTTCTATTCTTGTTGATGTTGTGCCTCTTTGTATTATATCATTATGGAATATCTCTTTTACATCAACATTCTCAACATCAACATTCTTATCATTCAGAACTTGAACTGTAACTGTAACTTCCTTAAATTCTTCTACTTCTGAAGGTGAAATAGTTTTTTTAATTACAAGTTTTTCAACAGGCTCTACAATAAAGCTTCTTTCTAATTTTCCTGAGCCCACATCCCCATACAAGGTTTCATATGTAACATTTGCTTTTATTTTGTATGTTTTTGTTGTAGAAACATCTGGCAAAGTTAAGGTTACTGAGCCTACTTTTTCCCTTTCCTGCTCTCCCAAGGTTGAGAGTTCATATATTCTAGAAGAAAAAAGAGTGCTGTTGAATTGCAAAAATAAATTTTTTAAGTCTGTATAGTTATTTTTGTTTATTGCCATAATAGAAAGTGTCTTTTCTGTGTTAGCATCAAATCTTTCATTAGCTGCTACACTACTATCTAGCTCTATCCCTAGATCTTCAACAATCACATTATCTTTATAGTTAGTTATATTATACTTTTCCTCGTCTATCTCATAATCTGTATTTATTAAAATCTCAGAGTTGCCTGTCCTTAACCCTTCTACAATAAACAGAATGCCTTTTGAGTTATTACTGGTAAGAGCATCTGCCCAGCGATATCTTCCTCCTCCTAAATCAGTAATGCCGGCAAAAGTAACATTTAAACCAGCAGGTATCTTAACTATAAAATCTGTTATTTCAATAGTCTTTGTACCAGAATTTGAAATATTTATATGAACATTGGTTTTTTCATTTATCTGTATTGTTTTGTTGTCAACTGTTGAGTTTATAATCAAAACCGGAGTTGAGTAAAGCCTTATAGCAGAAGAATAATTAATTAAATCCTCAAAACCATTGTTATAGCTAACAGATGCTATTGTAGTAACATCAACTGGATTTATTGTAGTAATTCTATAGCTGCATGATTTATGAGAACCTCTCTGGATAGCCCCTTTGAAAAAAACATCATTGCCTTTATAAGAGCAGCCAGAGACACTTTTTAGAACTACATTTTCAGGAAAATCATCCAGATAATAAACATCCTCTACATTTCTTTCTCCTCTGTTATAGATAGTAACAGAATAGGTTGCTTCTTCTCCTACTAAAAGAATATTATCATCTACTGTTCTGGTTATGTTTAACTTTGGTTTTTTGTAATAGACATTGATATATGCTTTATTTGCAGGATCTGTTATTGTTTCATAAAATGATTCATTAAAGCAGATGTATCTTTTTTCATCAAAATCCTTGCATGAATCTAAGCTCATTATATCATAATCATCCCCAGATCTTATTAAAACAGTATTTCCCTCAGAGCCCAGCTTAAAATAGAATTCTTTATTATCTAAGATAATAGTATTTTCATTATATACCCAGTCACTAAAAACCTTATCCATTGCAGCATAACAAGAATTTACTAAAACTAAAATTAAAAGCAAAAGCAATAATTTACGCATTTGTAAACCTCTTTTTTATTCTGTCAATAAAATTTATAGGTGAAATTCCTGCTACTTTAAATAATAATGTCTTTGGATATATAATTATGTTTCCTTTTTTAAATTCCTTTAAAATGAAAAGATAGCTTTCTTCATCAATATTTTCCTCCAGAAAATCTGAAAATGCACTGTCGCTTTTTTCAACACCGAAGGCTTCATTCTTAAAAATAAACAGTTTATAATTGCTTTCCAAAATTCCTTTATAATCCTTTTTTTTGTATGAAGCAGAATATTCTTCTAATTTATTTGATGCTATAAAATTATGCTCTGCCTTGAATGCCTCTTCATCCAATAAACCAACTTTCATTCCTATAACTATTTCATTATTATCCTCCAATAAAAATAACTTATCCTTTTCATAGATATCTCTAGAAAAACTTCTGAAATCCAAGTAGAAGAATATCCCCAGTATTAAAGAGAGTACAATAAGGATTCCTGCTGTGAATAACAAAGTTTTTACAAGGTTCTTTACCAAGCTAAAAAATATACCTATCAGGAAGATTAATACTATAATTATTATTATAAATAAAAAATCCATTTAACACCTCTTTTATTTATAAATAAAGAAGTAGATATTTAAATGTTATGCTTACAGATGTTGTTGAGAGGACATTCATTACATAAAGGCATTTTTCTGCATATATTTTTGCCTAGATTAACAATTAAGGCATGGTATTCATTGAATAATTTTGTGTCTTTCTTTAGATTTTTTGTAAATAGATTTTGTAATTCATTGTAACTATCTTTGTTGGTTATTCCTAATCTTTTGAAGATTCTTTTTGTGTAAGCATCTATAACAAAATAGGGCTTTTTTTCTGCATACAATAAGATAGAATCAGCTGTTTCTGGACCAACACCTTTTATTTTTAATAGTTTTTCCCTAGTTATATTTTTGTTTTTTTTAAAGAATTTTGCTATTAATTTTAATCTTTCTGCCTTCTGATTATAGTAGCCTGCTGGCCTTATTAATTTTTTTAATTTAGAAATATTAATATTAATAATCTTATCAACAGCAATCAAATCGTTTTTCCTTAAGTTATTGATTGCTTTTGCCACATTTTTCCATGAAGTATTTTGAGTCAGAATAGTACCAATAATAGTTTCAAATCTCTTATTTTCCGTCTCACTAGGCCACCAATGCTGAGGACCATATTCTCTGAATAGAATATCATAAACTTGTTGGATTTTGTTCATTAAAACAAGGAAAGAAGGTTAGTATTTAATTATTATCATTAAAAGAAACCACTCTAGCCAGACTCATTTTATATTCTTTATTTCTTTGCTCATCTCTATTAACAAAAGTTTCATAACTTTCCAAAGTAAAATTTCTTTTTACTTTTTCAGAAGCATGTATTTTCCTTATCCTATTATGTAAACCCTCTTGCATTTTTCTAAACACGTGTAATTTTTTTCCTTCATCATCCTTTTCTTTTGGGACAAAACCCAAATTTTTTACAAAATCCCAAAAATAATCTTTTTTTAGATCTACATTATCAGGAATTATCTCATACCAAGGAAATCTACTAAATTGACAGACCTGAATTACCTCATCTGAGGGATTGAAGTATGTTACTTTCCCATAAAATGGAACCAACAATTCACGTTCAATTATACTTAGATCCTTTACATTATAATGTTCAAACTCATAAAATCTATTTTGCAAGTTTTTATCAGCACTAACAGTATTTAGTAAATTAGCTTGTTTAAAATAAGGACATTGAAATTTTGTTTTAGCACTTCTATAATCAATAGATCTAGGTAATAATATTCCAGAAAAAGTTCTATCTTTCTTTAATCTTGGTGAGGATCTTTCATTAAATTTTTTATTAAAATAACTTTTTGATAATGCTCTGTTACCATTTTCAATATTTGTAACAACCTCAAAAGCAAATTTAATTCCTTCATCCTTCTCACTAACTCCTGTCCCAGTAAAAGTTAAACTTTGTTTATTTTCCTCTTCCTTTCTATTATCAAGTACTAAATTCTTTCTTACATATTCAACCATCAGTTTAACAACCTCAGAAGATGTTAGTTCTTTTTGCATTTTCATAATGGATTTTATATCCTGATGGATTTAATAATTTAGCATAATTATCTCTATGTTCTCCTTCATTATCCAGAAAATTAAAAAATAATAGATATCTCTCAAAATTACCTATTTTGATTGATACTGGGTAATCCTCATCTCTTCTTGGATCAATTTTTAAACTTTTATTTTTTAAAGGTATGATGTTTACATTCCCAAATTTTTTGTTTCCATTCTCAAAAATATTAAAGAAATTATAATCTTCACAAACATTTTCTTTTAATTCTCTTGACAAATTAATATCTTCATTAAAAGCGTAAAAAATAAAGTATAAATCTAGACTTTTAACCACATTCATAAAATCCTCTCTTCTATCTGTTGGGCCCTTCAATATTTCTAACTGAAGACCATTTTTGCCTTTATAGATTACTGAATCTAGTTTATTACTTATAAAAGGAGGACTAACAGGGGCTTTTGTAAATATATCATATTCAACTTTGTTTGTATTACATCTTCTGCTTTGTTCTAAGATAGAAAAAGCCACTTTTATATCATTCATCTCTTCAAGAATTAAATCAAGAGGATGGTATTTTTTTGCTAATTTCTGATAAGCTTCTTTTATCTCAGGAAGACTAGAATTTCTATCAACTCCCAGTATTTCATAAGGGTTCAATGGTTTAGCCATTTTTTCACCTATTTAACTTAACAGTATCTTTCTCCTTTATAAATCTTTCTATTTTTACCATCATTTAGTGATAAATATATCATATTTATATTAAAGAAACATTTATAAATAAACATTAAATTCTAAGAAACTATGCAGGGAACAATAGTAAACTTCAAAGGTGGAAGGCATACTCAGGTAACTAATCAAATGATTATTGTAGTTGATTCTGTAAAAAACAAAGAAGATGCGAATAAATTAGTAGGAAAAAAAGTTATATGGAAATCTCCTGCAAACAAGGAAATAAAAGGAGAGATAAGATCAGCTCATGGCAATAAAGGAGCATTAAGAGTTCTTTTTGAGACAGGGATGCCTGGACAAGCTATTAGCACAAAAGTAGATATTCAATAAGATTAATAGAATTCTTTATCCACAAACCCAAGGTATACTAAAAGGTATTATATCTATTGCAGAAAGATAAAGAACAACTATTGCTATTACTATTCCTATTAATAACCCTACAAAGAAAAACTTCAATTCTATTCCCATTAATTGTCCTTTTTTATTCATTTCAAATTTCCTCGAAATTTGTAATGTCCCAAAAATCTTGATTTTTCAGGACATCATTTTAACCTGGGCAAACTAATCCAATTCCTGGTATTGTAAAAGGTATTATTCCTCTTTGTGTTAAGTATATTAAAACAAAAACAAGAATTATACCAATTAAAGCACCTATCCATAAAAAGTGCCACTCTAATTGTATTAACTGACCTCTTTTATTCATAGCTTATTTTCTGAACTATCAGATATTTAAATCTTTTGTTTTTAGAATAATGGAAAACTTTATATACATAAGCAAGCATAATTTCATCTATAAATGAACAGAAACAAGAAATTTTTGATAGTTTTATTAGTAATTTCTTTAATTTTATTTAGCTCAAAGGTTTTGGCAGCAGAGACAAATCTTCTGGAAGCAATATTCTCACCTTTAAAAGGCATAGACATAGGTGAATTCTATGAGAATTATAGCACAATAATAGATTTTACAGTTTATGTAATATTATTCACTAGTTTAACACAGGTTGCAAAACCAACACATTTTGACAATAAACAGGGAAAAACAGCAATGGTTGTAGTAGGTGTTATATTAGCAATTTCCTTAAGTGCATTCACAAGAAAGATTGGTTTTCAACTTGGTGACTTTGGACCAATAGCTTTCCTTTTATTCCTGAT
>CAZENX010000015.1:0-14693 GCA_964513865.1 uncultured Methanosarcinales archaeon | reverse complement strand
CTGAGTAAAAGGTATTAACCTAAGGCAAGGTGATGAAGTTATTGGAATGGTTGTTGCTGACCCTGTCAAAACCCTGCTTAGTGTAACAGAAAATGGTTATGGAAAGAGAAGCAAGATAGAAGATTATAGGCTAGTGAGAAGGGCTTCAATTGGAGTTATTAATATAAAGACAAGCGAAAGAAATGGAAAAGTAGTAGCAATAAAAACAGTTGATGATGAAGATGAGCTTATGTTTATAAGCAAAAAAGGAATAATTATAAGGGTGCCTGTTAAAGGCATATCCACAATAGGAAGAAACACCCAAGGAGTAAGATTAATGAAGCTAAAAGAAGGAGATAAAGTAGTTTCTGCAGCAAAGATAATTAATGGTGAATCCTGATAATAAAATTAAAAGTAAATGAAAGGCCTTATTATAACAAATAAAGGTATAGAACATATTTCTGCTTTAGAAGTTAAAGAATTGTTAAAAATAAAGGATATAGAGCAAGATGATTTTATTGTTAAGTTTCCAATAAAAAACTTAAAAGATTTAGAATTATTAAAAAATAAATCTAGGTCAGCTTCTAGGATAATATATCTTTTTGGCGAAGCTAGTATTACGAAAAAATTAGATAGCACTATAATAAATTTTAATAAAATAATAAATAATGTATCGCTGGATAAATTTCTGAAAAACAAAATTTATCGTATTGACTGCAAAAGATTGGGTAAACATGATTTTAAAAGTGTTGATGTAAGCAAAGAAATTGCTAATATCTTAATAAAAAAAGGATATGATAAAGTTTCGTTTAAAAATCCTGAAGTTATAATATACATTTTTATCAACGATAAAAAAGGTTATATTGGAATAGATGTTTCTGGAGACATAAGCAAAAGGGAATATAGGATATTTATTAATCCCAAATCAATTAAAGGAAACATTGCTTATGCTTTAGTCAGAGAATCTTGCTATAACAAAAACAAAACCTTAGTTGATCCGTTTTGTCTGTCGGGAGAGATTGTTATAGAAGCTGCATTATTTGCCAATAAAAAAAGCAAATTAAAGATTTATGGATATGATATACAAAGAAATGTAATAGCAGCAAAGAAGAACAGCAAGATAGCTAACGTAGATAAATTAATAACTTTTGCAGACTATGATATTTCTTGGTTGAATAAAAGGCATAAAAAGAATTCAGTTGATATTATTGCAACAAAATTACTTGAAAGCTCTAAACATAAAAGAAAAGAGCAAATAGAAAATATCTATACTGAATTTTTCAATAAATGTAATGATATATTAAAACCAAAAGGAAAAATTGTTTTAATAAGCAAAGATATCAAAATAATTAAAAAAACAAAAGGAAAATTTAAAATAGTTAAAAGTTTAACTATCTACAGCGGGGAGATGCCATTAAACATACATGTTTTAGAGAAATAAAAATGTCATGCGATATGTGTGGAGCAGATGGAGAACTGTTTCTTACAGAAATAGAAGGCAGCAAATTAAACCTATGTAAAGAATGTAGTAAATTTGGAACTGTTATTAAAAAAATCACAAATAAAGAGGTTTCTACACAAATAGAAAAAATAAAAACAATGCCAGAAGAACAGATAGTTCAAGTTATTGTAAAAGATTATTCTGGTTTAATAAAGAAAAAAAGAGAGTCTCTTGGATTAAAACAGAAAGAGCTTGCCAAAAGGATAGCAGAAAAAGAATCTGTAATCCATAAATTAGAATCAGGCCAGATAGAGCCAAACTTAAATTTGGCAAGAAAACTGGAAAAAACTTTAGGCATAAGATTACTTGAAGAAGAAACAGTTAAAAAAACAGCTATTAAGCCAAAAAGAAAGAATTTAGATGTTACAATTGGGGATATGTTTAAGTTAAAGAGCTAAAAATATCATCTATAATCTCGTTCTGCCATCCTGCATTAATAAATTCATTTCTTATATCACCATTGGTTTTGCCTTTTTTAAGAGCTGCTTTTACATAATCCACCATCTTTGCTTTCAGGTAATCCGGAAGTTTAGTTCCTGTTAAAGCCTTATCAACCTCTTTTTCATCCCATCCTTCATTTATCAGGTTTGTTCTTATTCCAATATAAGTTTCCCCCTGAGATTTTGCTCTCGCTATATAATCTTTTAGTTCATCTATATTTTTTGCAGAAAAAGATATCTTGTTTTTTAGATTTATGAAAATTACTCCTGCAATTGTTACTATACCTAAAATTATAAAAAATATAATTTTTGAAATATTATTTTTTTGCTCTGGCTCATCTGTATCTTCTGCAACTACTGGAACAGGCTCTTCCTCAACTTCTTCTGGTTCTTCAACTGGAACAAATTGCTTTTTTTCTCCTACAATAGCAAAAAAACTAAAACCATCTGTTTCTGATTTATAGTAATAGTAAGTATCATCTTCTATATCTGGCTCAGTTATTTGTTTTTCCCAAGCATTAGAGTACCTTAATAAAGAAATAGAGCTTTCATTTGCATTGGTCTCTGCTATCCAGGATTTCTTTACTCTAAATTTTATGATTGTATCTGAGATATCAGATTCTTTTATACCAATTTTATCTACATCCAGATACTGGTAAATTATGCCTTCAGGAACTGTATAGGCTTCTGATAAAGTGTTTTTTCTCACTATTATAAGAGATACAGATTCAAATTTTGTTTTTGTAGTAAAGAAAAGCTCTGTAAATGCAATGTCAATATTTGTGATGAACATGCTATTTTTGCCTGTCTCTAATACTGACCACACCTTGACTATCCTTGGCTCAACATCTTGTGCAGAAATAAATACTACAGATAAAAAGATACAAATTAAAAATAAAATTAATATCCTTTTAAACATAATAAACCTCTTTTTTATCTAATAAGAAACCTAATATATAAAATAATATATAAAACTTACATTTATTTATATTATTGCTTCAATCTGCTCCCTGTTTTTAAACCCATAGTATACCTTATCATCTATAATTATAACAGGCAGTTCGTCACTTTTTATATATAGCTCTTTTAAAGTATTCAGAGCAAGGTTGTCTATATTAATATCAAATGTATAAACCCTGACAGAAGGGTATTTGTTTCTTATATATGTCAAAACATATCCTTGTTCCTCGCAACTATCACAATCACCCCTATTGGAATAAAAATATAAGATTAAGGTATTGTTCCTCTTACACTCTTCATTGGTCCTTTTCAAAAAAAGCCATTGTCTCAGTTCTAACATAGAGTAATATTCCTTTGACCTCAAAACACCTTGATGATCCACCCCAAGATTATTCTCCATATAGTTAAGCCTGTCACTAAGTTCGTAAAGCTCTTTTGTCAGAGGAGCAGAGTATTCAGCATCACAAGGGTTCTCTTCAAGCAGGTCATATTGCAGTTCAATTCCCATTATCTGAACCCTTATGTCCTGCTCTATCTCATTTAATCTTGAAAGCTTTTTTTCGCTGAGATTATTTCCCAAAAAAATCCCTCCAACAAATATTATTGTTGAAAAGAGAAAAACCAAAAAGTATTTTCCTTTATTGATTTCTTTTTTGCTCATATAGAAAGCAAGTTTAAAGGCATATAAAAAAGTTTCTGTTACCAGACAGGTCTTTTCCTGATAATCTTAAAAACTCCTGCCAGAATCCAGCAGAAACCAAAGAAAAACCAATAGAAAACCATGTAGGGGATATAAGAAACTTTTATGCTTGTTTTTTCTTTTGATAATCTTTTGGCTAAAACAACCACTATTATACCAGTAAGTATAGACAAAATTGTTAAGATTATTGCAGGAGTCAAAGATATGTAAAACGCATTGACCTTAATATCTAGATTCCTGAAAACATCAAAGCCAATAGCATTAAAGTTATGGAAATTTTGTATAATGCTTCTGATAATTTTTGATGTGAAATAATAAAAGCTTACTATTACCAAAAGAACAGTAAAAAATGAGCCAGGCAGGACAAACAAGCCAAGATTGCCATATTTTGCACTAAAGAGCTGTTTATGCCTCAAAACATTCTCCACAAATCCTGTATACCATCTTAGCCTTTGTTTTACCAATCCCTTTATCTTGTAGGGAGCTACTGTATAAACAGAAGCATCAACTGAATTTTCAATATCATACCCTTTGCTTAAAATTCTTAAAGCAATCTCAATGTCTTCTGTTAAATTATCTTCATCATATCCTCCATATTTGTCAAAAAACTTTTTTCTATAAAGAGAAAAAGGTCCTGGCGTTACATGAATGCTGCCTAAAAAAGCGAACATCTTTCTTAAAAAGATACCTATTAAATATTCAATCATCTGTATTTTCTGCAGAAAATTTTTAGGCCTATAAACCTTTAAGGAAGGAGTTACTGCCATTATAACAGGATCATCAAAATATGTTATCATCTTTCTTAGGGAATCTCTTGAAACAAAAGAATCACCATCCAAGCAACCAATTAATTCTCCACTTGCCTTTTTTAATCCGAAGTTTAAAGTTTTTCCTTTGCCTTCATTCTTTTTTGTAAAAACTTTTACTCCTTGAGAAATAAAATTCTTAGCTATCTTTAAGGTGTTGTCTGTACTCCCATCATCTACCACAATAATCTCTAGCTTATTTTTAGGATAATTTAATCTTAATAAAGAAGAGACTGTTTTAAACAATGTTTTCTCTTCATTATATGCAGGAATAATTATGCTTACCTTTGGAAATTTTTTAGTATAATCTTTGGTTATCTCTCTTCTATTCTCTATTAAAGTAAATAAAAAAAATAGAGTAGTAAATAAACCAAAATAACATATTACATATATTAAAATTATTCCAAAGTCCATTTTAATCTTCTTCAGTTATTTCAAATATTTCCAAATTTCTATTCCTTGGTATGAGTAGATATTTTTAAAGGTTTCCTCATTTCTGAATAAAAATAGCAATCCCTGATCTTTTTTATCCCAAATTAAACCAGATTTCATCTCTTTACCTATCCAGATATAACTGATATTATATTTATCTAATAAAGTTTTTGTATATTCTAGATTACGGGAATAAAATATTGTATTGGTATCATTGTATCTTTCATTTAATTCATAGAAATAATAAAAATTTTCATCCATTATTACTTGTTTCTTTGCAAAGTATTCTATTAAAAAACCATTTTTATAATGTGAAAGCACAGTACCTTTTGGAAATAAAGCTAGATATTCTAAACTTTTTACTTGTGTATTATCTGGTTCTGATTCTATAACTCTGTTAACAAAAGAGTTTGTTGAAAATAATAATCCACAAACAATCAATAATATTGTAGCATTCTTTACTATTTTATATTCCCATCTTCTTTTTATTAAGGAAATTAAGCCTATAGCTGCAAAGAAAGAAAAGAAGAAATTCAAAAAGATATTAACAAAACCAAAATAAAAAGAGCTTAAAAACAATAACAAAGTAGTTATATACAATGTTAAGTATTCTTTCTTTTTAGACCATAAGACATAAGAGCCAATCAAAGCCAAAATCAATAAGAAAGCGCTAAAGCCATAAAAAGAACCAAAATCTGATATAAGGTTTTTTAATAAATTTATGTCAATAAAAGTTAATCTTTGAGGAAATCTAAATCGAAAAACCAAAAAGTAGTAGATTAATGAAACTAAGATTAAAGAACCACAGCTTTTTAAGCATAATTTTAATTTTTTATTTGAAACAAAATATATTATCAATAATAGCAGAGCTATCGGAACTATTTCTATATTAAATAAAGGTATTAAACATACCAATAATATAGAGTAGATGATTTTATTTTTCAGAAGCAAAAAGAAAGCTAAAGTTAGTAAAAAAACAATAATAAAATATCTATTAAAAGATGCAAAGGCATAGATGAAAACAGGAGAACTTACAAAGAGTAAAGTTATTACCAGCCTTAGATTTTGCTTTACCTTTAATTTTTCTAATATTTTATAGAATAAATAAACTGTAGCTATACCTAACAAGAAAGGAAGTATCCTCACAATTATTTTTGGGAAGATTTTAAAAAACAAATAATGCGCTAGATTGAAAATATAAGGTCTTTCTCCAAAAACAAGCTCATCATTAAAAACAAAACCCTCCTCATCCATAGTTTCCATAATTCTAAGATGATAGTAAGGTTCAGCACCGATTAGATAAGGATTTTTAAGGATTTTTAGGTAAGACAGGGATAAGAAAAGTATTGCAGCTAAAAAAACTATTACAAGAGCCTTTTTCTTATCTATTTTTCTCATCCAGATTCCTCAACTTTGCATAATGAAGAGTATATTTTTATAGTTTCATTGTAAACTAATTTAAAGCAATCATCTGTTACGTATTTTAACTCTTTAGTATTATAATTATTATAAGCATAATCTGACAAAACAATATAGTTCACATCATATTTATTAAGCAGCCTGACTGCCTCTACCTTAAAAGATGTGGTATATATTATTTCAACATCTCTCACTCTCTGGTCTATATTGGGAATTAGTAAAAAATTAGAATCTATAACATTTTTTCTTTTTGAAAAATAAGTTATAAGATGACCTTCTTGTACTGAAGCTAAAACCACTGAATCTTCAGGAGTTGATTCTTTTAACCATAGATAAGCATTTATCTCATCTTTATTCGGAACTCTTTTTATGGTGTTATTAGCATAAATGAAACTAGGAAGGACTGAGGTTAAAATGATTAGAACAATAAAGATATATAGAAACTTATTCAGATGTTTATGAAATTTTGTTTTAGTTACAAAAATAATAAAATTTTGTATATATTGGGCAAACAGCAATACCAAGATTGAACCTAGAAATATTAAGCCAGAGATCATAGGTATTAGCTTAAACCAAGCTAAAAGAAAAGTAGCTAATGCTAAACTAATTAATAGATAGATTGATTTCTTTTTATGTTTAAATATAAAGTCATATATTATGAATATTCCAAAAATAAAAGGAAGTATTCCAATAACATAGATCGCTTCTAAGATAGTTATTTGAGAAAAATAATTGCTTAGTAAAACATTCGGTATGTTCTGCCATATAATTGCTGGTCCATATAATAAAAAAGCTTTCTTAAAGATTATAAAATTTAACCAGAAGAATAAGAAACAGCTAAATAAAACTACTTCGAGCTCTGCTTTATTCTGTTGTATGTCTTCTGTTTTTGTTAACAGAAAATAGAATATTAAGCCTAAGATTAAAACAAAAGAGATTATATCAAGAAATATAAAAACAGAAATCGATATAATAAGATATAGAGCAAATCTCTTTTCTGTATTAAGCTTTAATAGAGCATATATGATGAAGAATAATAAAGGGACCATTAAAGAGAAAACAGAAATTGAATTTACTGTTTCCCTGATAAAGATAGGTATAAAACCAGCTGCAAATGAGGCAATTAAAGCTGTTTTCTTTTGTTTTGTTATTTCTTTGGTTACCAAATAAGCTGCAAATACTATTAAAGAGGCAAAGATATTTGGAATAATCTTTCCTACTAATGTTATGGGTAAAAAAAGATTGAAAAAAGCCAATATATAATGAAAGAAAGGTGAAAAAAACATGGTTCTACCTGAATAGCTTAAATTATCATTATACAAAGGAAAGCCAGTTTTTGTAATATGTTCAACTTGCCTTAAAACAAAATATGAATTATCATCAGAGAAATAAGGGGTTTGAAAAGCAAAATACAATCTAAACGAAAGTACTGCTATAAAGATTAATATAAGCAAATAATGGTGTTTTTTTAACTGCATACTAAGCAAATAGAAAGAAGTAATATATAATTTTTATCAAAAGTTATAATAAAAAGATTAATTTTGATTATTCTTCACTAAAATCATCTACCTTTTCCTTCAGCTCTTCTGTCTTCTTTAATATCTTTTTATTTCTCAGATACTCCCTTGCTATTATCCAGAACAACAATCCTAAACTTTTCTTACCTTTATTATTGCAAGGAATAACCAAATCAATATTATTTGCTTGATTATTTGTATCACATAATGCAATAACAGGAATTCCTACTTTTATTGCATCATTTACAGCATTCCTGTCAGGCCAAGCATCCGTAACCAACAGTACTTTAGCTTCTATAAAATTTTCCTGATTAGGGTTAGTTAATAAACCAGGAGGGTATCTTCCTGCATATACTCTTATTCCTGTAACTTCACCAAAAACTTTTACAGGCTTCCATCCATTCTCTCTTCTGCTTACAATTAATATTTCTTCAGATTCAAATTGTGATAAGAAATTAGCTGCTATCTTTATTCTTTCATCTATTTGCTGGATATTTAACACTGATAAGCCGTCTACTCTGCTTTTGTAGATGAATTTATCCATGTGTTTTGTTTTGAACTTTGTTCCTATATGTATTCCTGACTTTAGATACAAGTCCCTTGCTACTAATAATTTTTCTCCTGCCATTTTTATAATACCAAAGAACAGCTATTTGTGATTTTTATAACCTCACACAAATGCTGTCTATCCACAGCTTTGGTAGTATTTTGCTAGAAATTAGAGTTATTTATAAAGGTTTTGGTTGTAATTTCTCATATTTATTTTTTATATAATCTATCTCTATATTAGACAATTTATTTGCAGAATCTCTATGCTCTTTTTTTTGTAGGAATATTGTATCTTCAAGATTTTTTATATAAGAATCAAATGATTTGAAAGCAAAGTACAAATTTGGATTTTTTGAGATTTCTTGTTTAACATCTTTTAGAAAAGGGTATTTTTTTATTAATTCATTTGTCCATTTCAATAATCTTTTCTCTAAAGGTGCTTTGTTCATAAAATATATAGACTAAAGAAGAATTAATAATAGTTATTTTTCAGAAATTGAAAATTATCTATTTTTATAAAATGATATTCAATAACCGACATAAGATTTTATCAAAAACATAGCTTTTAGATATAATAATTGCTTTGTGTCCGGATTATTTTCATCCTCTATTTGAAATATTAGATTATCTATAGTACCGAATTTTACATCTGATTTTTTATACCTTTTCTCTGTAATTTCAAAATCTGATTCAGCACTTTTAAATTCATCTTTTAATTTGAATAAATTTAATGCTTCTAACTCTGTTCCTCTATTTTTAGAAGGCGTTATATCTATTCCTCGTTTGAGTAAATCTCCTATTTTCAAACTTAAAGAATTAATTAATTCTTTTTGTTTTATCAATCTTTTATATAAATCGTAATAGTTATCTATTATTGAGAGATATTTATGTTCTTCTCTAATATTTTTATAACCAGGTATTTTTTTGACTCTATCTAAAAAATCATTCTTTGTATATGTTGCAGGAAAATTCAGTAAGCCATCATATTTTATACTTAATTTCATGATCATTAGTAAGATTTTATTTATTATAAAGTTAATTAGAATTTCCTCAGTTCTTCATAAACAGCTCCTTCTCTTGTTAGAGTACTTTTCATTAATGAAAAAGAGTTAACTTCAAACTCCATAGGTTTTATCTCCAGCTGCTTTAATCTTTCTATAAATACTTTTTTATCCTCTATAAACTTGACTCTTGCTAATGTCAGATGTGATTTGAATTTAAAATCATCTTTAAAGCCAAAGTTCTTCATTACTTCATTAATCTTCTTTTGTATCTCTATTATTTTGTCTTCTGGCTCTAAGCCAACCCATACAACCCTAATATAAGATTCAGAAGGAAAACCACCTGCTTTTCCTAATTTAACTTTGAAAGGCTCAAACTTTATTTCCTTTAATTTTTCTTTTATCTTTTCTATCTTGTCTTCAGAAACTTCTCCTAAGAATTTTAAAGTTAAATGAAAATCCTTCACAAAGCTGGCTTTGATTCCTATTAACTCTTTTTGTAACCCTTTTAAATATTCTTTGACAGTTTCAGGTAATTCTATTGCTATAAAGGTTCTCATATTTTTTAAAAATAGATACAACTACTTAAAGTTTATTAAAAATAAATAAAAGAAATCTAAACTTATTTACAGAAGCTTTATTTCTTCTTTACTTTTTTCTTTTTCTTAGTTTCTTCTGGTTTTTCTTCTTCAGGCTTTTCTTCTGCAGGAGCTTCCTCACCAAAGTCTTCTGTGTCTTCTGCTTTCTCTTCTGCAGCTTCTTCTGCTGGAGCTTCCTCAACTGGAGCTTCTTCAGAATCTGCTTTTGCTTCTCCTTTACCTACAACTTCAGCAAAACCAACTCTTCTAAGTACTTTAGTTACTCTTACCTTAACTTCATCGCCTTCGTTTGTATTAGGTACAAACAAGACAAAACCATCTTTCTTAGCTACGCCGTCTCCCTTTTCACCAACGGCCTCTATCTTAACATCTAGCTCATCGCCTACCTTTACAGGAGCGAAACTTCTTCTTTCATTATATCGGCTTCCGCCGAATCTATCTCCATATGCCATAATATTTAACACCTATCTATTTAGAAGCTATTTCTAGCTCTAGAGCTAAAAAACGAGAGGTTATATATAAATGATGTGGTTTTTTGGGAAAAAAGAAATATTTAAAAAGTAATAAGCTACAGATATTGCAAGGGGTGATAAAGTGAAGATTAATGTCAAAAGATTGCTGATTTCCAGTATAGCAATATGGGTTCTAAGCATAGTATTTGCAACTCTAACCTGTGGCTGGCTATTTAACTGGGTTTATACAATACCTCCTGTTATAGCAAAAAGTGCTGAAGCAATGCTTACTATTAGTAATATGGCATGGTCTTACATACTTAGCTTTGTTATATCAGTAATATTCGTATTGGTATTTGCACTGCTGTATAAAGGATTACCTGGAAAAGGGATAAAGAAAGGTATCTACTACGGGCTTATTATATGGGTAATAGGAGCATTTTCAGGAATGGTGACAATGCCTTTCTACATGAATATAGCAACTGTTTTAGTAATCTACTGGATACTGCAAGCTTTAGTAATTAATGTGCTCAAAGGAATTGTTGTTGCAGCAATCTACAAAGAAAAGAAAAAGAAATAATTATTTAATATCTTTCAAGCCAGAAGTCTCAACAAAGAAGTTGCACTCTCCTTCCGGTAAGTTAGGGCTATCTACTAATTTAGCAACCCTACTTCCTTTCTTACCTTTTCTCAGGTAAACTCTGAACGTAGAGGTATGTGCAACAACATGCCCTCCTATTGCTTGAGTAGGATCACCAAAGAACATGTCTGGTCTTGCCATCACCTGGTTTGTAACATACACACATAAATTATGTGTATCTGCAAGTTTTAGTAAGACATGTAAGTGCTTATTAAGCTTTTGCTGTCTCTCTGCTAAAGTTCCTCTTCCTATGAATTCTGCCCTAAAGTGAGCTGTTAATGAATCCACTATTACTAATCTAACATTGAGTTTCTGGTTTTTGATTAAGTCTTCTACTTTTTCCACTAAAAGCATTTGATGATCAGAGTTATAAGCTCTTGCTATTTTCAGATTTTTAAGAACCTTCTCTGGTTCTAAGCCAGCAGCTTTTGCTAACTCAATTATTCTCTCTGGTCTGAATGTATTCTCTGTATCAACATAAACCACCATCGCATTTGGATCTTGTTTTTGACAGTTTACTGATAACATATGTGCTAACTGTGTTTTTCCAGAGCCGAACTCACCAAAGCATTCTGTTATTGCTCCTGACTCAAATCCTCCACCAAGCAAAGCATCGAAAGCCTTGCTTCCTGAAGGTATTTTTATTACTGAGTTTCTTTTCTTCAGAAGATCTGTTCCAGACTCAAAGCCCATTTTCAATGAACTTCTTGCTGCCTGAATAATCTTCCTAGCATTTGCTTCTGTCACACCCACTAACTCAACTAATTCACCAGGGCTCGCAACTGCTACAGACATTAAATTATTATAGCCAAAATTCTGCATTTTTTCAGCTGTAGCAGCACCAACACCAGGCAAATCACTAATAGTTGTTTCTTTTGATTTTTGCATTATAATCACCTTATTCTTCTATATCATTCAAGACAAGAAACTCATAAGCTTTCTCTAAAACTAGTTTAGCTTTTGGCAAATCATTAACCCTTAAAGAATTAGTTGTCTGCCATTCATCATTCTTGTCTTTGTAGCTTCTTTCAAAGGAGACAGTATTATACTCAGATTCTCCATCGTTAGAAGTGTTTTTCCAGATTGTGGCAGTTACTGCTCCTGCCCTGAACTTTTTTTCTGGTAAGTTATTTTCTTCAGACATTCTTATCACCTCGTTGCTTTTCGCTTTTTATTTCATAACTCCCTTCATTATGAGCTGCAAGGCTCCAGGAGTTGAGGTTGCTGCTCAAAGCAGCTGATATATAGAGAGTTGCTTTCATTTATATAGTTTGTTGGTGAATGTCCAGTGGTTTATATGAAAAAGATAGAGATTATTCGGAAATCAGCAACCTGACCATTAACCAATACATTTTTATAATTTAATAAAATCCTTAATTAAATGAAAATCACAATTTGTGGGAGTGTGAAATTCGCAGAAAAGTTTGTAGAGATTTATAATAAGCTTAAAGAGATAGGACATGAGCCATTGATGCATGAAGATATGTTTGGTATTGCTGACGGCACTGCCAAAGAATTAATTGATGGGATATCTTCAAATCATGCTGATATAAAGAGGAAACATAATTTTATCAAATGGTGGCATGATTGTATCAAGAGTGGCGATGCGATACTTGTTTGTAATTTTGATAAAAATGGAATTTCAAATTATATTGGTGGCAATACCTTAATGGAGATAGGTTTTGCTCATGTTAATGATAAGAAAGTTTTTCTGCTCAATCCTATACCAAAGGATGTTCCATATTCTGATGAAATTGAAGCAATGACTGATATCATCATTAATGGTGATTTAACTAAGATAGAATAGTTGATATTATCAGAAATACTTTGTCTTTACATAAAATACAATTAATACAATTATAACAAACAAAACAACAAAGAATAGAATATTCTCAAGAATACTTCCAACTTTTATCCTGCCTTTGCTTTTTTTGGTTGAGAAAGGATAAAATAAGTAAATACCTTGCTTTGTGAATGAATCCAGCAATAAATGCAAAAAATAACCAGAAAAGAAAGCTATAGCTAGTAAATAATTAACAAAATAAAGTATAATTGTAAATATTAACAAAGCGAATAATGAATGGAAAAAGCCTCTATGAGCGAATAAATAATTTAAAAATTTAAACCTTTTTCCTATTTTGGAAGTGGGGCTGTCGATGTCTGGTAATAAGGATGCTATAATGAAAATTATAACAAAGACTAAATTTAAATTAAAATACAATAAAATTAAAGAAATAAAAATTGCAAACGCTAAATGGGTTCTGAATAACATGATTAAAGAAAACTATTAAAGCTATATTAATTCTTCGTTCGGTTCTATATCTTCAACTTTAGGTATATCTTCTGTATCTGTTTTATCTTCTGGTATTTTATCCTCTATCTTAGTTTGTTCAGGTTGAGTATCATCAACTTTTTCTTCCTTTGTTTCTGCTTCTAACCTTTTCAGCTCTTCTTCTGGATCAGGGTTAGGAAAAACCATGTTAGGAATAAACTCAATCCTGTTAAAGACTTCATTCTTAGAAGCTCTTCCAATAATCTTTATAATATTGCCCAATAAATCATTCTTTACAGTTTCAAAAGAGCTATCTTTCATAGCTAAAATTTCTTCATTTGTTTTATTAAACAATTTCTGGGTTTGGTTCCTCCAGAATACTACTCTTATATTGTCAGAACCATCATCCAAAAAGATATTTGTAACATAGGAATAAGCTGGCTCAACTTTATTATGTTCCTGGCAAAAAAACCCATCATCTTTTTGCAACACCCTTTTCCCGCATTCAGGGCAGACTTCAAAAAACCTAGGATCATAAACCTGCACTATGGTTCCTAAAAGCTCGACATCCTGCTCATCTCCTTGTAATTCAGAAATCTTCTTTCTTATTGAAGGTGGTTCTTCTTTAACCTTGTCTATCTTTTCTCCTTCTGGATTTATCTCCAAGACGCTTTTCTCATTCAAATGAACCTCTTTCCTGTTATTATTCTCCCTTACATAGCCGGATTTCACTCTTACTATATCCCCTTCATTTATCTTCTCTAATTGATTAGCTATATCATTCCACAACACTATCCTTATCAGCCCTGTTTCATCTGCAATCATAAAAGATCCTACTTTTCCGTGCCTTTCGCCTGTGTCAAAATCACGAACATCAAATTTTCTTTGTACCTTTCCAAGAACTTCAACATTTCTCTGCCCTGCCAGAATGTTCTTAATCTGAAGCTTTCCTGTTGGCTCATATAATTTAATGCCAAGCTCATTAGCTATGATGTGAGCTGCTCCTTCCTCACTTATAAGACCAGAAAGCTGTTCCAGTTTATCCTTTATTTTATCTCTTATCTGCCCTTCTGTAAGGTCACTGCTCTCTTTTATTTTTTCTATAATAGTTGTTAGTGGAACATTAATCATTTTCCCCCATGAATTTTAAATAGTAATCCTTTATAAAGATTTATCTGCTGGAAAATATATTAATAATGACAGCACACTTTGCCAGAGTCACATTCAAGGTTATTTATTTCAGAGCCTCCAATAGCATTGCATGTTGTTTCTAACATACAGCTATAAGTTTCTATATCAGTAGAGGCATCTTCGCATGAAGAACTGAACTTTATTAATTTTTCAACAGATTCAAAATATAAAGCGAATTTTATCTTTACTGAATATTCTCCTAATTCCCCTTTCCCAATATTATAATATTCTACAT
>CAZENX010000014.1:0-15052 GCA_964513865.1 uncultured Methanosarcinales archaeon | reverse complement strand
TTTTCTCATTATTTCTGCTATTTCTTTCAGAAGCTCAATTTCCCCTTTACTTAGATGTTTTGTTAATTTCTTTATTTTCCTGAAATCTTCTTCTGGTATTGCACTGTAAAGAATATCTCCTTCATGTATTTGTCTGCCGACAGTAACATGCTCCATGGAGATAGCAACTTGTTTTCCTTTCTCTACTCTACTAAGAGATTCATTTTCTGATTGTATTGATTTAACTTCTGTTAATTTTTTCCCATCCTTCATTACAGGCATGTCAACCTTCAAAACACCTTCAAGAATATCAACTCCTACAACTGCAGGATTGCTTTGTCTAAAGACATAATTCTTCAAAACCTCTAACTTACACGGTCTTACCAAAACCTCTATTTTCTTTTGCTCTAATATTTTCTTCTGCTCTTCCTGCCATTTTTCAAAATCTTCAATTATTTTGTAGATGATGTTGCTTGATATAATATGGACAGTTTCTTTTGGCTTAACATCTTTTGCTAAAGCAACATTAAAAGCTAATATGACTGATTCCAAAGGATTTTTCTCAAAATTGGATTCTGCTTCTGATATATCTTTCTTGGTTATTTCTCCAATTGAAGCTGCTCTAATCTTTACTCCTTTTTCTTTCAATAATTGAGTTAAAGCCTCTAAACTTCCTAAAGTATCTGCCTTTATTACAATGCCTTCTTTCTCTGTTTCAATAATAACCTCTTCTACTTCCTGTTGTATATTTTTCTTAGTTTCTTCCAGATTATCCTTTGTTGTTGATTGCAAAGGCATTCCTGCTATAGCATTTTCTATGTCAGGAGCAGATACCTTAACACCAGTAGCTGCTCTTACCTCATCCAGTTTAATAAACTTTGATTTCTTGTCACGCATCTCTGCTAATGGCTCTGGTTCAAATAATGCTCTAATTTTTGTAATAATCGGCTTATCCAAAGAACCTATTACAATTGTGCCATCCTTTTTCAAAGTTCCTGAATAAATTATTACATCTATTGTTGTTCCTAAACCTTTTTCTTCCTTTACTTCTAAGATTGTTCCTTTTGCAGGACCATCTACCTTTGTCTTTAATGATTTTTCCAAAAATCTTTGTGCCAGCCCTGTTATTACCATCAATAATTCAGGAATACCATAATTCTTCTTAGCAGAACAAGGTATAATTGCTATCTGCTTTGTATAGTCTGATAAGCGGTCAAATCTTTCTCCTTCAAAACCAAGCTCATGCATCTTACCAATTAATTCATATATCTTTTTATCTATCTCCTGCTTTACCTGGGCATGTTGTTTTGATATTATTTCTAAAACAGTTCCTTCTGCTTCCATAAAACCATGAACCAAATCTATTTTGTTAGCTGCTATAACAAAAGGTGTTTTGTATGTTTTTAAGATTTCAATTGCCTCAATTGTTTGCGGCATAAAACCTTCATTGATATCAACTACTAAAACAGCAATGTCAGCTATATTGCCTCCTCTTTTTCTTAAACTAGTAAAGGCAGCATGCCCTGGGGTATCAATAAACAATAATCCGGGAATAGTAAATTTAAGCTTTAGTTTTTTTAGCAAATCACCAGAGACTTTCTTAATAGTTTCTAAAGGTATTATGGAGGCACCAATTGCCTGAGTTATCTTGCCAGCTTCTGTTTCAACAATAGCCGTTCCTCTAATTGTATCCAATATAGTCGATTTTCCATGGTCAACATGTCCTAATACAACGCAAATAGGGCTTCTTATCTTTTCCATAGAGCAAAAGAAAAAGTAGTTGCTTTTAAATGTTATGAAAATTTACTTATTTTAGTTTCTCCTCTATTTCCCCACTAGGTAACATATTATCTGGGTGATATTTGCCATGCTCTTCAGCTTGATATCTTTTGCACTTTTTATAATCTTTTTCACAATATTCCTTTTTCCATTTTAAACTAAGCTTTCCTTCCTTTTCATATCTCCTTAAAGGACAAACATTAATCCATTTGCAAAGCATTTTATTTGGTTATAGATTTTATTAGCTTTTCAATTTTTTAAAGTCTCTTCTTCAACTATTTTTTCTTTATTAAAGTTCCTCCTCATTCTCTCAAGAAAAGCACTTTTTTCTTCTTCTGTTTTAAAATTTTTCATAAGTTTCTTTGTTTTTCTATATTTTCTTTTGTTTCTTTTTATCCACCCATAGCACTTTATTTATCCTTTGCCTTTAAATAAGGACATTTATCTTCTTTTACCTTCCCGTCTAAAACTGCTCTAATAAATTCATTGCATGACTTAAATCCACATTCGCCGCAATTTAAGTTTAGTACTCTTGCTTTGAGTTCTTTTCCGCGTGAATAACGTTCATTACTTTTCTCTTGATCAACAACTGTATTTCCATAACAATATCCACAAATTGCTGTCGGCATAGAACCTCTTAAGTTGAGGCTACCTTTTATTTCCGGCATTTCTCTTATGGCTTCTACTACATCTAGCACTCCTTCTCCTGTCAATCCATTAAATTCTATTATCTTAGATTTTTTATTCATTTTTTGGACGCCCATTCTAAAAATTTCCCTTTCTGCTTGTGAAATTATGTCACATCTTGTTATGGTTACCATATCTGCAGAAGTCATTAGAGGGCCATAGCTTGATGGTTTTCCAGATGTTATATCTAATACTGCAATAGCAAGACCTTCATTTACATAAGGAGCGCATCTTAAACATAAGCCAGCAGTTTCTATTATTATTAAATCTTTGTCTTTATGTTTTTTGATAATTTCAGGAAATTTTAAAACAGCCCAATGGTCAGGACAGACGTCTCCAGAAATTTCTTTTAATGCACTAATTCCAAAATTTTTCTTGATAAAAATATCATCCTTTGTAGCAAGACAACTAAATTTAGCATAATGAATTTTTAAATCTCTTAATTCTTTAATTACATGTTTTATCACGCTTGTCTTTCCGCTTCCAGGTGTTCCACCAAATATTACAAATTTCATTTCTTTCACCCATATTATGATATAGATAATTTAGATAATTTCGTTTCTTTGATTTGTTTTCCTTCCCTTATATCCTTTCTTATACCAAGTATGTTTTTATTAATTTGCAAAAGATTCTTCAAGATATCCTTTTCTTCTTTAGATGTGATGACTATATCATTAATTGCGCCGTTTCTTATAATAAATCTTTTATCTGTATTCAATGCCAAAAAAGGATCATGTGTCACTAAAAAAGGTATTTTGCCTTTTTTTATAAGTAACTTCAAAGCAGTATCAACTTCTATTCCTACATTTCCTATTTCATCTATCAAAACAATTGGGGACTCATTAATATGTACAAGGTCAGCAATCATTAATGCTCTTGATTGGCCACCTGAGAGTAATGTTAAATTCATATCTTCTCTTATTCTTTCACCAGTTATAGTATTTGCATCAGCTATTACCTTTTCTATTAACTGTTTTGTTTCACTTTCATTTTTGTGTTTCCCTTTTATCTCTATGTGTGCTTCTAAAAAATCATAAACAGTAGCATCTGTTAAAAAGTTCATAGTTTGTGAAAGAGAGCCTACTATTTGCTCAGTCGGGTCACTTCTAAGGCTTTTTGAAGGTTTTTCATCATTTATCAAAATTACCCTTTTTGTTTTTGTATCTCCTTGAGCAAGTTTTTCAATATCATATAATAACTGGCTTTTTCCTGAACCTGTGTTACCGACTATTCCTATTTTATGACCAGCGTAGATCTCTATCTTTTTAAATGGCTCTTTATTATTATCTTTATCATAGCCCGGGAGTATTGTTATTTTTTTGATTTTCATTTTCCATCCTCATTTCTTTTTTCTATTAAATTCTTATTATTATTCATTTTTGATTATCTAGTTTTGATTATCTAGGATAATGGCATTTACAGGACATTGTTTTGCAGCTTCTTTTATGCAGTCTGCGTTTTTATCTTTAATAGTGGCTTTTCCATCTTTCAACTCAAAACCTTTTTCACAAATTCTAGTACAAGTGCCACAACCAGTACATTTGTCCTTATCTATTTTCGCCATTTTATACAATCTCCTTTAAACTTTTTTAATTTTTGAATCAGTAATATTTTTTTCTCCTACTTCAATTTTAACTTTCAACCAATTTTCTGATGGAATAAAAGGGCAAACATAATTTTCGCTATAGGCACAAAAAGGATTATAGGCTTGGTTGAAATCCAAAATCCATTTACCGCCTTCTTTATGTCGAAAAGATTCTAAATCAATATACCTTCCAGCTCCATAGGTTTCTTCTTTATTGGTCTCATCTCTAAAAGGTATCCAAAGTCTTTCTTCGTTAGACTTGCTTTTGTAAGCTTGTAAAGTGACTTGTTTACCATTTATTTTGAATCTGAACTCCCCCCATCTAATAAACTCTTGTTTATTTCCTTTATTATCATTAATTTCTATCTTTTTTTTATCTTTATGTTCATGTAATTCAAGTGTAAATCTAAGTTTTGGATTAATTGGATAATATTTAAGGCCATTGAAACTGTCCCTTTTCTCATATGGAATAGGAGATTGTGGGTGTGTCTTAAAAAATAAATCTTTTTCTTTCCTTTCTCTTTCAATTTTATTTATCACATCCATTTTTTATTTTTGAATTTTTTTGAACTGTTTGTCACTTTAATATAAAATGTTAATAAAATTTTTATAAGAGATTTTTTACCATCTTCTTCTATTGCCACCACCTCTACCTTGCCCTTTGCCATCTCGTGGACCTATGCCAAGCCCTCTTCCTCTACCTGCTCCTATTCCTTGTCCTCTTTCCATACCAAGATCTTTTTCTTGTCCTTGAATAAATTCTGTTTCTGGTTCTTGTTTAATCTCTTTTTCTTCTTCTTGTTCTCCATTTATTCTTTCAATAGCTCCAAAAGGACAAATACTCTTTCCTCCACATTGTTCAAGTTTCTCTTGATTTATAATAATCGCTTTGCTATCTTCAGCTATTTTAGTTGCCCCAAAGCACTTACTAACGCAAGCCTGACAACCAGTACATTTTTGTTTATTAATTTTATATTTCATCTTTTATTCTTCCCTTTTATTTGCCTTTAGCTTTTTTTGTAACTTCTCTCATCATATCAAATGCTTGCATTACTTTTGGATATTTTAGTTTATAACGCACAAACGAACCATTCTTTTCTGTTTCTAGTATGCCTCTATTACGCATTATTGATAAATGTTGAGAAACCACTGATTGAGGCAATTCTGTAATTTCTATTAGTTCAGAAACCGTTTTAGGCTTTTTTCTTAAAGCAATAAGTACTCTCATCCTATTTGAATTAGAGAATATTTTGCACATTTCACACTGAATATCATAATTGATTTTCATATTAGAATATTAGAATATACTAATATTATTTAAATCTTTCGTTTTGGTTTTTTAATATTTTTAAGAACAATCATTTCAGAATTACTCCATATTTTTCTTTTTTATTGTATTCATTGATTATTTCGTTAATATTTTCTTGGATTATCTTTGTTGCTTTCTTGATTCTAGGCTCTCTTATAATGACAGGAACAAATTTACTCTTTAACCTTACTATATTAGGACCCATCATTTTTCCTACTAAAATATCAATACCTTCTAAAGCAGATGCTGTTGCTTTGGCCTTACCAGGATCCCTATGGACTCTTTCTTCATCTTCTTTATATTTAACATTCTCTCTTGTTACTTAAAAAGCCATTTTTCCATCTGAATACTTCCATATCTGAAAGTATTTTGACATTCCCACATGGCCATCTGATTTTATTTCTTTTTTGTTATCGGTTCCAAAAGCAAAGATACATTCTTCTTTGATATCTTTTATCGCATTCTGAGGGTAATTTTCTATACACAAACCACAATTAGTACATTTATCTCTGTATATTTCAGCAATCCCTAATTTTTTATTTACAGAAACAGCTTCTACTACACAATTACTTTCACAAATCCCACATCCGATACATCTATTCTTACTTATGTTTATCATTTACTATCAACCTCCTCTAATATAGTTTTTAATTCTTCAAAATCCTTTTTAAGTGTTTGAAACATCTCAGTATGATAACAAGCTACAGCAGGATGATACATAGGAATAACTTTTATTATCCCATAACCTGTTTTTTTATTAAAAATTTTGCCATGTAAATCACTTATTCTAGTAAATTCTAAATTAAATTTATCAAATATCTCTTTAGTTGCAAACTTACCTAGTGTTATAATTATTTTTGGCTTAATTATCTCAATTTGTTTATATAAATAATCGACACAAGAATTAATTTCAGTTCTAGTTGGATTATGATTTTTTGGAGGGTGGCATTTTAATATGTTAGTTATATAAATTTGTGATCTAGTTAGATTTATTAAATTTAAAAGTTGATCTAATATCTTTCCTGCCTCCCCGACAAATGCCTTCCCTTGTAAATCCTCATTATACCCTGGTGATTCACCTATGACCAGAATTCCTGCATCAACCGAGCCGTCCCCAACTAAAGGTTTGTTTCTTGTTTCATATAATTTACATTTTTTGCAATTATTAATCTCTTTGGATAATTCTTCCATTAATGTTTCTTTATTTGACATTTTTTAATCTATTTTACCTTCTAACCAACCAACTTTTACATTCTTTCTGGTATCAAATTTAGGGACATAAGGTTTTATATCCAATAAGGGAGTTTTATCTAAAAAATCTGCCTCTTCAATAAAAAGAATATTTCCTTTTCTTTTAATCAGCTTTACAAGCGAGATTCCAATTGGATTCGGTCTGTTATAGTATCTTGTAGCAAATAGACCATGTTTTTTATTATCTAAAAAGGGCCTTACTAATGGTACAAATCTTTCAGCTTTATGAAATTTATACAAAATCCAAAGATGAGAAAAACCTTCAATATCTTTCAATGCTAATTCATATTTTTTAAAAACCTTTATTACTCCTCTTGTATTAGTTTTATAACCTTGGCAAGGTATCTCTTTCTTAGTTTTGTAGGGGGTCCTAATTATTCCAATTGGTTTTATATCATTATGTATCATTTTAGATAACCTTTTATTTTATCATTTAAGTGTAACTCTTTATCCTGAATATATTTAAGTTTATCCTTTAAAGCAATTATTGCTTTTTCTATCTCCTTTCCGAGATAAGCAGCATGATCTAATCTTGAAATTAATTTTCTTTTGATAATTTCATGGAGTATTTGTAATGTAGTTACGCCAGCAAAAGTATATTTTAAATTATTTTTTGAATCGTAATATCTTACAAAAACTCTTTTTTTAGAAAAGATAGGTTTTATTGTAAAATACCCTTTTGGATCAGGATGCCATTCCACTTTTACATTTGCAGTATTAATAGTATCATTGAGCTCTTTTTTTGATATTTTTTTATTATTTTTCTTCATTCTTTCCTAAAATTCAAAATATATCCTTTAGTTTTTCTATCATCATGAACTAATTCTCCAAAAAACTCTTTTTCAAATTTAAAATACTTTACAAACTCATTTTTTATATCTTCTATTGAATTAACATCTGTATGAGTTTGTAAATGGGTAGGATAGACAGATATTAATCCATTTGGTTTTGTTAATCTATAAACCTCTTTATATAATATTTTTCTATCATTATAAGTACTGGAGTTATCTTTTCCAACCAAATGTATAACATCATATAACAAAACAACATCCATCATATTATCTTTAAAGTTAGTTTTTATTCCTGAACTATTTATTGTCTTTATGTTTAATAAACCTTCCTTTCTTGCTTTATTCTCTAATTTGTTTAAAACTTCTGGATTTTTATCTAAGGCATAGACTAAACCTCCCTTATTAATTATTTTTGCTGCAGGAATGGAATAATTCCCTTTACCACAACCAAAATCTAAAACTAGTTGGTGAGGTTTAATTCCAATCTTTTTTAAGAATTCTACTCCATCTTCTCTCTCCCATTTTTTTATATCTTCATTCATTTTTATATTTTATCAAACTAACTATCTTTACAATAAGATTCTAACTTCTTCACAATTGTTTTAAAAACTTTTGAATTTTTTGAATTACTATTTATAAACGGCTTTCCTTTATCACAAGCTTCAGTTATTTTTTTGTCTAACTCTAAACTTCCAAGAAATTCTATTTTTTTCTTATCTGCTACTTTTTTTACATTGCCTTTACCAAAGATATCACCTGACATGTTCTCAATTAAGCCAATAACCGGAACCTTAACTTTCATGGAAAAATCAATTGCCTTAACTACATCCAATAAAGAAACCTCCTGTGGTGTTGATATTATTATAGAGCCAGTTATTCCTTTTATTAGCTGTGATATGCTTATTCCTTCATCTCCTGTTCCAGGAGGAAAATCAATCATTAAGTAATCTAGTTTTCCCCAATCAACATCTTCTACAAATTGCCTTATTAAGTTATGCTTTAGAGGGCCTCTCCAGATTACTGCATCTTCCTTTTTCAGAATAAAAGCCATTGAAATTACTTTTATTCCTTCTTTTGTTTCTAATAGAAAGATTTTATTATCCTTTGTCAAAAGCTTCTTATTTTCTAAACCTACCATTTTAGGTACATTAGGACCATGGATATCCACATCCAATATTCCTATTTTGTAGCCTTTCTTAGATAGAGCATAAGCCAGATTAACAGCAACAGTAGTTTTGCCTACCCCCCCTTTACCACTTAAAACTATAATTTTGTACTTTATTTTGTTCATTGTATTCAACTACCATCAATTTTAGATTATACTATAAAATCAATCCCATGATTTTGGTGCCATTACACAAGTTGGGCATCTTCTATATACTCCTCTTCCTTTACCTGATTTTCTAAATTTTTGTTTACAAGATTGTGAACAAAAATAAAACTTCTTGTTTCCAATGTATTTAATATAGGATGGTTTATCCATTTCTTTTCCACACCAATCACATTTCAATTGTTTTTCTTTTTTAAGAAATGAAAATAAAGCCATTTTTATCCCCAATTTAAACAAACACGAACATTTGTCTAATTTTCCTATTTTTTAATACTTGATTTAATTAACTCTTACTCTCAAGATTCTTATCTATCATATCTTTAATAGTTGTTTCAGGAACGACCCCTATAAACTCTCCTACTAATTTTCCATTTTTGAATAATTTAACAGCAGGAATTGCAGTAATATTATATCCCCTTGAAGTATTTGGACTTTCATCCAGATTAACCTTTACTAATTTTATTTTTCCATCATATGACTCTACAACCTTTTCAAGCAAAGGGCTTAACATATGACATGGTACGCACCATTGTGCCCAAAAATCAACTATAACTGGCTGCTCTTTTGATTCTTCTATAACTTCTTTTTCAAAATTATCATCATTAACTTCTATTTCCATTTTATCAATCCTCCTATTTAAAAATTATCATATTCAACTTATTTATATTTTTTGGGGTTTTTTTGAACTAAATTAAAGAATCTTTGTCAATACAATAAACAAAGCTAAAACAACACCTGCTAAAAAAGCAATTATGGAATGCTTTTTTTTATGTTTCCTAGCTTCTGGAAGTAGATGAGATGCAGATAAATATATTAAGACTCCGGCACTGAAACCAAGCATTAAACCTAAAGTTGAATCTCCTACTCCTCTTATAAAAGGATAAGCTATGAATGCTCCTAGAGGAGTTGTAAGTGCTGCAACTAAAAATGCATATAATGCAGATATCTTCTTTTTTATGCCTGATTTTAATAATAGAAGATAGGTTATTACTCCTTCAGCAAACTCATGTATTACTAAACCTGTTGCAGCAAGCGCTCCTGTTAGAATGCTAACATTGAAGGTTACTGTATATATGACTCCATCTATAAAAGAGTGTATGCCTATACCCTCTGCTGCGACCATTCCAAAACAAAGATCCTCCTTCTTTGTATAATATTTTAATAATCTATTAGAAAAAAACATAAATAGAAATCCAATTAAAGCAAAAAATCCTGCATAAAAGTTTTTCTCTATAGCCTTAGGTAGTGCTAATATCAGAGGGGTTGAAATCAATACTCCTGCTGCAAAACACATAAAATAGGTTTTTAATTTTTTAGCCCATTTTTTATTCTTATAGATTGCTAATATGCCAATTCCATTTACTATTGCTGCAAGAACAGCAAAAGCTGCAATCCAAATAAAGGTGTTTTCAACCATTAGTTATTAAGCCTCTTTATCCATTTGAAAGGTAGTCATATTTAGTTTATTAATCTTTCCCAAACCATTTAATCTGAAGAGATGTGAGTAACATTTACAATCTGAACAACCAAATCCTTTTATTGGCTCTTCATAGTTCTCTAAAAAACAAGCAACTCTACATTCTTCTCTCTTTTTTGCTTTTTTCCAGAAAGCCTTCTTCAATTTAACATCTTTATTTAAAAGTAAATAATCTATATGCCAAAACCTCTTTTTATGTTTAGAAAAATGTCTTTTTATTCTTTTCTTGATATTATTTTGAGCGGAACCAACATAAGCATATTTTCCTTTCTTAAATTCTAAATATCCTAATTTTCCAATCTTTATTTTTATCTTTTTCTTTACATGGATTATTAAGATATATATTCCATTCATTATCTTTGATAAGTTCCTGTCAAAATAGCTTGCCCTACAATATGTCCTTCCATAGCATCTTCAACATCTGCTTTATTAGCAGAAGAGTCCAAGTCAAGTTTTGTATCCAGAGCATATAATTTAAATCTGTATCTATGGGAAGCTCCTGGTGGAGGGCAAGGTCCTCCATAGCTTGTTTTTCTAAAACTGTTCATACCTTCTTTTCCTGAAACACTATTTTCCTCAATCCTTGTTGTTTTTGCATCTATGTTCCATACCACCCAATGATCCCAAACACCAAGAGGAGCATCAGGATCATCTATAATCAAAACTAAAGATTCTGCATTTTCAGGAACATCTGCTATGTCTAATGGAGGATTTATATCTTCTCCCTAGCATGTATATTTTGCAGGAATCATTTCATTATCTTCAAATACACTGCTTATTCTCAAATTATCCACCCCCTTAAGTATTATTTGCTCTTCTACCTTTTGACAACCAAACAATAAGCTAATAAAGATAATAGCTATTATATATCTTTTCATTTTATACCCAACCCAGAATCATCGCAAGCCCTAGTAATACCATTATTATTCCTGCAATCAAATGAAGATATCTTATGTTCCTGTCTTTCCAGCCTGAAACATCTTCAACCTTTGCAATGCCTGCGTATACAATTAAAGTAATTGCAATCATAGGCAAAACAAATATTAGATTGTATAACAATAAAGGAGGTATTGCCTTAATCAATTCCAAAGCAGATAAAATACCGCCGGCTATAACATAAGGGCCAATAGTACAGGGTAATAAAAAGATTGTTACAAAAGCACCAACAATGAATGCTCCTCTTGGGGAAGTAATATGCCCTATAATCTTCTTTACCTTAGGCCTCATAAACATTGGCATCTCTGTACCAACACTGCCTGGTTTGTAACTAAAAAAGTCTCTCATATTCAAAACACCTAAAATAATTGCTGCTCCTCCCAAAACCTTGTATAATATTAACCTAATTGATGTAAGAGTTTGAACCAGCTGGAAAAATTTTATTATAACCAAACCATAAATCAAATACATAATAAAAACAGACACTACAAATGCTAAGCCTGCTAAAAGAACATTTCTTTTGTTTTTAGGATTATATGTAAGTATAGCAATAAGCATTAATGTTAAAACAGCAATAGCACAAGGATTAACAGCATCAATAGCTGCTAATGATAATATTTTTGCAAATGTCAAATCCTTAATTTCCTCTTCACAGGGTTCCTGTGTTTCATTCTCACCATCATGAACACACCATGGAAGATTAACATTGACAGATTCGTCAATAACTATTTGTTCATTAAAATTAACTGTCATCTTTGCATTGCTCTGGAATATCCAGTCTTCTATTCTTATTGCATAATCAAAGCTTCTTTTGTCTCCTGATAAAGGAATATCTATTGGCTCTATTACTTCGTAATTTATTCCTTTCAATGATCTTGTTATATTATTGAAAAGCAAATCTTTGATTAATTCAGAATCAACTTGCTCAGAGCCTTTTATGATAATTCTGCTGTTTGCCCATATCTTTGGGGTTCCTGGCAAAGTATTAAGATTCACATCTTTGAAATCAATCTTTTCATCAGCTAAAGGGCAGGGGTTTCCTTCAAGTTTTTCTATAATTGTATTAGCATCATTATCTATCTGCATATCACCAATCAAAATATTTTCTTCATCGAATATAAGCTGTGGAACCCCTAACCTTGAACCATACTTATCATTGTATGAATAAATCAAATGTGCATTTCCTTGCTCTTGGTAAATCTCATACTCTATAACTAATAGATTGGGATTTTCCTGAAGTAAAGAACCAAAAACATAAGGGTCTGATTTAGCGCAATGAGGGCATCCTATTCCTGTAAAATAAACTGCGCATACAACATCTTTCTTCTCTACACCTGATACAGAAGTTAAACTAAGTAAAAGTGCTGTTATCAGAAATATAAAAAATACCTTTTTCATGTTATCTTATTAGAGGTTAAAAGTCTATATTTTTAAATCTATCTTTTTTATAATACTATTAAACAATGGTTTGTACTTTTTGTTTATTTCAACAACAGGTTTCATTTTAATTGTTGCTTTAACAAAATCATTTCTGTAAGGTATCTTTCCAATAATGGGAATTTTATTTTTTTTAGCATATTTTTCTATTTCCAGACAAAAATTTCTTTCTAAATCAAACTTATTTATTACAATACCACAAGGTATTCCAAAATGAAAAGCGAGATATAGAACCCTCTTTAAATCATGCAAAGCTGATGGTGTTGGTTCAGTTACAGCAACTATATAATCAGTTCCTGTCAAAGAAGCAATTACTGGACATCCGACTCCTGCAGCAGAATCTATTAAAACAATATCAGCCTTAAGCTTTTCATTAAATTCATCAGAATATCTTCTTACTTCTGAAACAATTTCACCAGAAGCAAGCTCTCCTAATTTTAGCTCTCCAATTATCAGATTAACATTATAATTCTTTCCAAAATATATCTTCCCAATCTCTTTTTTTGATTCAGTTATTGCACCGTATGGACAGGCAACAATGCAAGCTTTACATCCAATACAAGTATCCTGAACAAAAGCAGGATATTTTCCCTCTACAAAAACAATAGAATTTGGTTTGCAAACTTCTGCACATTTTCCGCATTTCCTGCATTTCTTGAAATTCCATTTGGGAACTGGCTGATAAACCTTTTTTTCTAATTTTCTTTTTACATTCAATAAAAGATGGTCATTTGGACATTCTGCATCTGCATCAACAAGCATTGTTTTTTTATTTTTTGCAAATTCAACTGCCAGAGATGTAGCTACCATTGATTTTCCTGTTCCACCTTTCCCTCCTGTTACAGCTATTTTCATTTTCAAAATTCAAATATAGTTCCTGCTTTTATTTCTTTATAATTTTTTTGATATTTTTCTTTAATTTCCTTTATATGTTGAGTACAATGACAAGGAGATATTACATCTATTCCTTTTAAAGCATCAAAATTATTAAAACCATGAAAACCACCTAAAACCATATAAATATGTCCGAATTCTTTTGCTTTCTCAATTATTTTAGTTAAATCAGGATGAGCACAACCTGTTATTAGTAGATTTCCTTTTTCTGTTTTAATTACCAAAGATTGTTCTTTAAGCCCAATAGAACTGCTAAGTTCTCCTGTAGTACAGATATTATCAACTATTTCTTCTTTATCTCTTATTTCTATTAATTTTGCTTTTTCTTTTATTTTATTCTTGAAATTACTAGAAAAAGATTCTGGAACAATAACAGTTAGATTTTTATTTAATTCTAACAAATCAAATAAACCTCCTGTATGGTCCCAATGTTCATGAGAAAGGACTATTGCATAAATCTTTTTTATATTTTTATCCAATTTTTTTAAATTATCAATTAATTTTTTACCGTTATCACCAGTATCGAATAAAATATTTTCTTCATTTTCAATTAAACAGGAAAATCCCCAACCATGTTTAAGTCCTTCTTCAGCATTATTATCATATATGATTGTAAGTTTCATTTTAATCCCTGCTTCTTGTTGGTTTTTCTAATCTTTTTAATTTGTTTTTACAAAAATTATCAATAACTTGCTTAGCAGTTTTTCCTTTAACTTTGAAGATATCAACATAATGATCTCTTAATGTATGGAAAGCAATCTCTCCAAGTTGATCAGTTACCAACATATCTGCTCCTTTCCTTTCAATATAATGTGCAGCATTTAAACCAGCTCTTACCTCTTTTTTCTTGAACTGGTTTTTTACAAAGTTATAGCTTTTTAGTTTTGAATTTTCTATTTTAACAAACATAAAATAATCAGCTCTGCCAAAATGACCCATAACTTCTGAATTCAGATCCTTTTTATCTTTAGTTGGAATTACAATCAGATGTTTTTTTGCCTTATAAGGTTCCATATGTATTGAAAAAGACTCTATCTCTGGTATCTTTTTCCTTATTTCCTTTTCTATTTTCTCAGAAAGCTCATGAGCCCTATTAACATCAATGAATTTTATTATTGTAATATCAACATCTCCAAAAACAAAAGGTCCGGATTTTCTTAACTTAAGATTAGAGAAGCTATTCACACCTTTAACTGATTCTATTATCTTCTTGACCTTTTTTTCCAGCTCTTTGCTGGGAGATACATCCATTAATGAGAGTACAGCATCCTTTAATGTTAATATGCCAAATCTAAGAATAACTATCGAAATAACCATTGTGATTATTCCTTGTACATATGGAATCTTATAGAAAGTTAAGATTACTGTAATTAAGACTACAACTGCAACAAAAACATCCTTTAATCTGTCTTTGCTATTAGCAACCAAACTTTGGCTATTAATCGCTTCTCCTTTTTTTCTTAAATATCTTGATACGAAAAATGCTGTAATTCCTGAAACAGAAACTGTAATAAATGTAAGTGAAGGATAATCTAAAGTTGGCTCTACAAACAAAATATTAAAACCTTTTATGAAAAAGGTTATTGCTCCCCACATA
>CAZENX010000013.1:0-15276 GCA_964513865.1 uncultured Methanosarcinales archaeon | reverse complement strand
GTGTAATGGCTTATGGTGTTTTAGAAACACAATATAAGAAAGATATGAGCGTAGATGAAGGTGTAAAGTTGGCAATAAGATCAATAAATGCTGCTTTACAAAGAGATAGTGCATCTGGCAATGGCTTGGATGTGGTAGTTATAGACCAAAAAGGTGTTAAAAAGATCTTAACAAAGGAATTAAACACATTTATTGAAGCATAAGTATATTTATGAAATCTAATGAAGATTCTTAAGGAGGTTTTATTATAATGACTGAAATAATTGATGAAATTCTTAGCAAGTTACCAAAAGACAAGATTTCTGATGCTTGTTTTGAAGGGGCCAATATTGTCCTTTACACAAAGGATAAGGATTTCTTGATGAATAATAATGGATTAATCAAAGATATCGTAGATCAGATAAAGAAAAGGATAGAGTTAAGACCGGACCCAGCTATAGCTGAGGATATGGAAAAAGCTGAGCTGCATATTAAAAAGATTATTCCAGAAGAAGCTGCTATTGCAAATATAATATTTGATCCTCAAAGGTCTATTGTGATTATAGAAGCAGAAAAGCCAGGGATAGCAATAGGCAAGCAGGGAGAGATTCTGAGAGAGATAAAAGAAAAAACCTTATGGGTTCCGATTATTAAAAGAACTCCTGCTATCAGATCACAATTAATTGAGAATATCAGGGAAGTTTTATATCAAAACTCTGATTATAGAAGAAAATTCTTGGATAAGGTAGGTCACAGAATCTATGACGGCTGGTTAAGAGGAAAAAAGGAAGAGTGGATAAGAGTTACCTATTTAGGAGGTGCCAGACAAGTTGGAAGATCCTGTTTATTGCTACAAACACCTGAATCAAGAGTCTTACTTGATTGCGGGATAGATGTAGCTTCTGAAGAGAATGCTTATCCTTATCTGGATTCGCCGGAATTTAATATTAATGAATTGGATGCTGTAATAGTTACACATTCTCACTTAGACCATTCTGGTTTTGTACCATATTTATTTAAATTTGGTTACAAAGGACCTGTTTACTGCACAGCTCCGACAAGAGATGTTATGGCTTTACTTCAATTAGATTTGGTAAAGATAGCAAAGAATGAGGGAAAAGAGCCTTTATACACAAGTGAGGAAATAAAAGAGATGGTTAAGCATACTATAATCTTAGGTTATGATGAAGTTACAGATATTACTCCGGATGTCAGAATTACTTTATATAACTCTGGCCATATATTAGGAGCTGCAATGGTTCATCTGCATATTGGAAATGGTTTGCATAATTTGCTTTATACAGGAGACTTAAAGTTTGCAAAAACTCACTTATTAGGATCAGCTGTAACAGAATTCCCAAGACTAGAAACCTTGATGATAGAATCAACATATGGAGGAAAGGATAATGTAATGCCTGCAATAAGAGAAGCAGACCAGTATTTAATAGATATAATAAAAGAGACAATAAAAAGAAAAGGTAAAGTTTTAATGCCAGTACTTGGTTCTGGTAGAGCCCAGGAGGTTATGGTATTAATTGAATCCTTGGTCAGAAATGGTGAAATAGAGCCTGTTCCGGTTTATATAGATGGCTTAGTATGGGATGTAACTGCAATACATACTGCTTATCCTGAATTCTTAAATAGCATAGTAAGAAAACAGATATTCCATAAAGATAATAATCCTTTCTTAAGTAAGATATTCAAAAGAGTGGGTTCAGCAAAAGAAAGACAAGATGTAATTGATAGTAAAGATCCTTGCGTCATAATAGCTACTTCTGGTATGTTAGTAGGAGGTCCTTCTGTAGAGTATCTAAAAGCATTAGCTGAAAATAAGAAACATAGCTTGGTATTTAGTTGTTACCAAGCAGAGGGCTGTTTAGGTTATAGAATACAGCATGGAGAAAAAGAGATTATGTTCAAAAACGGGCAAAAACAGGATGTTTATAAGATAGATATGGAGGTTCATAAGCTTGAAATAACAAACCATTCAGATAGAAAGCAATTGCTTAATTTTGTATATAGATGCAATCCTAAGCCAAAGAAAGTAATCATAAATCATGGTGAAAATTCTAGATGCTTGGATTTAGCTTCTTCTCTGCATAAACTAAACAGAATAGAAACAGTAGCTCCTCGTAATTTAGAAGCTGTTAGGATTAGATAGTTATTTACTACTAATAAATAACAAAATAATAGAAAGATTTATATACTAGTTCTTGTAAAAGTAGCTTAGTCGGGGATTTTTATGAGAACTATAATAATTATATTAATAGCTTTGATTTTGGCAAGTGTGCTAGCTACAAGTATCCCTTTTGTTAAGAAAATAAACTATAAATCTGTTTTAATACCTTCTGGAAATTCAGAAGATATTGCCTCTCCTCATGATAGAGTAAAAGAATCCCAGATTAAGGTTTATAAAGATAAAGTAATCATTGAAATAGAAAATGCTCAATGGGCTTCTTTTGAAAATACTAATAGCATGGATCCAATATTAGATGAAGAAGCCAATGCTATACAGATAATACCTGAAAGCTATACTGATATTCATGTAGGTGATATAATCTCTTATGAATCAGAATATGCAGATGGCATCTTTATTCATAGAGTTATAAAAGTAGGTTTTGATCCTGAAGGATGGTATTGTATAGTAAAAGGTGACAATAACTCAGAAGCAGATCCTGGCAAAATAAGGTTTTCTCAAATCAAAAAGGTGCTTATTGCAATAATTTATTAAGGTGAAAACATGTTCTTAAAAATACTTATGGTAATAATCAGTATTATGATTGTTTTGATTACTTTAATAGGTAGTTTGCGTTAAAATGCCGAATATAAATAAACTGAAAATAATAAAAAATCTTAAAATACCCAAAAATCTCATTACTTCAAAAAATACAATTGATGATTATCTAAGTAATACATACCCTGTTTCTGACCTTAGCAGAACAATAACAAAATGTTCTTTATCATATTTTTTAGGGATTGAAATGATGAAAAACTTTTTGAATAAAAAGGAGTATAATAATATGATAAAAAACCTACTCCCTTTATCAAAAAATGCTTTAATCTATTTATTTAGAGAAGGATTTAATTTCGAAAGTCAAAAACTAAAGATAGTGTATTCTGTTTTTAATGGTTTGGGTATAGATGTTGTTAAAAAAACAGCTAAAAACATTAAACTAAATCCTTATTTTGAGAATACTATAATGGATATAAGATATTTCAATAATTTAGGCGAAAATGATTATATAGATTTTAGTATTTTAACAAGAGATTTAGAAGAAGTTGTGAAGATATTTGTTAAATTAAATGATCCCTTTAAAAAACTTAAACTGCATATTACAGATAATAGTATATATGGAAATAAAATGCAAATAGAAGATGGAAAATTAAGTGGTATACCCAAAATTGATGTCAAATCAAAAAATAAACATAAATGGTTAAATAAAATACAAGAAAGTAAACCAGCCAGTAATCTTGTTTATATATCAGATAACGAGAGAATAAAAAATACTGAAGAAATAAAATATTTTATAAAAATAAAAAAATGTTATGGAATTTAAAAAGTTTTATATAATTCTGTTTTTTATTTTCTAAAATGGAAAAGGAAATCTTAGACAAATACATAAAAGCAGGAAAGATAGCCAGAGAAGCAAGAGAATATGGGAAATCTTTAATTAAGATAGGAGCTTCTCTGTTAGAGGTTTCTGATAAAATTGAGAAGAAAATTTTTGAATTAGGAGGAAAATTAGCATTCCCTACTCAGATTTCTATTAATGATGTTGCTGCCCATAACTGTGCAGAACCTGATGATAAAACTCTTTTCAAGAAAGATGATTTGTGCAAGCTGGATTTAGGAGTTCATATTGATGGATATGTTGCAGATACTGCTGTTACAGTGGATTTAGGAGATAATAAGAATTTAGTAAAGGCTTCAGAAGATGCTTTAAATGAAGCTTTGAAGATAATAAAGCCAGGGATAACTTTAGGGGAGATAGGAGAGGTAATAAAGAATGCAATCTCTAAATATGGTTTTGCTCCTGTAAAGAACCTTTCAGGGCACGGCTTAAGCAGGTTTGTTATACACGGTCCTCCAACAATACCTAATTTTAATACGCATGATAATACCAAGCTAAAAGAAGATCAAGTAATTGCAATAGAGCCATTTGCAACTAATGGTGTGGGAATGATTTATGAATCTGAAAAAGCAAATATATTCTCTTTAGTTGAGAAAAAACCAGTAAGAAGCCCGATAACAAGAGCTATCTTAAAGGAAATTGAAACATTCGAAGGTTTGCCATTTACAACAAGATGGTTAACTAAGAAGTTTCCTCTTTTCAAGGTGAATTTTGCATTACGAGAACTTTTGCAAATAGAAGCAATAAAAAAATATCCTCCATTACCAGAGAAGAATCATGGCTTAGTTTCTCAGACAGAACATACAATAATTGTCAAGGATAAGCCGATAATCACAACTTTATGATTTCTATACATTAACTTTAAATATAACTTTGTAATTTTTAAGATAAAATGAACGATATAGGATATTTTGACTTTGTCCATGAAAAAGATTTAAAACACAATCTTATAAATTATAATGGGAAAGGTTTTCTAGTTGCATACGGCAGGAGAGAGCTCCATAAGAATGAACATAAGGTATGTATATTTGGAAAAATGGATAATTTTAATTTAGATGAGAAAATCTTTTCAGAAAGAGAGATTGATTATCTTGGAGAAAAAAATGTAGTTATAGTTCCGGGTGTAATCGAGCTATTTGAATATAGGAAGAGCTCTGAAGGGAATTCCATTTCCCAGATTAAAAGACCAGTTTATAATGATGAAAAAAATGAATTATGCAATATTATTATAAAAAAATTGAAATTTAAACCTCAAACAGAACTATATATATGTTGGGATGCTAATAAAGGAATTTATGAAACAAATGTCTCTATAACTGGCTTATGCTAACTTTAGTTTCTTTTCCTGTCTTTAAATCTCTGATTGTTATCTGTTTTTTGGCTAAATCCTTTTCTCCAACAATAATAACCTTTTTTGCAGAAATAGCATCAGCATATTTCAATTGATTTCCAAGATTTCTTCCCATTAAATCAATCTCAACTTTGTTATCTTTTTCTTTTTTTCTTAATCTTTCTGCTATTGCCAAAGCTTTTTTGTAAACCTTTTCATTTATAGGGGCAATATAATAATCAGGGCTTATGTCTAGTTTTGGTATTAATTTCTTTTCTTCTAAAAACAAACCTAATGTTTCTAAACCTAAACCAAAACCAGTAGCAGGTTCTTTAGTGCCTTCAAATTTCTTAATCAAATCATCATATCTTCCTCCACCGCATATAGCTCTGAACTTTCCTTTCTTATCAAAAATTTCAAATACTGTTCCAGTGTAATAAGCTAATCCTCTTGCAGTAGATAAATCCACTTTAACATATTTCCTGTCAAGATATTTCAGAACTAGTTTTAATTCCTCTAAACCTTCTTTTGCCTTTTCATTTGAGGTTTTTAATTTGTTTATATCTTTTGTTTCCAAAATCTTAATAATTTTTTTAGCATCAACCTTTAAATCCTTCAGACTTAATTCAAAATTTTTTTTACCAATCTTCTCACTTTTATCTATTAACCTCATAACTTCATCCATTTTATTCTTTGGTATAAACTCTAACAAACCTTCAAGTAATTTTCTGTTGTTTATTTTTACAATAAAATCCTTATTTGTTAATCCTAAACTTTTTAGAGAATCTATTGCCAGATTAATAACTTCTACATCTGCTTCTCCTTTATTTGAACCAAACAACTCAATACCAAACTGGTAAAACTCCCTTAATCTTCCCTGCTGCGGCTGCTCATAACGCCACATTCTTGTTAAGTAAAACCATTTTACCGGCTTTGTAAGAGATTTCTGCTTCTCTATGTACATCCTTGCAAAAGGTACAGTTAAATCAAACCTTAAACCAAGCTCTTCCTTGCCTCTTTTTTTTAATACGAATATCTGCTCATCTATTTCTTCTCCAGCTTTTTTCTTAAAAACATCTAGATATTCAAAAGCAGGAGTTTCTACCTGCTTATATCCATACCTCTCAGCAACTTCCTTGAACTTTGAGAAGATATACTGCTGAATAGCAAAATCCTCTGGAAAAAAGTCCTTTGTGCCTTTAACTTTCTGAAACATATTACTACCTTTATTATTTTACCTTTATATAGTTTTGTTTTTATTTTAAAAGTTTTCTTGGGTTAAACTCACCCATCATTCTTAATTCTTCTTCAGTTATTCCTTCTTGTCTTAATAACTTACTAAATGTTTTCATTGCTTCACTTGGATTTGGGTTGTTTATTTGTCCCATATCTGAGCTAATTATGCAATTTTCTGCCCCTATCTCTTTAATTTGTTCAGCAATTTTTTGTATAGGAATATTATCAATTAAATACATTGCATATGTTTGTTCTATATATACTCCTTTATTTTTTGCTAATTCTTTCTGTACATCAATAGGCATATCTATCAATTGATAAATGGGGTGTGTGATTATTATTTTGTTTATACCTAAATTCAGGGCTTCTTTTACTAATATTTTTGATTCTTGCCATGATATGTGACCAGTTGCTAATATACAATTATTATCTCTTATTGCTTTTAGGACTTTTATTGTTTCTTCCTTAAGATTGCCTTCTTTATTAGTTATTTTTATTCCTTTTACTTCACTTGATAATCTTGATTTAAACCTTTCTCCAATCCATTCAGGAGGAATCTCATATTTACTTTTTCTCAGAAAATTTTCTGCATTTATCGTAGGGAACCAAACAATTATGGGTCTTTTGGAGATTATAGCAGAAGCATATATTACATCTGGGTTCAATCCTCCTAAATAATTGTTTAGTGTTACTGAACCTACTAGGATTAAGTCTTTTGTTTCTTCTTTTTCTATAAAGGACATGGTAGGATAAAAGTGATTCTTTAATGCCATTCCTTTTATTCTTCCTGTTTCCTCTTTGATAATCTTGGGTATGTTAAATTTTCTTGGAATAACTTCAGGTCCTATATGTACATGTAAATCTATAAAATTTTTTACATCCATTTTATTTACCTCCTAACCAAGGTGCTTTATTCTCTATTATATAAATTGTTTTAAGTAGTCCATCTAATATATCTTTTTCTTTTCTTACAAGGCTGAGTTTTATTGGATTATACTTATCATTGATTATTTCTCCCTCTACTAGTCTTTCAATGCAATATCTTCTTGCACTTTCTCCTGCCTTTTCTGGATTAAAATTTTTTGCCACTTCAATATTCTTTTTAAATGTCCTTTCTTTTATATATTCAGCAAGATTTTCATTAAATTTCTCACTAAGTTCTTTGTATTTATTCTTATTTTCTTCTCTAATCTCTGACCAAGATTTTATTGTAATATCTGCTTTTCCAAGGAGGTTATATACTTGACATTCTAAATCTTTGAAGTAATCTTCAACAAATTTCTTTTTAAGACTATTTATTTCTGTACCATAAACATCAGCTGGCATTAGAAGAAAATCTAACATATAACCTTTAGCTTTAAATTGTTCAAATATTTCTTTTATCTCTTTCAATGTTTTTATTTCCGGATCCTGTTCGCTTATTCTATAATCATCCATACTGTTGTATCTTGGACCCCATGGTGAAAATAGCACTAATTTTTCTGGTTTTAATTTGACAAGTGCTAATAGTTCAAGAACTTTATCAGGTCTTTTTGGTGTTTCTAAACTTCTATCTTTGATATACTTCCAAATCTTTGCAATATCTTCAATTTCTTTTTTGATATCACCTAGATTATATCTAAAACCTCTAACTTTACCTTTTGGTTCAGATTTCCAAACATCATCAACAAAGTATTCACGTGTAATATATCTTTGTTTAGTCACATAATCCAGTATTTGTCTTCCTTCATTCCCACTAAAGAGTTCAATTGCTTTATTTGGCATGAATATAACCAGTGCTTTTTTGCACCTTATCCTCACCATCTACTTTTTCATTCATTTTTTTTCTACCTCTTAACCATTGTATAGTCTTCTTTTTTGTAAAGACCATTTCTTGATTTTTTAACTTCTAGAACATAAGTTGAGCAAACACCTTCTGATTCTAAGGATAAATCAAAAACAACTATACCATCTTCACTACTTCTTTTATTAAAATTTGCAATAACTTTAAGTGATTTATTAGGTTTATTTTTACAATAATTTTCATAAATCTCTCTAACTATATCTCTCAAAACTTTCTTATTTCCTTTTACTTCATTTTTATAAAGGTCTATTTTAGGCATTTTAAGGCACCTCTAATAAAGATAAATTCAGCAATGATGAAAACAACTACCATAATTGAGGGCGATAGGCGGGAATCGAACCCGCTCCACAAGATCCACAGTCTTGAGTTCTGCCATTAAACTACTACCGCCATAAAGAGATTTAACTAAGAATTTGAGAATATAATAAATTAGAATAGAGTTTAAACTGCTATTGATGAAAACAACCACCATTCAATTTAGAGTTGAAACTATTTAAAACAGAATTCCTATTTGTGAAAACAATCAACTCCTTTCATAATACTATAAGAGCATTTCATTATATTTAAAGCTTTCTATATTTATCTGTAAGATTTACGAATCAAGTCTTTAACTTGTATCTTCCCCTTTCCTCAACCTTCTCAAATCTCTGCATTACTTCCTTATAATTATCAGATTTTTCCTTATAACCTTCAAGAACCAGCTTAAATGCTTTCTCATAAACCTTGTAATGTTTTGATTCAAGAGCCTGTCTTAACAAATGCAAATCAACTGCTTTATCTTCAACTTTATGAGAGAAAAAGCTCAAACCAAAGTCAATAAAATAAATCTCTTTGTTTAGGATCATATTGCTTGTAGTTAAGTCACCATGAATCATTCCATTATTATGCAATATAGCTATCTTTCTACCTATCTCTTTACATAATCTAATATTGTTATCAAGAATATCTCTTATTTTATCCCCTTTAATATGTTCCATTTCTATAATCATCTTTTTGTCATCTATCTTTATTAATTTAGGGCCTGCTATTGGTAATTTTTCTATAAACTTTGCTTCCCTTCTTGTCCTGAACTTTCTTAAAGCATTATCTAATTTTTTTAATCTGTATTTCTTTGGAATTCTTTTCTTAACTATTTTGTCCTTATCTATATATATGCTAGCTTCTGCTCCTTGTGCTATCTGTTTCATATTCCCTTAAAAAATCCAATAAGATATAAAATTTACTAATTATTTTATCATGTCAGCAACAGCTGCACTCATTGAAGCTGGAAATGCTACAAGAATTATTCTTTTTATAGCTAATAACCAATCAGTTGACCAAGGCGTTCTTTGAATTAGTGTTAATATAAGAGCAACAACAGTTAAGGATATAAAATAGACAGAAACGGTTCTTTTGAAGAATTCAGTATAGTGCTCTTTCATTCCGTTTCTATAATAATTGTAATAAACAAATGCAGAAATAAATAATAATGATAATATTGTTATGCTGAAAATATTAATTAAAGGGAGTGTTTCTCCTAATCTCCAGGTTTCTTCTGTAAATGCAACAGGAACCGCTAAAATAGAAGCTCCGACAATAATCTGCATGACATCCCTTGGCTTGAACTCAATCATCAAAGGATTCATAATCTTATGAATGACTTTTCCTCCTTCATCCTTTACTGTAACTATCTCCCTTAATCTACCGGCAACCGTAATAATATCCCTCTTTGTCTTCAAATTTTTGGCCATAATACCTTCAATATACAGTTTAGTATTTATATTTTTTTAAAAAGAATAGCTCCGCCAGGATTCGAACCTGGGTTAACGGATCCAGAGTCCATTGTGCTTGACCACTACACTACGGAGCTTTAATACCTATTATTTAGAATTTATTTAAAAATCTTTGGTTAGAATCAGTCTTTAACTTCTATTGCCTTCTCAGGACATTGAACCTCACAGGCTTTGCAGCCAATGCATTCCTTTGGTTTCTTTACAACTACCTTTCCGTTTTCTTCAGCATAAACATCCATAGGACACACGTCAATGCATGTCTTACAGTTTTTACATTTCTTATAATCAATTACTGGCTTTGGCATTTTTTTTCTTTTCAGTTTTTTTGTTTTCTTTCTTTGATTTTTTCTTGATAGTTTTTTCCTTAGGTTTTTCTTTTTTCTCTTCTTTTTCTTCTTTCTTAACTTCTGGCTTCTCTTCTTTTTTAATCTTTTCTTTTTCTGGCTCTTTCTTTTCTTCCTTTTTTGCTATCTTTATTTTTTCCTTTTCTTCTTTTAGTGCTTTAACTTCACATGCTTTCAGAGGGAACATCTTGTTTATTGTTCCTCTTATCTCTCTCTGAATCTTATGGGAAATAACGCCATCAAAGATATCATCATATCTATTTTTTTCAACTATCCCTGCAACCTTTTCTTTTAATTTATTTCTTATTACTTTTATCATAGAGCTTTTTGCAACACTATTAGTTAACAAAAATAATTTAATTCTCAGGGTTTTATTGTCAGCTGTTTTTAGATGATATGATTCATCGATCCTGTTCTTGCCTCTTCTCATCATTCTTTTCAGATAGGTTTGGTTTAAACTATAACCAGCTGGCTCAGTATGAGCTTTAGCATCTTTTATTTCAGTGACAAGGAACTTCATGGTTATATTCTGTGTTTTAATATCATTTGTAAGAGTCATTAGGTTGCATGAAATTGCTCTGCCAATTAGCAAGTTAGGGTCTGCAACATAGGCTTCTCCAATTGGCCTTTCATTTAATATTTTTGGAGCTAGAATTACTACCCATCTTTTCTTTTTCACCTTTAATGAGGGAGTTGCCATTTTAATATCTTGGATTTAGCATATATTTATAAACATTATGGTTTTTAGCTTTAATAGAGATATCTTTATAAATAATCCTATAATTATAAAACCCATGATTAAGGCAGTTATTTTTGACTTAGATAATGTTATTGTAAATAGCCTACGCTTACATTATGAACAAGAAATAAAAACATTAGAGCATTTTGGTGTTTCAGTAACTTTAGAGGAACTGAACCAGTATCCTTACTTTGATATCAAGTTTAGAGAGCTTTTAAAAAAATATAATTCAAATGAAAGTTTTGAAAAGGTTCTTGATTATCATAAGTCAACAGGTTATAATAACATAATGTCCAAGCTTGAACTAGTTGATGGGATTATTGAATTAATTACTATTCTCAAAAAGCATGGCTACTTATTGGGATTAGCAACAATGTCCACAAAAAAATTTATACATCTTGTTCTTGCTAAATTCAAAATTAATAAAGATACATTTGATTCAATACTTGGTGTTGATGATGTTTCTATAGATAAAAGAAAACCATATCCTGAGATTTATCTGAAATCAGCTGTTAAATTAAAAGTCAAACCAAATGAATGTGTAGGTATTGAAGATACTGAAATAGGAATAAACACAATAATAAAGGCAGATATGACTCCCATTGGATTCCAAAATATAGAAAGTGGAAACCAAGATTTATCAAAAGCAAAACTTATTGTTGAAAGTTTTAATAAAGAAAACATTGGGAAAATCTTAAAGCTTATTAAATATCAAGATTAACTACTTCTTTTGCATGCTCCTGAATAAAGTTTCTTCTTGGCTCTACTTGGTCTCCCATTAAAATAGTAAACATCTCATCTGCAGCTACTGCGTCCTCTATTGTTATCTTCTTTAATACCCTATTCTCAGGATCCATTGTTGTTTCCCATAACTCTCTTGGATTCATCTCTCCCAGACCTTTATATCTCTGCATAGAAATATTCTGAGTTCCTGTTTTTTTCAATATAAGCTCTTTTTCTTTTTCATTTAATGCATAATGCTTCTCTTTCCCTTTCTTAATCAAATATAATGGCGGCAAAGCTAAGTAAATATTCCCATTTTCTATCAAAGGTCTCATATATCTGTAGAAGAATGTAAGCAATAAAGTTGTAATATGAGAGCCATCTACATCACTGTCTGTCATGATAATAATTTTATGATATCTTAATTTTGAAATATCAAACTCTTCTCCTATTCCTGTGCCAAGGGCAGTAATCATTGTTGTTATTTCATTACTGGTCAAAACCTTATTCAATCTCGCTTTCTCTACATTTAGGATTTTTCCTTTTAATGGCAATATTGCCTGAAATTCACGATTTCTTCCCTGTTTTGCTGAGCCTCCTGCTGAATCTCCCTCAACAATATATATCTCACATTTACTTGGGTCTTTATTTGAACAATCTGCTAATTTACCAGGGAGAGTAGAGCCTTCCAAAGCTGACTTTCTTCTTACTAATTCCCTTGCCTTACGTGCTGCTTCTCTTGCTTTAGCTGCATTTATGGATTTTTCTATCATTAATCTGGCTACTTTCGGATTCTCTTCTAAAAAGGTTCCTAAGCCAGTATTAACTAAAGAATCAACTATGCCTTTTACTTCACTATTCCCCAATTTTGTTTTAGTTTGTCCTTCAAACTGAGGATTAGCCATCTTTATAGAGATAATAGCTGCCAAACCTTCTCTGACATCATCGCTTGATAATTTTAAATCTTTCTCAACATTATTCTTTTCTGCATAATTATTTAATGTTCTGGTAAGGGCTGTTTTGAAACCAGCTAAATGAGTGCCTCCTTCAATAGTATTAACATTATTTACGAAGGTAAAAACAGATTCAGTAAAACTGTCACTATACTGCATAGATACCTCTAGAATTAAACCATTCTTTTCTTTTTTGAAGTATATTGGCTCATGGAAAGTGTTCTTGTTCTTGTTTATGTTCTCGACAAAGGAAATTATGCCTCCATCATACTTGAATTCCTTTTCATTTTTATCCCTTTTATCTATTAATTTTATCTTCAATCCTTTGTTTAAGAAAGCTAATTCCCTTAATCTTGTTACAATAATATCAAACTGGAAGTCTTCTTTCTGGAAAATGCTGAAATCAGGATGGAACCTTATCTTAGTTCCTGTTTTGTCTGCTTTTCCTATAACTTTTAATTTTGTTACTGGTTTACCAAATTTATATTTTTGATAATATATCTTATTATCTCTGCTTACCCATACCTCTAACTCATCTGATAAGGCATTAACCACAGATACACCAACACCATGAAGACCTCCTGAAACTTTATAGGATTTTTTATCAAACTTTCCACCTGCATGAAGCTTTGTCAGTATTACCTCAACAGCCGGCTTCTTTAATTTTGGATGTAAATCAACAGGAATTCCTCTTCCATTATCTTCTACTGTTACATAATTATTCTTTTCTATAATTACAATTATTTCAGTGCATTCGCCAACCATGGCTTCGTCTATTGAATTATCTACTACCTCAAAAACCAGATGGTGCAAACCTCTAGTTGCAGTAGAACCAACATACATGCTTGGCCTTTTTCTTACCCCTTCCAAGCCACCTAAAACAGTGATATCCTTTGCAGTATATTCCTTATTTTTCATCTTAAATTTTACCTAGAAATTTTATCAATTTCTCGTCTATAAATCTAAGAATTCTGTTGTTTATAAATGTTATGCTTTTTTAATAAAAAATAAAAGAAAAATGCAATTAAAATAAAAGAAAAAATATATATTAAGTTGGACAAAATGACTCGCAATCTTTGCAGACTATTCCATGGTATGCCTTACTTTCAATTGCATTATCACTTCCGCATATTGGACAGTTCATTTTAATCACTCTCCATGATCTCCTCATAACCATTCATAAATCCTTCTTCTCTTGAATCTATCTCATCATCTTCTAACAATCTTTCTCTGACATTTAAGGTGTAGAAATCGTCTTCAATATCATCAATGCTTTCTGTATCAACTGTTTCTTCTTTAATCCACCCCCTTTTCATTTTAACCACCTCAGACAATAATAATAAAATTTAAATATATATACTTATTCCATATACTATATATACATACAAAAAAGCATATACATAGTCGAATGTGGGGGTGTAATTTTGGAATACAGAAAGCTAATCAAATTTGGGAAGAATTCATTTGTAGTTTCTTTGCCAAAGAATTGGTTAGAGCAGAATAAATTGAAGAAAGGGGACCTTTTGTATATTAATGAAAATGATGAAGGCTTGTCTATAAGTTCTAAAAATAATGGGGGAAAGGATTACAAAAGCATTACAATAAATACTGAAAACAAAAGTCTAAAAAGAATACAAACAGAAATAATCTCTTCTTATCTAAATAATTATGCTGAAGTAAGATTAGAGGGAAGCAATATAAAGGAAAATGCTGTCAGTATAAAGGAATTTATAACCTACTTGGTTGGTTTAGAGGTCATAGAACAGACAAAGAATAAGATAATAGCAAAGGATCTTCTTGATAAGGAAAGCATCTCTTTGATGAAGCTGATAAGGAGAGTTGATATGATAATTAGGGGTATGCTCGATGATTCTATTCTGACAATAAATGAGGACAATTATGAAAGCATATACCATAGGGACCAGGATGTTAATCGTTTAGTGTTCCTGTCAATAAGGGCATTAAGGAGCTGTATCGATACTCCTTGCATAAACAGGGAAGAGGGAATGGATAATTTTAAGGTTATACTGCTTTTTGATATGTTTGTGCATCTTGAAAGGGTTGGAGACCAAACAAAAAGGATTGCAAGATACCTCAGACAATTAAATAACAAAAAGATGAAAAAAGAGCTCTCTGAACTTTATACTAATATTAAGAAATTATATCTTGATACGATGAAGTCTTTCTATACTGCTGACAAGGAACTTGCTTTTGCTGCTGATGAAGCTGGGATAGGATTGATTGATGAATGTAATGGTTTTTTGAAAAAATATCCAGGCATGAAAAAAGCCATGGTAATGGATTATATGAAAAGAATGATTTCTTCTATCAGGCAGATGGACATGGCAATAATAAATTATGACAAGCCAATAACCAAGAAAAAACTAGAGGAATTTAAGGCTTAATAGCAACCTCTTCTATAATCCAATTGCCAGTGTTATCAGACTCCATTAGTTTCTTTGATTTCTTTATTATAATCTTTCTCTTGAAAATAGGACCATTTAAAACAATAGTTTCAAATTCTCCACCTTCTCCTGCTGTATGTATTTTATATTTCTTATTTAATTGTTTTAATCTTTCAAAGATTTTTTTGTCTATCTTCTTTCCTAAAAAATCTTTTGTTAAACCTTCTGCTGCTACCTTTATGATTCTAATATCAAATTCCTTAATCATCTCTTTTAGAACCTTTTTCTGGTCTTGCCCCCATAATGGGCTTATACATTTT
>CAZENX010000012.1:0-16998 GCA_964513865.1 uncultured Methanosarcinales archaeon | reverse complement strand
CAGCTGTCCTGTTTGTTTCTACAGATATTTCTATATCCTCTCCTGAATTAAAGGTTATATTTGGTTGAGGATTAGTAATGCTTGAATCAGCATCTATAGGTATATAATAGTATGTAGGTTCATTTATATTTCCAATAGCATCCTCACATATCAAAATTAAGTTGTACTGGTTATCCTCTAAATAATCATATTTAACATTAAACTTGTCTCCCCAGACACCATTCAAATCTGAATCAGGTCTTATCATCTTTCCGTTAATATCAACCAGAGAAGTATTGCAAGTTGCATTTTTATTGGTTACATTAAATGAAATGCTTAAGTTGGTTAGCCACAAACCAGGGAAATTTTCAGAATCTATTTCAACTGAATCCAATTTATAATCAAATGAAATTATTGGAATGTTTACATCTACATTTAAAGTTATCTTTCTTACTTCTTCCAAATTATGAGAATAATCTTCTGAGAAATAATACATGTCATATACTCCTGGATCTGCAATTATATCCATAATTACGAAATTACTGTTTCTGGTGACTTTGTTTGGATAACATTCTTCTCCTTCTTCAGCTATGCAGAACCATGTGTTTATGTTCTGCTTTGTATAAGAGTCATCATAAACAACATAATCAAGATTTAGGATTTTAGGAACAGTGCTTGGGTAAAGTATTGTTGTGTTTGGTGCTTTATTATCTCTCTGACATTTTATGTCATCAAATGGACAGTCAAATTTATTTCCTGTTCCTCCTGTCCCATCTATCTTCATATTATTTACTGTATTATTATCTGCATCTTTTGCACAACTATCATCTGACAGCCATTTACAAGTTTTCAAATCCAACAAATCAGTGCTTGCACTTGTTATTTTGTTGCTTCCACTTTGTTTTTCTGTGAATGCCTCATCCCATGTAGTATCAACCTTAACATCAGAGCCGCATTCATCGGAGTAATCATAATAATCACAGGACATCTTGCTTATATGCAGACAACCAAATCTCTTCCCATTATTTACATTTGAGATTTCATCAAAATAGCAGTTTCCATATAATTCACAATACTCTTTAGTGCATTCCCCAAAGATAAAATTATCAGGATCATGGCATAAGCTGCACTCCTGCAGAATATCAACTGTTGATTTACACACACCTAAACCAAGGTCACCATAAGTAGGAGAAGGTTCCCATTCACAATTCTTTATACCACATTTGTCCTCATTGCAGGCACCTTCTGACAAATAATCATAACATGAATCTACATTGTTGTCATAGCATGAATAATATTTATCAACAGTTGTTAGAGTTGAGTCTATATAGCAGACATCCACCTCTTCACAGGAAACTAAATTACCAGATTCATCGTAGGTATATCCTTCCAAGTAAAACATATCAAACAAACCATTACAATAATCGCAGTTTGCCCTATATACACACTCTGTAAAACCATTATTGGCTACACATGCCTGGTAATTAGAATCACATTCTTCTACTGTTATTATCTGAGTATTGTTGCACCTCTTCCTTGTATTGTCTTCACAAAATTCTGTTGTTGTATCATCCACGCAAAAATCATATCCTGAGTTAATGCATTCTTTATTACTAGAGGAAGTAAAAGTTCCTTGCTCCAGAATATAAACAGCTTCAACCCAATAACAATAGTTTTCATTTTCAGGGGGTATACTGTCAGCATAAGTGTACAAATCTTTTGGAACATAGAACACTTGGGTTCTTCCATCTATACATTCTTTATCATCATCTGTTTCACATCTATATACATAAAAATTTTCTAGTTTTTCAATACATTCTTGGTAAGGCAAAACCCATGATAAATCTACATTTCCATTATCATAATCTAATGTAAGGGTTGCTGGTTCTGTGCAAGTTCCTGAGCATTGACAGCCTACACAAGTCTCGTCATTTGGACAGTCAGAATCTTGTTCACAGGTTTCTACTCCGGAAATAAAACCATCTCCGCAACTTGTTATAGCTTTACATTTGCATGCTAAAGGTTCATCTGGTTTGCCGCAATAATCCTTACTGCATAATGAAGGAATAGTTGTTTCTGTAAAAGTTACATTGTCTTCCCATTCACACTGCTCATTGTATCCTAAAACTTTGTCCCCACAAGTTGCAGGTTCGTAAACACATTTACAATCTGATGTGCAGTTTAATGCAAAGTCTCCACACTGAACAAGTAAATCTCCAGCAAATGTAGAAGGGGTTGTTCTGTCTGGATCGCATTGCTCAGTAGCTTGATTCTTTTTTTGATCTCCGCAGTAAGGTTGATATATACATTCTTGACAATTCACGCAATCTATTGCTTCTGCTGCACAACCAAAAATTACTCCAGAAATATTTTCACACTTTTCTCCTGTTTCCAAAACATTATTTCCACAAACAGCTTCAGTTGGACAAGTTTCTTCTATAATTCTACATTCGGAAAAAACACCATTCTCGCAAACCCTTTGGGTATCACAACCATCAATTTGTATATCACATGCACGAGTATCTCCCTCTACTGTACAAGCTAAATCTGTACTATAAAGCAAGATATTAACTTCATTTCCTTGACTAGTATCATAGCTAACAGTTCTAGCCAAGTAGCCATCTTTTGAAGCAGTCAATGAACCAGAACTTGGAATATTCCCCATCCTGTATCCTCCTGTACTATTAGATGTTGAGGATTTGCTAGCAGTTGAAATTAAAACACCAGAAAGTAAGGCAGAAGTCTCTGAATCTCTTATAGTACCATAAATATAATCTTCTGCTTGGCAATCAGTATTACAACTCTCTTCATCTGAAAAAACATTTCCTGAGCTTAAGCAACAGAATCTTCCATTTGTAGCATTAGCAACCTCACTTCCACAAATACAATCTTCTTCATTTTCCTGCTCACAGTTCATGTAAGTGCATTGTGCTAACCCTAAACCACAATCAACTGTGCAGGTTTCAATATTTTCATTTTCAGGTCCGTAGATACCATAAGTTGTCAAATAATCTGTAGTAGACCATTCAGGATGGGCTAAAAAATTTCCAGAAAAATAATCGCATCTTGCTTGTGTTGTAATTAAATTCGCCCCGCTCAACCCAATACCACAGCAGCATCCTAACTGACAAATTGGAATATCTGCACACCAATAATTATCTGCATCATACGTTCCGCTGCAATCTTCAAGTGCAGTTCCATAAGTACATTGAGTATCTGTATAACAGCACCCGTTTCCTGCAGAATTAACAGAAACACTAAATATGAAAATCGTAAGTGTTATTAAAGTTATCAAAAAAACAATATTTTTCCTCATCTAACCACCGCTTTTTTCTTTTTATAGTTTAATCTAAATTAAGTAGATTTTAAGAAGTGCTGGTATATATATGTTTTGGTTTATAAAGGGAAAAGTTTTAAGAGTAATCATGCTCACATTCCTCTGTTTTTGATACACAGCACATTGTACAGGAGTAAGGAGGTATCACCTCTAAAGTTGGTCCTAACTCAGTATATCCTGAATCGCATTCAGTAGGACCATGCAAGCAAACGCAACAAGGTGGTTGGAACCAATAACCTTCTTTCTCGCACAAATGACCGCAGTCATCGCACCTTGTTCCATCTAAAGTTATAAAACCTTCTCCTTGTATCTGAATATAATGCTCAATATCCATGGCTTCGCAACTTATAGCTCCAGCAACAGGTTCTTCATTTGAATTTAAAAAAGAGCCTGGTCTTTCACATTCATTATGGCATTCTTCTATAAGGGTTATTTTAATTGAGACAGGACCTGTGCATGTATTTCCTCTCTTTCCTGAACAGTTTCTTATAAAGGTTCTTTTATAGACATCATTTTGGTATCCATAATCTTCCGGTATACCAATTTCTTCTTGTGCTATTCCAGAACTTCCTGGTATCTGTTCATCTGTTAAAGGGTTATTCTTGAAATACTCGTAAGTTCCGTATTCTTCATACCTGTAACATTCTTTGTTTGTATCTTCATAATTATAATCTTCATTACAACAAGTATGGTCTGCCATAAAAGGGTCTACTATATCATTATAAGAGTCAAAACCACTTATTCCTAGATTATTATAAGGCCATGGTGCATAACTTCCTGAAGGATTATCATAAGGCAGGCATCTGTAAACAGAAACACTAAAACTAGCCATATCTGAAGTTACTATTTTATTGCTTACTGTTAAATTAATAGTATGAGTTACTCCGTTTAAAGCTGTTGTGTTAAAATTTTTACTTTTTATGTTTGTTATATTAAAGATTCCATAAGGCAACCTCAGTATAGACTCTGTAGTATGTTCAAAAGAAAAAGGATCAACTAAATTATACCAACTATAATCTTCTAATGGCAAGATTATTGATAAAGAGGCAGAAGCATTCAGATAAAAAGGGTCTTCAACAGAAGCTTTAGAAATATTAATACCAGTATAATTATTAAAACCCGAGCCAAGGGCAGCAGGAGTATCAACAACTAAAATACTTAAATCTCCCCAGTCACTTATATTCTCTTTATCTTTAGCTCTAACAGTAACATTATGCAACCCAATATCTTTTAATTCTGTTGTATAAGAAGCATCTTTTTTAGTATCTTTATATTCAACAGATGTTGTCCAGTCTTTCGGCTTAGTAATTTCAGATTCATATTTTGTTACGCATTTAGAATAATTTATTCTGCAATCTACATTTCCTCCAAAACCTTTACAGCACTCTAAATCAAACTCTGTATAATAATCCTCCCTCCAACCTTCATATAAATATTCCAGTAAATCTTCATCAGGATCGTAACCTTCTGGTTCGATTAGTATCTTTTGATCAGAGCCAACAATAATATCATATGTAATCAAAGGAGATTCATTAAAAGGGTTAAAATAAGAAATATCTTCTAAAACAGGTATCCTGTTTTCAATAGCAAACATAAACACAAAGGGCTCTTTTCCTATTTTAGATTTAGAATCTGTTATCTTTATTATATCATCGTAATTATATCCAACAAAATCTCCATAGCTGCAGAAAGGGCAGCTTAACTCTATACTAAAGCCGGGCATCAGTTTTCCCAAAGTTTCTAGTTGGTCAGTAAAATCAGGACTTGTTTTATTGAATGAAAGCCATTTCTTGTCCTGCTCTACTATCGCATGCGCCAATTCATAAACCTCTTTTAACCTTACATCTACGTTAGTGCTTAATTCTGCTTTTTGCGTTATAGTTTCTCCTTCTATATATAGAACCAAAGGGATTATAGCATTTATAACAACATCCTCTTTGCCAAAGATAACCTCAACATCATAGTTTCCTTGCTCAACTATAACCTCTCCTAAACCAGGAATCTCTGAAAGATTTATACATTCATCAAGTTTTTCTGCTATATATGAAGAAAGCTGTTCTTGAATAGAGTCAGGACCATATCCTGGCTTGACAAAAGGGTCTAAAAAAGTACAGGTTTCTCTTTTTATATCTCCTTGGGTTTCTTGATTAGGTCCCTCCGGCTGGCACAGATATGGCAGATTGTTATTCCCAAAATAAGATTGTTGAAATATGTTGATTAAGCGAGGATATTCCGGCAAAGAGGTAAAAGCACCAGGAGGCAGAAAATCTGGATTAAGAGGTTCCCAAGTAATGCCATAAGAAACGCTAATGTTTTTGTCATTGTCCTGCATTGGCAAATATTTGCTTGGATAAAAGTTACCTCCTTGCTTTCCTATTAATAATATAGCATCTTTTGAAACCTCATCTAAACAAGAAGATGTATAAGTCTTAAAAGATTCAGATTGAAAAACCTCTTCCAATTTTGTTTGAGCTTCAGCTTCTACTTTTGCTTGAAAGAAAAGATTTCTCACAAAAAAAAGAAAACCAAAAGCAATCAACAAAACTATTCCTAGAATTATAAAGATAGTAAGCTGGCCTCTTTTTTTCATAATATATTTATTATATAAAAGCTATATAAATTTATCTAAATATTATTGCAGCATAACTAACAGAATTTCTATAATCTCCTGTTAAACTTCCAGAGGTATAGTAAAGCAAAACCTCTCCTTTTGTATCTTCTAAAGTTTCTAATAACAACAGGATAGGCATATAGCCGCAGATAGTTGCTCCTGTTTTATTAATGAAATTAGCAAATTTATCTGCTTCTAATCTTTTGATATAGCCAAAGGCTTTTTTATCTAGCTCCTCTAATCTCTCTTTGATATCTAGAGTAAAGGGAACATAACCATAAGCAGAGCCATAATGTGTGAAGTCAGAGCTAATAATAAAAACAACTTTCTTCTTTGTTTCTTTTATTGTTTTTTTTATATCAGAAGCAAGTTTTTTATAATCTAAGTCATTAGTGAAAATTATTGGCAGGATTCTTAATTTAGATAGTTTGTCTTTATTTACAAATTGTAGAAATGGAATTTGAACTTCAATTGAATGCTCATTTGAATGTGCTTCTTCTGCTATTTTTAAGTCAGAATTTTTTTTTAACTTTAAAGCAAAATCTTTATCTGTTTTTACTAAGCCAAAAGGTGTTTTCCAGTCTTCTATTGAAATAGCTGAATTATATCCTCCATGGGCTGGACCTATTATTATAAACAAATCAGGAAATTCTGCTTCTGCTATCTCCTTATAAACCCAAGCAGCACACATACCAGAGTAAACATAGCCAGCATGAGGGACAATAACAGCTTTTAGTTTTTTTGTTCTTTTCTTTAGTGGCAAAGCTCCAGGTCCCAGCTTATGGTTAAAGCAAGAGATGATTTGTTTTTCTAGGCTATCAAAATAAGCATCGTAGAATGCCCCTGCTACAATAGATTCTCTTACCATACTTTAAGATAATAAAATGTAGTATAAAAAAGTTATCTTTTAACTGTTATAATATCTGTATGAGTTATGTTTGTGTTTAAATCCTTGTATAACAAAGTAAGATTAAGATTTTTGAAGTAGTCTTTACAAAAAACATCTATTTCTAAGTTTTTATTTAATTCAAAAGTTACATAGTTATATCTTCCATTAAATCGCCAATCTTCTAAATTGCAAGAAGCTGTAAGATTTATTACATCCACTTCATACATAGTATTTACCAAGATTATCTTTACGTGATTTTTGTCTATTGTTGATTTATGACAATAAAAATTAGTTGATACACATTTAACTGGCTTTAGAAAATATAATAATAGAAATATTACAATTATAATTATCAGGAAAAGCCATGCAAATGCTAACTTTTGCAAAGGTTCCTTTTTTTCCATAATAAGAGTTTAAGTTAGTAAGTTTATATATTTTGCTTTGGAACAGAAAAAAAGAAACCTTATTAATTGTTTTATATACAAAACCTGTTTTTATAAATAACTCATTGCTGTCATAAACCCTTCCCTTTTTATCTCATCAACAATATAATATACTTGTTTTGATTTTATTTTAAACTTATTTTCTATTATTTCTATAAAATCCTCTACTTCTCTTATGTCCTTGAAAATCCCCTCTACTATAAAGTCAAAACCATTGTTTATCTTAAAAACCGAATTAATACAGTCTCTTCTTGCCAGAAAATCCTTTATATCATTTCTTTGTTCTTTATCAACTCTTAACATCACATTAACACGGGCATTATAACCAAGTTTAGCAAAATCAATTATTGAAGTATGTTTCTTTATTATGTCTCCATTGTAAAGCTTTAATTTGTCATAAATTGTTGATATGGGAATGTTTGTTTTTTTGCTTAATCTTGTTAAGGTTTCCCTTGCATTTTGTCTTAAGTTTGTTAACAATAAAAGGTCTTTTTGAGTTAGCATTTAAAACCTCATTATCCTCCTGCCATATATCTCATAAGTTCAGGCTTATTCCCATCATATATTGCACCTCTTACTTTAGATGGTAAACCACCAAGTGCTTCAACAATCTCTCCTACATCTCTTTCAGGAATGGGTCTTGGTCTATATGTAGCAAAATCAGAGTCAGGACATCCTTTATTAGGTTGACCTTCAACAAACTTATGAACAGGCTGATCATCATAAGTACCATTCTGGTTAGCTATGAATAATTCAACAGCTTCAAGATCAGAAGCATATAGGACCTTAATCTTTTTACCTGATGGCAGTATATCTTCATAATGAATATACAATGCATCCTTTCCAGTTTTTTTAAACATTTTTAATACCTCCATATAATATTTTTTAAAAATTTAATTTCACCCCCTTTCTATTTTAACTGAAATCATACATTATATAAGTTAAAATATTATTTAAAGTTTGTTATTATTTAAAATAGAAATATTTAAAAAGAAAGATGCTTTTAACTGAAAATAATAATAATTTTCAGGTATTTTTAAATGTCTTTTAGGTGACAATAAAATGAAGTTTGACCAAATTTTACATGTTCTAAACAAGCAGTTTGAACTCAAAAAAAACCATATTTTAATAATAAATCTGCTTTATAATAGTGATGAATTAACAGCTGATGAGATTGTTTCAGAAACAAAAATACCAAAAGGAGGTATTTATGAATTCTTAAATGATCTTATAAATCTAAATTTAATATCTAAAAACGAGGGCTCTCCTGCAAAGTATAATGCACATAATTTTGAAAATAGAGTAGTGGAATTTATATATAAAAAATTTAATGATTTTGTTCAAAAAGAGACAGAATTACTCAATCTAATCAACACAAGCGCAACACCAGATATCCAGATAATTAAATCAAAAGAGGAATATACCTTCCAGATGATGGATATAATAAGCAGAAGTGACAAGATAAATTTTATTGTAAGGTCAAAATCCGTTCCATTCGAACTTTATCCAGAGAAAGACAAGGAATTTATAGAAATAAGAAACATTATGTGGAAAAAAAGACCAACTTTATCAGGAGCAGAAAATCCAAACTTAACAATAATGCATCTGAAAACTTTCAAAGATGCTTGGGAGAAGAAAAAACAATTAAGATACCTCATAACAAAAGAAGGATTTGATTATTACTTTGAAACCTTAAAAAAAGATTATAAAGAAAAAAAACCAGAGGATATGGTAAAAGAAATATTAAAAAGACTGCATAAAACAAAGATTGATATAAAGGTTGTTGATGAAAAGATTCCTTATAATCTATTTTTATCAGAGAAAAAAATGATGTTTGTTGTAGCTCACTCAACAAAAATAATTACAGGTTTTGTCTCTACAAATAAAGACATAATAGAGGTTTATCAAAATCTTTTTGACAGTATGTTCCATGGAACCAAGCCCGTATTAACAATTGAAGAGTATCTCAAAAAAGTAGTTTAATAAGAATGGAAACAAAAGAGGTTAAGATAGGAGATATAAGAATAGGTAAAAATAATCCTATAGCTGTGCAAAGTATGACTAATACAGATACAAAGGATATAGAAGCAACAGTAAAACAAATACATGAATTAGAAGAAGCCGGATGTGATATTGTCAGAGTAGCAGTTCCTGATGAAAAAGCAGCTTATAGCCTTGAAAAAATCAAAAAAAAAATAAAAATACCTTTAGTAGCAGACATCCATTTTGATTATAGACTGGCTATTATTTCAGCAAAATTTGCAGACAAAATAAGAATAAATCCAGGTAACATAGGAGACAAAGAAAAAATAAAAAAAGTTATAGAAGCTGCAAAAAAAAGAAAAATACCAATAAGAGTAGGCGTTAATCTAGGATCATTAGAAAAAGACATACGTAAAAAATTAGGTAGTACACCAGAAGCAATGGTAGAATCAGCAATAAAAAAAATAAAGCTTCTAGAAAAATTTAAATTTAAAAATATTGTTGTTTCACTTAAAGCATCAGATGTATTAACAACAATGAAAGCATGTGAATTATTCTCAAAAAAATCAAATTATCCATTACATATAGGAATTACAGAAGCTGGAACAAAATTTTCTGGAACAATAAAATCTTCCATAGGAATTGGAAGCCTTTTACTTAAAGGAATTGGAGACACAATAAGAGTATCACTAACAGAGTCACCTATTGAAGAAGTAAGAATTGCAAATGAAATACTAAAGTCAATAGGACTTAAAAAAGGTAGAACAGTGGTCTCGTGTCCTACATGTGGAAGAACAAAAATAAATTTAATAGAATTGGCAAAAGAGGTAGAAGAAGCTACTGCTAACATTAAAAAACCAATTAAAATAGCAGTTATGGGTTGTATGGTTAATGGTCCTGGAGAAGCTAAAGATGCTGACATAGGAGTTGCAGGTGGAGACAAATGTGGAGCAATCTTCAAAAAAGGTAAAGTAATCAAAACAGTAAAAGAAGAAAATATTTTAAAAGAGTTATTAAAAGAAACAATGAAACTTTGACAATTATCAAATTTTAAAATCGGAAATTCAGTAAATATTCCTTCAATTTGTAATAAAAGCGATTGTTTTAATTTAAAAAGAAGTTCTTTATAACCTTTTTATCAGGCTCTCTTTCTATTACATCCAAAGCATCTTTAATATTGACCCATAGCAGAGAATCGCCTTCTGCATTTTTATGAGGTATTGTACCCTTCCATTCGTTACAAACATAATAGTAGATCCCATATTTTTTTTTGCCTGTTTCATAATTGTGATATGTGATGAATCTATAAGAAAAATTGTCTAAACTAAGTTCTTCTTTTACTTCTCTTCTCAAAGCAACAACTTTATAATCCTCGTCTTTGCCTAAATCACCCTTCTCAATCATACCACCAGGAAAAGCAAATATCCCAGGGTCTCTTACTCTTTTTATATCTCTTTTTTCAACTAGAAGTATCTTTTTATTCTTAACGAAAATAAAAATAACTGCTTCAAGCCTACCATTCTTCTTTACATATGTCATTTTCCATAAAATAATGAATTTTTCCTAACATTTATAATTATTACTATTTTAAATAAGTATTACTTACATATAACGTTAGTATTTAGAATTTTTTTCCCTATTACCAAAAACCTTTATTAATATTTAATTTTAAAGCTTTTAAATATCCAAGCTTTCCTTAACTTCCCTTGGATTCATTCCAAGCATAAAACCAAAAGCTCTAAGTTCATAATTAGATTTTAACTCATAAGGCTCAGCAGCAAAACTAGCAAGGAACATCTTAACCTTGTATTTTCTGCATAATTTAACATTCTGCCTCATTCTTCCTAAAAGGAGGGCTCTTTTTTCTGGCTTAGCATTTGAAATAGTAGAAAAATTAAATGCTACAATTTTGTTTTTATCATGTGCTATCTTTGCTAAAATATGATTCAAACCAGAGTTTCTTTGATGAATAAAATCCCTTTCCTGCAAATTTTCTAAATTGAAAAACATCTTTATATTGCCTGATTCAAAATTCTTTCTTGTTCCTTTATCACTAATTATTATATTATCAAGTTTAAAATTTTCTTTATATCTGTAAGCAAATTTCAGTTTAATATTTAGTTTTTCAGCTAACCTCAAAAATTTCTTTTCGTTTTTCTTAGGAAATGCAATGTCCATATTTAATTTCTTTATTTAGAATTATATAAAGTTAATCTTTTAAGTAACATGCATCTGTTGCATATCTTTCCAGAGGAAGGTTCTTTGCATATCTTGCAATAAGATAATTTTCCGGAATATCTTTTCTTTAATTTTGGCAAGATTTCCAAGAATTTTTTAACAATCTTCTCTTTAGTTCCTTTGTTTTTCCTTTCATATTCATTCAATAAGGTTCTTACATGATTCCTGTAAGCTTCCTGAACATAAGGGCATCTCTCATATAAAACAGGAAACTTTTTCTTTTTGCTATAAATTTCAATCTCTTTTTCAGAAACAAAATATAATAGTTTAACCCTTGGAATAAATTTTTTGTCTCTTAAAACACCAACAAGTGGTCCTAATCTTGCTGATACGTTTGTATTTGCTTTAAATAAATTCATTAAAATTGCCTGTGCTTCATCATCAAGGTTATGTCCTGTAACTATCTTGGTAATCTTTAATTTTCTTGCTTTCTTGTTTAATAAATATCTCCTTAATATGCCGCAGATAGTGCAAACCTTCAGATTTTTATCTATTTTATGTAATTTGTTTTTTATTTTAGATAATGTAAATCCAAATTCTTTTTCAAAACTTGCCTCATATAACTTTATTTTATTTTGTTTGCAAAAAACTGTTAAGTTTTCTAAATTTTTCTTAGAATAATTCTTAATTCCAGCATTTATTATCAAAGCACATACATCATAACCAAATTTCTTCAACAAATACAAAGCAGTAGTTGAGTCCTTTCCTCCGGAAGCAGCTACCAAAACCTTGTCTTTCTTATTTAATAAGTTATATTTCTTAATAGTTTCCAAGACCCTTTTTTCCATGTCCTTTTTTCCCATTGTTATTCCTGAAATTTTAGCAATATATAAATCTTCTTAAATTTTCCATAGGAAATGAAGGGGTGTAGTATTTGCTTTATAAAGATAAAATTCATAAATTTTGCAATTTAGAGGCCTCTAATAAATAATCTCCATAGGAAATGAAGGGGGCACTATTATTTTAAAATATATTTTATAAAAAAGATAATAAACAATAAAAGCATTTATAAATAAAAGATAATTTCCTTTATAAATAAAAACCTTCAAGGGGGCGAGATTATGGAGAAAAAAAACATAAAAGTAGTTAATATAGTTGTTTCTACTAGCTTAGAGCATGATGTGCCATTGGAGAAGATGGCTGCTACTCTTAGTAATACTGAATATAATCCTGAGCAGTTTCCAGGCTTAGTAATAAGAATAAAAGAGCCAAAGACCTCTGCTTTAATCTTTAGTTCAGGAAATGTTGTGTGCACAGGAGCTCGTAGTTTGGAAAAGGTGCAAGAATCTATTGAAAAAATCATAAAAAGTCTGGAAAAGATAGGTATAAAGATTAAGATTAAACCTAAAATTAATATTCAAAATATAGTTGCTTCTGGTTCAGTTGGCATGGATTTAAATCTTAATACATTAGCCATGAAGCTAGGAAATACTGAGTATGAACCAGAGCAGTTTCCTGGGTTAGTGTATAAATTAGATGAGGCTAAAGCAACTTTCCTCTTATTTAGCAATGGAAAGGTTGTGTGCACTGGAACAAAATCAGAAAGCCAAGTAAATGAAGCTCTAGACAAGTTAATTATCAACTTAAAAAAAGTAAAATAATTTTTTATTTTTTCTTGAAAAATGAATGCTGAAGAACAAATTAAAAAGTTTGGTGAATTTTTGGAAAAAAACTACTATGATTTAATAGTCAGCAATGTAAGAAAAGGGGGAAAATTTGTAGTAGTGGATTTTACTGAACTTAGTAAATTTGATCCTGCTTTAGCTGAGCTATTATTGGAGCAACCAGAAGAAGTAATAAAGGCAGCTGAGTTAGCAATAGAAGGTTTTGATATTGATGCTGACCTAAAAAATTTTAAAGTAAGGTTTTCTAATCTACCAGAATCACAGCAGATAGAGATAAGAAATATTAGAAGCAATCATATCTCTAAATTCTTGGTTTCAAAAGGCATTGTCAGACAAAAATCAGATGTTAGGCCCCAAGTAACTTCTGCAAGATTTGAGTGCCCTAGCTGCGGGAATATCATTACAGTCTTGCAGATAGAATCAAAATTTAAAGAGCCTAGCAGATGCAGCTGTGGAAGAAAGGGAAAGTTTAGATTAGTAAGTAAAGAGCTAGTTGATGCCCAAAAGATTGTTCTAGAAGAAGCGCCCGAAGATTTGGAGGGAGGGGAGCAGCCAAAAAGAATGAATGTTTTCTTAAAATCAGATTTAGTCAGTCCGATGTCTGAAAAAAAGACAAATCCTGGTAGTAAAATACAGGTTTCAGGAATATTAAATGAAGTGCCAATTCCATCAAGGGAGGGTGGCAAGCTAACTAGGTTTGACCTAATGATAGAAGCGAATTATGTAGAACCAGTTGAAGAAGAGTTCACTGAAGTAGAAATCTCAAAAAAAGAAGAGAAAAAGATACTAGATCTGGCAGCAGATCCAAAACTATTTCCTAAACTAATAAATTCTGTAGCTCCATCTATTTATGGCTATGAGGAGTTAAAAGAAGCTTTATTATTGCAAATGGTGGGTGGAATAAAAAAATTAAAAGAGGATGGAACAACTATCCGAGGGGATATGCATATCTTGCTTGTAGGAGATCCGGGTGCAGGAAAGTCTGTTTTGCTAAAAAGAATAAGTATTGTTGCTCCTAAAGCCCGTTATGTTGGAGGAAAAGGAGCTTCAGGAGCTGGTCTTACTGCAACAGTTGTGAAAGATGAATTTTTAAGAGGTTGGGCATTAGAGGCAGGTGCTTTGGTTTTAACAAACAGGGGCATATGTTGTATAGATGAGCTTGATAAGATGTCAAGTGAAGACAGAGATGCTATGCATGAAGCGCTTGAGCAACAGACAATTTCTATTAGTAAAGCTAATATTCAGGCAACCTTAAGAGCAGAAACTACTGTTTTAGCTGCAGCCAACCCTAAATTTGGAAGATTTGATCCATATGAAATGATAGCTAAGCAAATAGATCTCCCCTCTACCTTAATCAACAGATTTGATCTAATCTTTCCTATAAGAGATCTGCCTGATAAAGATAAAGATGAAAAGATGGCAAAATTTATTCTGCATTTGCATCAGGCATCCATGGAAAAAGAAAGTGAGCTTCAAACAAATTTTTTAAGAAAATATCTTGCATATGCAAAGCAAAAGATATTCCCAAAATTAACAGATTCTGCTTTAGAGGAAATAAAAGAATTCTTTGTAAAGATGAGAAGTGCTGGAACAACAGAAGGAGAGATTAGGCCAATACCTGTCTCTCCAAGACAACTAGAAGCCTTGGTTAGATTAGCAGAAGCTTCTGCCCGTTTAAGATTAAGTGATAAAGTCCTGAAAAAGGATGCACGAAGAGCAATAGATTTGATTAGATACTGCCTAAGTACAATAGGTGTAGACCCTGAAACAGGCAAAATAGATATAGATGTGATAACAACAGGTATCTCTAGTTCTGAAAGAAGTCATATTTCGCAAATAAGAGAGATTATAGTAAGCTTAGAAGAAAAGATAGGCAGAGTCATTCCTATAAGTGATATTATTGCAGAAGCAAAAGAAAAAAACATAGATGAAAGCAGAGTAGAAGAGGTTATTGACCGTTTGAAAAGATCTGGAGACATATTTGAACCAAAAAGAAACTTTATACAAAGAATCTAAAAATGAATAATAATATAAAAAGACAGATTGCATATAAAGTAAGAATCAAAGACATTATTAATGGTGAATATGTTAAGGAAGAGGGATGGCAACCCAATTATATTAAAACCTCTTTTGGTAAAATCTCCAGAGTTAATATTCTGGCAACAGTTGTTGCAAAAAACGATAATGGTAGCTTTATTATTGATGATGGTTCAAACAAGATAAATGCAAGGACTTTTGATAACAAAAAACTGAATGGTTTTGATGTTGGGGATATTGTTTCAATAATTGGAAGGCCCAGAGAGTGGAATTCCCAGAGATATATAATGTATGAGATAGTTAAAAAGATAAATGATAAAAGATGGATAAAAGTAAGAACGCTTGAGTTAGACAGATTAGATAAATCTGAAGTAGAAGAGGAAAGGATAATAGAAGCAGATGAAAAGATTACAGAAAATCCTTATGAGAAAATATTAAATTTAATCAAAGATACTGACTTAGGAGATGGGGCTTCTTATGAAGAAGTTTTAGTAAGATCTGGAATTAAAGAAGCAGAAGAAATTCTTAAATCTTTATTAGAACAAGGAGAGGTCTTTGAGATTAGACCAGGAAAATTAAAGATTTTAGAATAAAAGTGGGGTAATAAAAACTTCTAATAAAGCTGCTAAAAATAATAGACCTAAAGACACCAGTAAAAGATCAGAACTATCCAAAATAATCCTTTCAAATTTTCTTGTTCCAAAATCATGTCTTATTACAGCAATAGAAATGATTCCTCCTGCTAAACCAGCTGTAAAATACGCTAAAATTTCCGGAATTCCATGTATAGCATATCTGAATAAACCAACAGAAACCACATGGAAATAGCTTGCTAAAGTATTGAAACCAAAACTCTCTATCTTTGCAAATCCTGAACGTATAAAATTACCTATTGCTACTCCAATAACAGACGCATTCCATGTTAATATAAAGATAGCACCAACACCAAAAATAAAAGCAAATAATATGCAGAATATAAGCACCTTTAGGTTATTGAAGAAGATTCTTGAAAAAACCTTTACGAATTGCATAAAAAAACCAGTAGAGCCAAATTTTATAACACTAGTGTTAATATCTATTATTGTTTGTGTCTGCACACCAAAAAGATTAGTAAGTATTCCGTTAGGTAAAAAGATATACCACAAAGTGCAAGACAAGGTTATACCTAAAAAAAGATACATAAAAAAGGATAAAGCGTGAGCGTGTTCTTTTAATAATCTTTTCTCCGGCATATCAGATAAATCCTTCTGCTCTTCTACCTTTATTGTATTATAGATTAAAGGGGTAGCAGCTAAAACTGTTAAAAAAACCATAACCAAAGAAGCATGCTGGTTGAATATCCACAAACTAAGCAGAATTGCTATTGAGCTGTACATAAACCCAATAAGAAACATCTTTTTTGGATTTGATTCTGCCCTGAAAGGATTCACTATAGATTCCAAAACCATGAGATAAAAATTGAAAAGCTAGTATATATAGTTTTCTAAACAACAACTTTTTAAACAATTATAATCTTCTTTGGTGTATGAAGATTGGCGTTTATGGTTCTGCAGGTGGTTTGATAGCTGATGAAGTCAAAGAAAAGGCAAGAGAGATTGGCAGGCAAATAGCCAAAAAAGACCATGTAATTATAACAAGTGGATGTCCTGGTTTGCCATATGAAGCTGTTTTAGGAGCTCAGGAATTCAAAGGAAAATGCATTGCTTACAGTCCTGCAATAGACAAGGAAAGCCATATTAAAATTTACAATTTTCCAATCAAGGGTTTTTCTGAATTTATTTTTGTACCAAAAGAATATATTCATGTAAATAAGCAAAATGTATGTAAAAAATACAGGAATGTCTCTTCTGTTGCTG